>JBLIOL010000047.1:0-22732 GCA_047639615.1 Planctomycetota bacterium | reverse complement strand
GTCGCCCCTTCACCAGCCCCGGCCTCCGGCCGGCTCCGCCGCGCCCACCCCTCAGCGCCCGCGAACAGCCCTTCCTGCGCAGTTCTCGATCTTCCCCAAGGGAATGTCATGCCCGGCCTTTCCAGCCTTTCAGCGCCCTCGCTCAGCATCTGATCCTCCCCGGTCCGAGTATCAGAGGCCTCCCGGTCTCCCTGCCAGGCCTCCTGGGAGGCCTAATGTTCGGAAGCGCACGGCCGTTTTGAGTGCTTCCGCGGGGGTGCACTAAGCGCACAGGGCCCTGGAGCCTCAGGATTGAACCCGGAGCCTGGCACGGCGTTTGATCTTATGTCCAGCGTAACGCGGGCCCTGACGGGTCGTCCATCTTGCCAGGTCCGGGCCCCCGCTAGCGGTCCGCGATACAACCCCGAGGGAGCGACTCCGGCCGAGTCGCTCCCTCGACCCTTTCCGCTTGTACCCTCGCGCGGGTACGCTCCGCGCCCATGATCGAAGTCGCACACCTTGAACGGCGCTACGGACCCCTTGTGGCCGTGGACGATGTCTCATTCACACTCGAAGCCGGAGAGGTGGTCGGATTCCTCGGCCCGAACGGCGCGGGCAAGACCACCACCATGCGCATACTCACCGGCTACCTGCCGGCGACCCGCGCCGAGAAGCTGGTGGTGGCGGGGCACGATGTGCTGCGCCGCGGCCTGGAGGCGCGCGCTGCTATCGGGTATCTGCCGGAGTCCGTGCCCCTCTATAAGGAGATGCGCGTGCAAGAGATGCTGGAGTTCCAGGGTCAGCTGCATGCCATGTCGCGCAGCGATCGGCGCGAGCGCATCGGCATGGTGCTCGAGCGCGTGGGTGTAGCGGACCGCTCCAATCAACTGGTCGGCAATCTCTCGCGGGGCCTGCGTCAACGGGTGGGTTTGGCGGTGGCCTTGCTGCCCGATCCCGAGGTGCTCATTCTGGACGAGCCCACCAGCGGGCTGGATCCCTTGCAGCGCATCGAGGTGCGCGCACTGATCAAGGAACTGGCCTCCGAACACACGGTGCTGGTGTCTTCGCACATCTTGGCGGAGATCGAGGCCATCTGTCCGCGCGTGATCATCCTGAACCAAGGCAAGCTCGTGGCGGACGGCACGCGCGAGGAGCTGGTGCAGAAGTACGCGGGCAGCGGCACCTTCCACTTGGAAGCCGCCGTTGGCGATGCTGCGGATGCGCAGCGCCTGCTCGGGCAACTGCCCGGTGTGAGCCAGGTGGATGTGGGCGAGAAAGTCGGCGTGCACCAGGCCTTCCGAGTCCTTGGCGAAGGCGACTTGCGCGAGGACATCGGTGCCTTGGCCTCGATCAAGGGCTGGGCACTGCGCGAGCTGTCTTGGGATCGGCCGGACTTGGAGAGCCTCTTCGCGCGTCTGGTGCAAGGGGATGATTGGCAAGCGGCTACGTCGAAGCCAGCTGCGGCTGCGGCTGCGGCTCCCGCGGCGGCGTCCACGACACCGCTCCTGACGCCCGAACTGACGGCCATTGGCTTGGACCTAGCGCCACAAAAGCCGAGCAGCGCCGCGCCCAAGACAATCTACAGCTTGAACCCATTCGATCAGGGCGCGAGCCGCGACCTGGGCGCACCCATGCAGGTGCAACCCACGGACGCGCCCCAGCCCCCCAAGACCGACTGCGACGAGGAGTCTTCCCAGTGAAAGGCACTCTGGTTATCTACCGACGCGAACTGGCGGGCCTGTTCCGCGCGCCGATCGGCTGGCTGCTGTTGCTGCTGGCCTTGGCTGCCAACGGGTTCTTGTTCTATGCCTACATGTCGGGCTCGCGCGGCAATGTGACGGCTTCTTTGGAGGGCGCACTCGGTGGCGGGCCGACCTTCTGGGCCTTCATCGTGCTACTGCCGCCCCTGCTCGCCATGCGCATGCTCTCCGAGGAGAGCGGCAACGGCACCCTGGAGTATCTGCTAACCGCGCCCATCACGGACGCGGCGGTGGTGGTCGGCAAGCACCTGGCCGCGACCACCTTCATGGCCATCCTGTGGTCCTCGGTGCTCATCTACGCGGCCGCCATTCACATGGCCGGCGCTGCACCGGATTGGGCTGCCTTGCTCTGCACTTATGTGGGCGCGGTCTTGGTCTCGGGCCTGTTCCTGAGCATCGGGCTGTTGGCGTCATGCCTCTCGAGTACGCCGCTGCTGGCGGCCTTCCTAGCATTCTTGGCTTGCGTGACCTGGCTGATGATCCCGCAGTTGGTGAACCTGATCATGGGGCAGGTGCGCGTCTGGTTTGAATCTAGCGCTGGTGGCCTGGTGGCCGCCGAGAACTGGATCCGTGGAGCCCTGGATAAGATGGATGTGCTGCGGCACTTCCAGACGTCCTTCAGGCTTGGGGTGCTGGACTCAGCCGAGCTTGTGTTCTTCTTGACCTGGCCGGCCTTCTTCTTGTTCTTGACGGTGCGTGCGCTCGAAGCGCGAAGGTGGCGAGGTTGAGCTCTCAAGGGAAAGTGGGACGCGGTTCCCGTATGGCCATCGGCCTACAGGTGTTGATCGCCGGTGTCTTGGCCCTGGCCGCGGTGGTCATGGTCAACTGGTTGGCTGGTCGGCCCGGCGTGCGTACGCGGGTGGACTTCACCCACACGGGTCGCAACTCCCTCGACGTGGCTACGCAGTTGGTGCTGGAGTCCCTGCGCGAACCGGTGGAAGTGGACATCTTCTTCCGAGCCGCGCGCGCGCCCATGACGGAGCGCGTGTACGAGGTGCAGATGCGCACCAAGAAGCTCTTGGCCCTGTCCGAATCCTTGTCCGCCGGCCTCGTGCAGGTGCGCGAGAACGATCTGATGGATCGGCTGGCCGTGCAGGAGCGCATGCAGCAGCTGCATATTCGGGGCTTGGAGAACTGCCTCGTCGTTTCCCAGGGCAACGCCCGCGCCGTGGTGCGCCTTTTCGGCGACCTGGCTGAATTTGACTTGGGCAACCCGGACCCCGAGAACTACCGCCCGCCCTCGATCCTGTCCTTCAATGGCGAGCGTGAGCTGGTCGAGGCGATCCTGAAGGTGACCCGTGGCGAGCGGCCGAAGGTGCTCTTCCTGACCGGGCACGGCGAAGTTCCGCTGCTGGATACCGAAGAGGAGTCCCTGGGCAAGCTGCACGCCGCCCTGCGCGACGATGGTTTGACCGTGGATACTTGGAACCGCCTCGAAGAGGGCGAATTCCCTGATGACACGGCGCTGATCGCGGTGGTGGGTCCCACGGATCCGCTGGGCGACGAGCTGCTGGACGAGCTTGAGGCTTTCGCGCGCGGCGGCGGGCGCTTGTTACTGGCGCCCTCCGGCAAGGCGGAAGCACTCAAGAGGAGCGGCCTGCAGGATCTTGCGGATCGCTTCGGCGTGGACATCGGTGAAGGCACGGTCATGCAGGCATGGGTCGACGCTACCACCGGGCGCTTGTTCGGCGGGCCGAAGGCCTTGGGCTTCAAGGTGCGCGAGGCGCAGATGCGCCGGCACCCGATCCTGGATGCCATGCGCAGCTCGGGGCGCACCTTCTCCGTGTTCAACAGCCACCCCGTGGGCGTCGCTCGGCAGGTCTCCGGCGGCCAAGGGCTCTCCACGCCGCTTGTGGCTTCGGACCCGACTCTCTCTTGGTTGGATGACCCCTACCCGCCCAACTACGAGCACGACAAGAATACGGAGGACGCACGCTCCTTCGATTTGCTGGTGGCTTCTCAGTGGGTGCCGTCTGAATTCGTGGACAACAGCACGGCATCGGAGGCCGAGGAGGCGGGGCCCAAGCAGCGTGTGGAAGCGCGTCTGATCGTGCTCGGTAGCGCGGACTGGATGCGCAACTACTTGCACAGCGAGAACGAGGCCTTCCTGATGGGGGCCTTCAACTGGCTCGTGGACCGCGAATGGCGCGTGTCGGTTTCCCCCAAGGATCCCGACTACCGTGTGCTGGACCCGGAAGCCCATGGCCCGGTGTTACACCTGGCGCTTTGGATTTTGCCCCTGCTGTGTCTACTCGGCGGCCTGCTGACCGCCTTCCGCCGCTCCCGCGGTTAGCCTAGACCCCTATGAACAAGACCTCTCTGTTGCTGCTCATTCTGATGGTGGCTGGGCTTGGCGCTGGCGTCTACCTGCAGAAGGAAGCGGAAGAGGACTACGATCCGCGACTGGTGGAGCCCTTGCTGGGCACCGGCCGAGTGGAGCGTGTTACGGGCATTCGCGTGGACAACGTGGAGCGCAGCAAGCAGATTGAGTTCGTGCGCCGCAAGGAGGGTTGGTTCCTGGTGGATCCGCTCGAGTATCCGGCGGATCATTCCATGGTGCAGTTCTACCTGCAGGCCTTGGCCTATCCGGCGCAGTTCGTGCCGGAGGAGGAGGAGGCTTCCCTCGATCCGCACTTCGATCCGCCGCGCGCGGTGATCTTCGTGACGGAGACACTGGAGAGTGGCAGCACGGTGGAGCACGAGATCCGGGTCGGCGATCTTGACGTTGACGGCATGCGACTGGAGGTGCGTACGCGCGGGCGTTCCCTGCGCATTCTGCGCAACCTCGACACGGCCATGGAACGCTCGGTGGAGGAGATGCGGCGCAAAATGCTGTTTACCCTGCACGGCGCCGAAGTGGTGGCGATCGACAGGCAAGGTGCGAACTACACGCCCGATGGGGCTGTGGATGTGAGCTTCCAGGCAACGCGCGGGGGTGCCGGTTGGCAACTTCAGCGGCCCTATCGCATGGACCTCGACCCGGGCGTGACCGGGCTCTGGGCCATGGCGCTCGCCAGTATTCGGGTCAGCGGATTCCTCTCCGATCGAGAGGATCCCAACCTAGAGTTCTACGGCTTAGTGAACCCTTCCATTCGCGTGCGCTTGACCGATCGCACCGGCAAGGAAGAGGAAGTGCACTTTGGCCAGATGCCCAGCAACGGAGCGTGGGTGGCGCGCCGCGCGGGTGAGAAGCACATCATGCAGGTGGATCCGGGCGATCTGGTGCAGCTGTTGCAGGCTGGCCGCGAGCTTTGGAATACGCGCCTTGTGAACGCTTTCCGGGTCGACATCGAGTCGGTGGATCTGGATCGCGGAGAGCAGGACAGCCTGCGCTTCAGTCAGGACTTCGATGGGCATTGGACCGTGGCTAGTAAGCCCTTGGGCCAGGCTCAGTTCGACATCGCGGTGCCGGCCAACCGCATCAA
Source organism: Planctomycetota bacterium (assembly GCA_047639615.1). Classification (GTDB taxonomy): domain Bacteria; phylum Planctomycetota; class UBA1135; order UBA1135; genus CAYWNK01. The sequence continues at coordinate 17,568 of JBLIOL010000047.1, read as the reverse complement.
AGTGGAAGGCCTGCTCGCGGATCTAGAGCAGAACGAGATCGAGCTTTGGTTGGATCGCGAGGCGGACAGTCCGGAGAACCTCTTCCCTGTTGGGGAGCCCAGGCGCGGCCTGAAATTGAACCTGCGCGGAGTGCTGGAGGGCGAGCATCAAGGCGGCCGGTTCGGCCCCACGCGCACCTCGGATGAGGGCACGACGCTGCAGTCCTACCACCGCGAAGGTGACGTGATCGCCGGGCTGGTGACGCGCGACCTGGCGGCCTGGCTGGACCTGGAGCTTTCTGATTGGCGCTCTCTGGCCCTGTGGACTTTGACCGAGGTCAAGTTGACCGGCGTGAGCCTGACCCATGGGGATGCTGCGCGCAGCTTCCTGCGCAAGATGCAGGGCACCTGGCACTACAGCGATGTGGATGCGCCGGCATCGGAACTGTTGCGGGTGCTGGACTCGCTCGTGTTCCTGAAGGCTAGCGAGCACTTGGGCGCGGGCGTCGCCCGGGACCAGGTCCTCGAGGATGTGATCAGCGTTCAATTCCAGGACAAGGAAGGTGCCACGCACCGAGCGAAGATTGGCACGGTGAGCGGGCCGGAGGGCACTCAGGTACAGATCGAGGTGCTCGGACTGCGTTCCGTGGCCAAGGATCAGGGGCTCCACGGCCGCCTGCTCGGGCTCTTCAAGTAGCCGGGTCGACACTTGGGGGCTCTTGGGCTACCCTGCAGGCCTAACTTTTCGCGAACTTCCGCGGGGAGGGCTCCCTGGGGGGGATCAGGCCATGAGCGAGCAGAAAATGGTGTCGGGAGGGGTCGCAAGGGCCATCAAGGAGCTGCGTGAGGGTGGCCGCTGGAGGGATCGCATCGTGCATTGGCACGAGCAGCCGGCCCGGCCCGGGCGTACCTGTCCCTGGCCCGAGCGCCTGGATCCGCGCCTGCTCAAGGTGCTTCAGGAGGGCGGCATCACGGAGCCCTACGCTCATCAGGCGCGCGCTATCGAGCTGGCTCTGGACGGCAAGGATGTGCTGGTGTCCACGCCCACGGCCTCGGGCAAGACCGTGTGCTACACGGCGCCAGTTCTGCAGCGCCTGCTGGAAACGGATGGTCGCTCGCGGGCGCTCTTCCTCTATCCAACCAAGGCCTTGGCCCAGGATCAGACCGTGGGGTTGACCGCCCTGGTGGAAGCGCTTGGGGTGGATTGGCACGCCTTCACCTACGACGGGGATACGCCGCCCTCCGTGCGCCGCACCCTGCGCGATCGCGGGCACATGATCCTGACCAACCCGTACATGTTGCACCAGGGCATCTTGCCCAACCACCCCAAGTGGTCTGAGCTCTTCCGCGAGCTCGAGTTCGTGGTGGTGGACGAGCTGCACAGCCTCTCGGGCGTCTTTGGTTCGAGCGTGGCGAACGTGCTGCGACGCTTGCAGCGCATCGCGCGGCACTACGGCGCGAACCCGCGCTTCCTGGCGGGATCGGCTACCTTGCGCGATCCTGGCAAGCACGCGCGGCGCATCTTCGGGCGCGACGTGGAGTTGGTCACGGAGGACGCTTCCCCCGCGGGCAAGCGCACCTTCGCCGTGCACAATCCGCCCATCATCAATCCCGTGGCGGGCCTGCGCGCCAACGCGCTGGAGGAGGCGCGCGAGCTAGCCACGACCGTCTGCGGTCCGGACCACCAGGTGATCTTTTTTTGCGGCCGGCGCACGGCTGTGGAGGTGCTCACGCGCTATCTGAAGGAGGGCGCTGCGGACATGGGGCTCAAGCCCAGCGAGATCATGGGCTACCGCGGCGGTTACCTGCCGGACCTGCGGCGCGAGATCGAGGGCGGTCTTCGCTTGGGCCAGATCAAGGTCGTTGTCTCCACCAATGCGCTCGAGCTGGGCGTGGATATTGGTGCCTTGGATGTGGCCGTATTGGTGGGTTATCCTGGAAGTCAGGCATCTTTCTGGCAGCGCGCCGGTCGCGTAGGTCGTCGCGGATCACCCTGCTTGGTGGTGCAGATCGCGCGTTCGGAACCCACCGACCAGTTCCTGGTGCATCATCCCAGCTACCTCTTCGAGGCCCCGCGTGAGCGTCTCGGTGTGGACGCGGATCAGCTGGTGATCCTCTCGGAGCAGCTCAAGTGCGCGGCCTTCGAGTTGCCCTTCACCTCGGACGAGAAGGGCGGACTGGAAGGCGAACCCGGCTATCCGGATGGAGAGTTGGTGGCCGAGATCCTGGACTACCTGGCGGAGGAGTCAGGCTTCTTGCAGAAACGGGGCAGCAGTTGGTTCTGGATCGCGGACGCGTACCCGGCCCAGGACGTGTCCCTTGCGGGCGGCGAGTTGGATAACGTTCTGATCCTTGAGCAGGGCACCGAGAAAGCCATCGGGGAAACCGACCGCGAGAACGCGATCACCACCTGCCATGAGGGTGCTATCTATCAGGTACAGGGCGTGACCTGGCGCGTGGAGCGTTTCGACTACAAGAACCGGCGCGCCTATGTGGTGCCCGTGGAGTCGGACTACTTCACCGATGCGCAGACCGACACGGAGGTGCGCGTTCTGCGCTTGGAGACCTGCGAGCAGCGCAGCCGTGAAGTGTGGCAGGTCTCGCAACCCTTCGAAGCGAGTCAGAGCGGCAGCTTGGAGGGAACGGCCCTGCCGCGCCTGCCGGCGGAGGGCGAGGACTATTCCGTCTGGCGTGGCGAGGTGCACGTGACCACGGTCGCAACGCTCTACAAGAAGGTGCGCTTCTACACCCGCGAGAATGTGGGCGCAGGTGAGATTCACCTGCCGCCGGAGGAACTAGACACGGAAGCTCTGGTGCTGACCCTGTCGGAATCTAGCGCCGCCGAGTTGGGCTTGGCGGCGGGCAATCGGGCTGCGGCCTGGCGTGCCGTGGGGGAGTTGCTACGCCGGGTGGCGCCGCTCTTCGTGCGCTGCTCCTCCAGTGACTTAGGGCTCTCAAGTCAGGTGCGCTCGGTGTTCTTCAAGCGTCCGGCCCTATTCCTATACGATCGCGTGCAAGGCGGCGTGGGGCTTAGCGAGTTACTGCACGAGGCCCACCGGGAGATGCTCAGCGCGGCATTGGATGTGGTGCTGCGCTGCGATTGCCAGGAGGGCTGCCCCGCTTGCGTCGGGCCTCGCGCGGAGGTCGGACCCATGGGCAAGGATATGTCGCGGCAGATCCTCGAGCACCTGGCGCGCGGGCCTGCGCCCGTGACTGTGCAGGTGGAGGAGCTCGAGGAGCCGGAAGCCACCAGCGCCCAGGCGGCTGACTTCCAGCGCGAAGGGCATGCACCGCGCGGCGCGGTGGCGGAGTCCCACTAGTTCATGACCACCGAGTCCCGAAGGGAACGCCTGCGGCGCCTGCGCCGGGATCCGAGTCCGGAGCCCGAGGTGCAGCCGGAGTCGGAGTCCCCGTCCAAGCCCAAGGCCATGCCCGGTTGGCTCAAGGCGCGCTTAGGTCGGCAGGCGGGTGCGCCCTCTTCGGCAGCGCCCGAGCAGCCGGTTGAGCAGCAGCCGAGCTGGCCCGTGGGCAGCGGCGAACCCCAGAATTTGGTGCTAGCTGAGGGTCCGCGGGGTCCCTACTGGGCGCGAACGGAGCTCTTTCAGGGCGCGGACTTGCACGGGAATTGGCGCTTGGATGCGGTGGACGGAATCGACACGGGCATCTTTCCTTGGCTTACTGGCGATGGGGGCTTGGCGGGCTTGGATGCGCGCCAAGCGATCTACCTGGATACGGAGACCACCGGACTCTCCGGCGGTGCGGGCACCTGGGTCTTCATGGTTGGCCTCGGTCGTTTCCTACCCGACGGCAGCTTCGAGCTGTGGCAGGGTTTCATGCGCGGGCCGGAGGACGAGCCGGCGTTGCTGGCGGAAGCCTCGCGGCGCATCGCCGAGGCTGGCAGTTTGGTTTCCTTCTTTGGCAAGTCCTTCGATAGGCACCGACTCGAGGACAAGATGCGCCTGTGCGGAGTAGCGCCGCCCTTCGAGAACAAGCCGCATCTCGATCTCTACCACCCCCTGCGCCGGCTCTTCGGCGGTAGCTTCGACGACGGGCGCCTAGCCACCCTCGAGCGCGAGCTGTGCGGACTGCAGCGCGACAATGATCTGCCTGGTTCCCAGGCTCCGGCGGCTTGGTTCGATTACCTGGCGGAACGGCCGCACCGGCTGGAGGGCGTGTTTCACCACAACCGTTTGGATGTGCTCTCCCTGGTGACACTGCTGGCTTGGCTCGGGCGTGCGGGCGGGGAGTTAGGTCCCGACGGGAACGCTCTGTCGGGTCCGGCGGGTGCGCGGCGTAGAGGGGTGCTCTCCTCCTGCGCGGGTGCCAAGGACCTACCCGCGGCCCTGGAGTTGGCCGAGCGTGCACTGCAGCTGGAACCGGGCGCGCGCGACCTGGGCCTGGCACGGGCGGAGTTGCTACGGCGCCTGCGCCAGGACGAGGCGGCGGGGGTGGCCTTCGCGGAGCTCGCCAGCGGGCCGGAGGATGACTTCACGGCTCCGATTCATGCTGCCTGGGCCAAGTTCCTTGAGCACCGCGCTAAAAACTACAGCGCCGCACTGGCGGCTTGCCTGCGGGCCGAAGCCCTGCTGGAGGCCTATCCCCCGGGCGCCGGCCGCGGTCGGCTAGCGCGCGATCTAGAGGGCCGCGCCTTGCGGCTGCGCCGCAAGGCGGGCTGCCCTAGCTAGTTGCCGCCTTCGATGGACTTGGAAAGGTCCTCGAGGGATGCTTCGGCGTTCTCGTCAGTGATCTTGTCGCTGGCAGCTTTGGCTGCGGCGTCGATCTCGCCAGCCACTTCCTCGACGGTGTTGTCGAAGGCCTGCGTGTCGGCGGTGCCGGTTTCCGTTCCGGGAGCTGCGGCGGCCTCCGGCTCATCGCCGGGGCAGGAGCAGAGGAGCAGGCTGAGGGCTAGAGGGGCTAGGTAGATGCGCGTGTTCATGATGGAGGAGTGGGGTGGAGGGATGGCGTGAGCCGCTAGCGGCCCTTGTTCTTGCGCTTGGAGGTTTCCAGGCGCGCACGTACGGACCCGAAGCGATCCGCGCCTAGGGCATTCTTGAAGCGGCCGATGATGGCCTCATAACGCTGGTCCTCAGCGGTGCGCAGCTTGCGCACCTGGGCCAGGCGCGTGTCATCCTTCTTGCGCGTGAAGATCTCGGTCAGCTTGTCGATGCGCGCCACATTGGCTTCGTGGATCTTGACCTGATTGCCTAGAGAGCGCAGCGCCTTCGTATCCAAGGCCTTCATTTTGGCGCGTGCATCTGCAGCGCGCTCGGCACCCTTTTCGGCCTGCTGCTTGTCGCGTGCATCTGCAGCGCGCTCGGCACCCTTCTCGGCCTGCTGCTTGTCGCGCGCATCTGCAGCGCGCTCGGCACCCTTCTCGGCCTGCTGCTTGTCGCGTGCATCTGCAGCGCGCTCGGCACCCTTCTCGGCCTGCTGCTTGTCGCGTGCTTCGCCGGTGCGCTCGGCAGTCTTCTTGTCCTGCTTGGCGGGGTTGGTGCCAGGCTGGGCCTCCTTGACCTTGTCGGCGCGCTTGGCTTTGGTGCGCGGCTTGCCGGGTTCCTGGGTGGAACCGGGTGTTTGGCCAAGGGCGGGGCTGGCGAAGGCGGGAATGGCCAGCAGGGCGAGCACGAGGCTCAAGGTGCGGGAGATGGTCATGGCAGTAGGTGGGTTGAGAGGGAAACGGCCCATCGCGAATGGTAGTGCCTAGCTCAGGAAGTTGCGCACAGCTTCTGGGTATGCCTCTTGCTCGACCGCGAAAACACGGTCTGCCAGGCTGTCGGCGCTGTCGTCGGGCAATACGGGGCAGCTCTTCTGCAGCAGGATACGCCCGTGGTCGTACTCATCGTCGACCATGTGCACGGTGCAGCCGCTGATCTGCACGCCGCGATCGAGCACCGCTTGGTGCACGAAGTTGCCGTAGTAGCCCTGGCCGCCGAAGGCAGGCAGCAGGGAGGGGTGAATGTTCAGCACGCGATTCTGCCAGCCATCCGGGATCACGAGCATGCGCAGGAAGCCGGCCAGCAGCACGGTCTCGGCGCCAGCCCTTGCGGCGGCGGCGAAGATGGCCTGGGAGTAGCGGGCGTGGTCCGCACCCTTGCCGGGTACGGCGACGGCGGGGATGTCGAGCGCTTTGGCTTTCTCGAGGGCCAGGGCGCTGCTGCGCGAGGAGAGCACCAGGCGCACATCGATATCGAGCTCGCCACTGCGCGAGAGCTGGACGAAGTTTTCCATGTGCCGGCCCGTGCCGGACACGAACACGGCAACGGGATGGGTCATGCTTCGAACTCGAGTTCGGCGGCCACTTCGGCCACGTCGGGGGCGAGGGCCTTGATCAAGTCTTCGATGGCGGGGGCGCACGCGTCCGCGCCTTGCACCAACTCCGCCATGCGCAGGGGGCGGCTGGCTGAGTCGGCCACGGCCACCAGGGCTAAGGTCGAGAGGCCCGCGTGGGCGGCGGCGATAAGCGGGGCGGCTAGGCCTTGTACGGCCACGTGGCTACCGGTGCTGGCGAGCCAGCGCAGCTCGGCGGGCGTGGCCAGGCTGGGTCCCACCAGGCATGCGGCTTGGGCTTCGGCTATGCGGATGCCGAGGCGCGAGCCGTGTGCCAGCGCGCGCGAGCGCAGGCCCGCGTGGTGCAGTTGGCTCTGGTCGGGGAAGAGCGGGCCGAGGCGCGTTTCGCCCAGGCCTAGGAGCGGCGTTTGGCCGGAGAGGTTGATGTGATCGCTGAGCGCGGCCAGCTGGCCGGGCTGCAGGGCTTCGCGCTCGCCGGCTGCGTCCAAGGCGACGCCAGCCGCCGTGTGGAGCATCACTTGCGCACCACCTGAGGCACCCAGCCAGACCGGCCAGGAGCGTTCCCAGGCCGGACGCTCGGGGCCACCGCCTTCGCCGAACTCCAGGTCACCGGGGGCGTCCTCTAGCATCCAAATCGAGCAGGCTCCCAGTCGCCCGGAGTACAGCAAGCCTTCCTGCCAGATGGCGGGCACGCCCGGTAGATCCGCCAGATCGACGCTGCGCAGCTCCGTGATGGCGGAGGTCAGCATGCCCAGACCGGTGCCCGCCAGCAGCAAGGCGTGCGGCGGTTCGAGGCCCTCCTCGCGCAGGGAGTCCACGGCCGGGAAGACGGCGTCGTCGAGATGGTGTTGGGGCACGGCTACTCCTCGCCGCCGGTGGATTCGGATTCGGGATCAGACTCGAGATCAGACTCAGACTCAGTCTCAGTCTCTGTCTCTGTCTCAGGTTCTTTGCCTGTGTCTGCGGGACTGGGTCGCCAGTCGCTGCCATCGGAGAGTAGGCGCAGCAGCAGGGTGTGGCTCGACTCAGCGAAGAGCCGTTCGATCAAGGTTGCCGCATCGGCGGGGCGCTCATCGCCGACGGCCAAGAGGGCTGCGGCAAGGGCTTCGGCGGCACCACGCTCTTGATCTAGGATCAGCTGCGCTTGGCTGCGGGCGGGTTCTGCCAGGATGTCCACCCAGCGCTGCGCAAAGCTGAAGCCGAGGGTCAGCTCCTCCGCCTCGCCCTTGGTGAAACGCGCGCTGGTGTTCTCGGGCAGCATCTCTTCGGCGGAGTGCAAGGCACCCAACACGGCGGAGAGGCGCACGAGGGTGGCGACACCCTGCAGCTCTGTTGGCGTCCAGTCCCGGGCCAGACGTTCCTTGAACAGGTTGTCCATGGCCTTGGGTAGGCGCATAAGCGCCTTCCAAGGCACGTCCGGGCCGTCCGCTAGTTGTAGTCCGCGGCTGCTGATGCCAGACACTTCAGAAGCGCGCGTACGGCCACTGCTGTCAGGCACGAGTACGGTCTTGCGGCGCCACTGGTCTTGGTTCCAGGCCCCCAGCAAGGCTCGCAAGCTCTGATCGGCGAGGATCAGGTCGGCTTGCAGGGGCTCGAGTGCGATCTTGGCTTCGGGTGTGCGGAACTCGTCGGAGATGCTGCCGAGGCGTTCCTGGGCAGTGCCGAGATCGAGGCTCAGTAGGTCGTACTCGAAGCCAGTCGGGCCGCCCAGGCCCGCGGCCAGAATGCCCTCGTCTACGAGCACCACGTTGTTGGCGTAGGCTTCGGCCATCTGCACGAGCTTCGATGCTCGCACTCGCGCTTGGGCTGCCAAGGCTCGCATGCGTTCGACCGATTCCTCGTTGGCACCTACTAGGGACTCGGGTATGTCCACCAGGGCGAGCAGCGCTGAGATCTGTTGGCGCGCCTCTTCGAAGCGGCCCTTCTCCAGGTGCTCCGCCACAGACTTGTCGAGGGCTTCCGCCCGCGTGCGACCCTGCTCGAGGATGCGTTGAATGAGAGCCTTGCGTGCCGTTTGGAAGGCCTCGTCCGCGACCCAATCATCCTGGCCTTCCACGGCAGCAAGCGCCCGCAGGGCGTTGCCGGGACGCCGATCTGGTGCATCCAGATCGGCGGCGCTGGTGAGGCTCGCTAGCAGTAATTCGCGCGCGCTGGAGCGCGCGTGATCCTCGGCGACGACGGTGGCCACGTGCTGCGCGAGGGACTCGGCCTCGAGTGCGGCCGTGGTGGCGGTGGTGGTGCCCTTGTATGTTTCGGCTAGGGTGCGCAGGCGCCCGATGCGTTGCTCATCCGTGAGGTCCTGTCCGCCCAGGCGTAGGTAGGCCAACTCGGCGCGTTCCTCGAAGCGTTGCTCGGCTTCGTCATCGCGCACGGGCTCGGTTTCATCCGGCTCCGTTTGACCGTCGAAGGCGCTGATCAGCTTGCCGCTATCGGGGTCTTCCGGTCCGGTCGTGTGACTGCCGGTGGCGCTGATGCTGGCGTTGCCGCTACCACCCGAATCGGTCGGCGGTGCGGGGTCGCCGCCGCCCAGGAGTTGCCAGGCGCCGATCGCCACCAAGGCGAGCACAGCGATGCCGCCCGTGACGATTCCAGCCGAGCTCTTGCTGGGTGCGCCGACCACATCCTGTGTGGGACGGCCAGCATTCTGCAGCAGGGCCTCGGCTTCCAAGCGCACCGCTGCGGCGTTGGCCGGGCGATCAGCGGGATCGCGTTCGAAGAGGCGGTGCACCAAGTCCACGACGGCGTCGGGACAGGCCGGTGCCAACTCGCTCAAGTCCTGGGGGTCGGAGTGCAGGGCACTACGCAGAATATCGGTAGCGCTGGAGCCATCGAAGGGAGTCTTGCCGGAGAGCAAGCGATAGGCGGTGACTCCCAATGCGTAGAGGTCGGAGCGTCGCTCGGGCGGGCCGCCGCGAATGATCTCGGGAGCTAGGAAGTGGGGTGTGCCTTGGATGCGGCGCTTGCCGCCTTCGGCACCCATGTCCACGGCTTCGCCAGCGGCGGCAGCCAAGCCGAGGTCGGCGATGCGCACGGTGCCGTCTTCACCGCGCATCAGGTTGGCGGGCTTGATGTCGCGGTGCACGAGCCCGCGGGACTCGGCGTATTCCAGGCCGCGGCTGGCGTCGCGCAAGGCTTCGAGCACTTCGCGCCAGGGCAAGGGGCCGGTGTTGGCCAGGTGTTGTTCGAGGCAGCCGCGCGCCATGTACTCCATGGATAGGAAGTGCTGGCCGTTGCCTTCGCCCACGTCGTAGACCGTCACCACGTTGGGGTGACCCAGGGCGGCGGCGGCGCGGGCTTCGTCCTGGAAGCGTTTCACGAAAACGCTGTCGGCGGCCAGGTGCGGCCGCAATAGTTTGAGTGCCACTTCGCGATCGAGGCTGACCTGGGTGGCGAGCCAAACCTCGCCGCTGCCGCCGCGGCCTAGGCGGCGATGTACGCGGAAGCCGGGGATCTCGGGTGTGCTGGTGGGCTTGGCCTTCGGCTTCGGCTTCGGCTTCGGCTCGGGCTTCCGCTGTGACTGTGACTGGAGCCGCGGCTTGTCATTGGAAGTACTGGCGCCGGCCTCGACCACCTCCAGGCGCCTGGCACCGAGCACGATTTCATCGCCCAAGGAGATGCGGCCCGCTTCCACGTTCTTGCCGTTGAGCATGGTTCCGAACTCTGAGCCCAAGTCCTTGAGAGCCCAGCCGCCGTTCTTCACGCGGCCAATGGCGCAGTGAACCTTGTCTACACCTTGGCCTTCCAGGACCAGGTCCACGCGCTCGGCGTCGGAGCCGATCACCAGGCGTCCCGTCCCGGGTAGTTCGGTCGGAGCACGGCCGTCCCCCTGGATGCGGAGGAGCAGGCGTGCGGTATTCTTCGGGTCAGCGCTCATACAGCCTGGTCTTGTGGCTCTCGTGGAGTGAAGAGGGCGCTGCCTACTCGCAGCCAATGGCTGCCGGCGGCGATAGCGTCCTCAAGGTCGTGGCTCATGCCCATGCTCAGCTCGCAACGCTCGCGCACGAAGAGCGCGCGGTGTTCCGTTTCGAGGGCGTGGGCCAGTGCGGCGGCGCGAGCGAATACATCTCGCGCGGGAGTGTTTGAATCAGGCCTAGGCCCCATGGCCATCAGGCCCGCGAGGTCCAAGCGCGAGAGGTCGGGCATGACCTGCATGCAGTCCAGCAACTCGGCTTCTTTCATGCCCTTCTTTTCGCTCTCGCCGGTCAGCCCCATCTGCAGAAAGATCTCGAGCCGCGTGTCCTCTTCCTCGGCCAATCGCTGCAGGGCTTCGAGCAGACGCAGGCTGTGCACGGAATGCAGCACCGCGCAGGAGCGCACTACTCGGCGCGCCTTGTTGCGTTGCAGGTGACCGATGAAATGCCAGGCGATGGGGGGCAGGTCCAGGGCGGCGAAGGCTTCGAGCTTGGACTCGAGCACGTCGACCCGGTTCTCCGCCAGGGTCACCGGGCGGGTCTCGGCTAGGAGGCGCGCCAGATCGGCGCTGGTCTCCAGGTCGGCGGACTTGCTAACGGGCAGTAGCGCAACGTCGCCGGCTACACGCCCGCTGTTGGAGACTGCGCTTTGGATACGCGTCTCCACAGCTTGGAGATTGTCGGCGAGGGTCGAGAGCATGGTGGCGAGGGGCCCGAAGGTCTGCAGAGAATACCTGCGGACCGGGCCAGAGTCACAACCGCTGAGGGCTGCTGCCTCGATTCACTCGCCAGGGCTGCGCTCGGAATGCTTCGGGTCCGCTGGTGAGCTTGATTGGCTCATCTCAATTTGGCCCCGGTCCGAGGCTCCGCTGGAGGCTTCTTGGCCCCTGCGACCGTCCCTGTGGCCCTCCATGGGAGTTTCCAGGGGTGTAGCCTCGGGGCTGGTTACGCCCTTCAGACAAAGGCGTAGGCGCAGACTTGTGCCGGGGGTGACTCGGCGACTTTCTGCCGGGCGCAGGCCGGCGACCCAAATTAGCTCGTCTCCGGCGTAGATCAGGGGCACCTGAGTGCGCTCCTCGGCGGGGACTCCAGCGTCGGCCAGGAAGCGCATCAGCGGACGGCTGCCGGGGGCTCCGAGGCCGTGGAAGCGATCGTGGGGCTGGGCACCGCGGACTTGTAGGCTGAGATTGGCACCGTCGAGCCCGGTCGCATCCAATTCCACCGTGTTGGCGGTTTGGGGCACGGGGCTGCCGGGGGGGCGGGTCACGAACTCGGCACTGAGTTGGCGGCCGTCGGGCAGCTGCAAGCTGCCGGGCAGGGGGAGCGCCAGGGGGGCCAGGGTGTGTGTAGCTTGGGCCTGCGAGCCGAGGCCCGGGGCAAGTAGGTGCAGGTGCTCCTGCTCGAGGCTGAGGCTCCAGTCACCGGGCAGGGAGCGCAGACCGCAGCGCCCTTGGGCAAGGTCATCTAGCAGGATGGCTAGTAGAGCGCGCCCGGGGGGCAGGCCTGTGCCGTCTTGGATCAAGCGCCAGAGGGCGCGTCTGCGCAGGGGCTCGGCCAGGCTGGAGAGCACGCTGCGGGCCAGGCTGCCAGCGCTTTCGGTGCTGGGGGAGTCCCATTCTAGGTGGGCTGTGCGCTGGGCTAGTTCGTCCTCAAGGGACTCAACCGCGTCCGCGAAGGCGCGCAGGCCATCCAAGCCCTGGGGGCCGCAACTGGCTTCAATGCCGGGCAGGAGTCCATTGCGCACACGATTGCGGGTGTGGGCGTCGGCCGCGTTGCTGGAGTCCTCGCGCCAGCTGTGGCCTGCGTCGCGCAGCAGCCGGCGGACTTCCTCCCGGCGCAGGCTGGTCAGGGGGCGATGGACCGTGACCGGCGGTTCGCCCGCAAGGACGAAGTGATTCTTGAGGCCCGGCAGGCCGGCTAGGTCGCTGCCGCGCATCATGCGCATGAGCAGGGTCTCTAGGGCGTCGTCTTCGTGGTGGCCGGTGACGATGTGGCTGATGCCTGCATGGCGGGCTTCTTCGGCCAAGATGCCGTAGCGACCTTCGCGGGCGCGGGCCTCGAGATTGGAGGCGGAGGCGTCTAGCTCGAGCATGCGCCGCGAGAAGGGCACGCCTAGTTTGGCGCACAAGCGTGCGCAGAAGGCCGAATCCTCCTGCCCCTCACCGCCGCGTAGGCCGTGTTCTACGTGAACCGCCAACAGCTTGGGCCTGGGCTGGGAGCTGGCCAATAGGTGCAGTAGATAGACGCTGTCCGCACCGCCTGAGAGGGCGATCAGCACCGAGTCCGAGGGATTTAGCCCGGCCGAGCGTCCTAGCTGGGACCAGCGGGAGCGTGCGAAGGGCTCGCCGTTGACGCCAGAGACCGGGGCGTCGAGGGGGTTCTGATTGGATTCTGAAGGCACGGATCTGGCGTCGGGGCGGTTTGATTCGATTGCGAGGCTGGGCGGAGCGCCTTCCCAGGAAGGGGCAAGGTTCGGGCCTCAATCCGAAGATTAGGCACAGAGTGGATTAGCTCCGTTGAAGCCATCGGCGCGGCGAAGTAATCTCTGCCGCCGTTTCCATTGGAAACGTTGGCTCGCCCTGGTGCGGGCCCCCTCTGGGGAATGTTCGTCCCCGGAGCCTGGTCCCGGCCTCTGGCCGCCTGTGACCGCCTCTCTCAACTGTGCTCTCCGGCACATATCCAGCACATAACCTATGCGCATTGCCATTAACGGCTTCGGCCGCATCGGCCGCGATGTCTTCCGCATCCTTCATAGCACGCCCGGCTGCGAGGTCGTATCCATCAACGATCTGGCCAGCGCTGAGGTCCTGGCCCACCTGCTCAAGCACGACTCCGTGCACGGCACCTTCGACGCCAAGGTGAAGGCGGGCAAGGGCTCGCTCACCGTCGCTGGCACCAAAATCATGATCACCGCCGAGCGTGATCCCGCCAATTTGCCCCACGCGGCCAACAAGGTGGACTTTGTGGTCGAAGCGACCGGGATCTTCGCCACCTACGAGGCCTGCACCAAGCACCTCAACGCCGGCGCCAAGAAGGTGCTGCTGACCGTGCCGCCCAAGGACCGCGCGGACGCCATGATCGTACTGGGGGTCAATGAAGACACCCTCAAGGCCTCGGATCGGATCATCTCGGCCGCCAGCTGCACCACCAATTGCCTGGCGCCCGTGGCCAAGGTGCTCGACGAGGCCTTCGGCCTGGTCTCCGGCATGATGAACACGGTGCACGCCTACACCAATGACCAGGTCGTCCTCGACTCAGCCCACAAGGACCTGCGTCGCGCCCGCTCGGCGGCTACGAATATCATTCCGACCACCACGGGCGCTGCACGCGCCGTGGGCAAGGTGCTCCCCAAGCTGGCCGGCAAGCTGGACGGCATGTCCATGCGCGTGCCGGTGCCGGACGGCTCGGTGATCGACCTGGCGGCAACGCTCAAGAGGAGCGTGACCGTCGAAGAGGTCCAGGACGCCTTCAAGGCTGCCGCCAAGAAAGGCCCGCTCAAGGGCATCCTGCGCTATACCGAGGATCCCCTCGTCTCCAGCGACATCCTGGGTGATCCCTGCAGCTCGATCATCGACGGCACGATGACCATGGCCATCGGCAAGATGGTCAAGGTCGTCTCCTGGTACGACAACGAGTGGGGCTACTCGAACCGCGTGGTGCAGCTGATGAAGCTGGCCCACAAGCTGAAGCCGGCCAAGGCCGCCAAGGCCGCCAAACCGGTCAAGGCCGTTAAGACCGTTAAGACCGTTAAGACCGTTAAGCCGGTCAAGGCCGTTAAGCCGGTCAAGCCGGTCAAGGCCGTTAAGCCGGTCAAGGCCGCTAAGCCGGTCAAGCCGGTCAAGGCCGCGTCGGCCGCCAAGCCGGTCAAGACCGTCAAGCCGGTCAAGGCCGCGTCCAGGAAGGCCAAGGCAGCCCCCAGGAAGGCCAAATTGGCCAAGGTCTAGGCTGAGCTGATTCCATGACCGCCCGCGTAACTGCCCTTGATGCTCTCCCTGTCGATGGCCGCACCGTGCTGGTGCGGGTCGACTTCAACGTGCCCCTCGGGGCGGACGGGGCGATTCGTGATGACACGCGCATCCGCGCTGCCCTGCCGACCCTGCGCAACATTTTGGAGCGCGGCGGCCGACCGGTTTGCCTGACCCATATGGGGCGGCCGAAGGGCAAGGTGGTGGAGTCTATGCGTGTGACGGTGGTGGGCGTGCGCCTGGCGGAACTACTTGGTGTGACGGTTAGCACCCTGCGGGGCAGCGTGGGCCAGGCGGCTGCGGACGGCATCGCGGCTTGCCCGGCGGGCGGCGTGGTATTGCTCGAGAACGTGCGCTTCCACGCTGGCGAGACCAAGGGGGATGACGCACTGGCACAACAGTACGCCGCCCTCGGCGACTGCTTCGTGAATGATGCATTCGGCGCCTGTCACCGTTCGCACGCCTCCGTGACCGGTATCGCCGCGCACCTGCCTTGCGCCTCGGGCCTGCTGCTGCAGCGTGAATTGGACGCTTTCCAGCGTGTGCTAGAGAACCCGGAGCGCCCCTTGGTGGCGATCCTCGGCGGGGCCAAGGTCTCGGACAAGCTCAAGGTCATCAACAGTCTGCTGGAGCGTGTGGATGCGATTCTGGTGGGTGGCGGCATGGCTTACACCTTCCTCAAGGCCCAGGGCATTCCGATCGGGAACTCCCTGGTGGAGGACGACCTGCTCGACCTGTGTCGAGACGCGCTCAAGAAGGCCGAGGAGCGCGGGGTCGAATTACTGCTGCCCCAGGACCACCTGGCGGCGGACAACTTCGCCGCCGATGCGGACGTGCTCGTGTGCGGGCCGGGAATTCCGGAGGGCCGCATGGGCCTCGATATTGGCCCCAAGGCCAGCGTTGACTACGTGCAGCGCGTGCTGGATGCCAAGACGGTGGTCTGGAACGGTCCCATGGGGGTCTTCGAGATGGAGGCTTTCCGCGGGGGCACCGAGGCCGTGGGCCAGGCCCTCGGCCAGGCCAGCGCCTATACGGTGGTTGGGGGCGGAGACTCCGTGGCTGCCATCAACCTGCTCGGGCTGGCGGATGTCGTGGATCACGTCTCAACGGGCGGTGGGGCCTCCCTGCAGCTGCTCGAGGGCGGGGTACTTCCCGGAATTGCTGCCCTCCAGGGCTGATTCCACCCTTTGGGGAGGGTTCTTTGGACCCCTCTTCGGGCTACACTCCCCACCGTGAGCGAATCCTCCCTCATCCTGTCGCCGTCGCTGCTGTCCTGCGACTTCACCCATATTGCGGATGAAGTTGCTCGGGCCGAAGCCGCGGGCGCGGACTGGTTGCACGTGGACGTCATGGACGGCCACTTCGTGCCGAACCTGACCATCGGTCCGCCGCTGGTGAAAGCCATCCACACGGTGGCGACGGTTCCATTGGATGTGCACCTGATGATCACCGATCCCTTGGCCTACGCCGAGGCCTACGCCAAGGCCGGCGCGCATGTGCTGACCTACCACTGGGAGGTCGCCGGCGGCGCCGCCGGTGCGCTCGAGATCGGGAACGCCTTCCGCGAGCACGGTGTCAGCAAGGTCGGCGTCTCGGTCAACCCCGAGACCCCCGTGGAAGCCCTCGAGCCGATCCTGGACCAGGTGGACCTAGTGCTGGTGATGAGCGTTCAGCCGGGTTTCGGAGGTCAAAGCTTCAAGCCGGAGGCCCTGAGCAAGGTCCGCTGGCTGCGCCAAGCCGGTTACGCCGGTGTGGTGGAAATGGACGGCGGGGTGGCCACGAAGACCCTGCCTGACTGTGTCTCTGCGGGTGCTGATGCCCTCGTGTCCGGGTCTGCGCTCTTCGGAGCAGCGGATATGGGCGAAACCATTCGCAACTGGCGGGAGACCGCCCAAAAAGTCCTGCAAGCGGCTAGCTAGCCCCACTTCTTCATCATGGCCGAAACACCCAAAGACGAAGTCCAGACCGCCAGCAACCAATCCGGTGGCCGGCTCTCCCGCTTGCGTTTCAAGAAGAAGGACATGCCCGGCGGCCTTTGGCTGAAGTGCGAGTCCTGCAGCTCGACGATCTACCGCAAGGAGCTCGAAGAGAAGGGCTTCGTGTGCCCCAAGTGTGGCTTCCACTTCACCTTGCCCGGTCCCCAGCGGGTGCAGGCCACGATCGACGAGGGCTCCTGGACCGAGCTCTTCCCGGACCTCAAGTCCCTCGACCGACTCAAGTTCGTGGACTCCGTGCCCTACTCCGAGAAGGTCGATCGGGCTGTCAAGCGCACGGGCCAGAGCGACGCTCTGATCCTGGGCCGCGGCGAGATCCAGGGCCGCCCGGTGATCATGGGCGTGCTCGACTTCAAGTTCATGGGCGGCTCCATGGGCGAGGTCGTGGGCGAGAAGATCTCCTTGGCCGCTGACTTGGCGCGTACCGAACGCCTGCCCCTGGTGCTGTTCACCAGCTCCGGCGGCGCGCGCATGCACGAGGGCATGCTCTCGCTGATGCAGATGGCTAAGACCAGCGCGGCCCTGGCCACCCTGAACGAGGCTGGCGGCTTCTCGATCTGCGTCCTGACCAACCCGACCACCGGAGGCGTGACCGCCTCCTTCGCCATGGTCTGCGACATCACCCTGGCCGAGCCCGGCTCGCTGATCGGCTTCGCCGGCCCGCGTGTTATCGCCAGCACCATCAAGCAGGAACTGCCCCCGGGCTTCCAGCGCGCCGAATTCCTCATGAGCAAGGGTCAGCTCGACGCCATCGTGCGCCGCGATGAACTGCGCGGCGTGATCGGCAACCTGATCGACTACGGCACCGCATCTTGGGAGAGCTACGCCGGTCGTGGCGCTGCCAGCCAATCTGCGGGCCTCAAGATCGTTAGCACGGACGAGGAAGACGGTAAGTCCACCTCCGAGTCCGCGGGCTAGTTGCCCTTGCCCTTGCCCTTGCCTCTGCTCTTCTTGGGGCGCTCGGCTTGGTCTTCGAGGTAGACGGCGTGCTCTTCTTCGTTGAGCTTGCCATCCTTGTCGGTGTCGTAGCGATCTAGGAGTCGCTGCTGCCGCTCGGCGCCCGTCCGCTTGGGCTTGGGCTCGGGAGTACCCTTCTTCTCGGGCTTCGCATCGGGCTTTGCATCGGGCTCTGCATCGGGCTCTGCCTTCGGCTTCTCGGGAGCGGGCTTGGCCTTGGATGCTGCACGCTCCTCATCGGACAGCTTGCCGTCCTTGTCGAGGTCGTATGTTTCGAGCAGTTGTGCGCGGCGCTCCTCATTGCTGAGCTTGGGCTTGGGCTTGGGCTTGGCGTTCGGCTTTGAGGCTGGGGCCTCGGGAGCGGGCTTGGCTTTGGATGCTGCGCGCTCCTCATCGGATAGCTTGCCGTCCTTGTCGAGGTCGTATGTTTCGAGCAGTTGTGCGCGGCGCTCCTCATTGCTGAGCTTGGGCTTG
>JBLIOL010000046.1:0-22755 GCA_047639615.1 Planctomycetota bacterium | reverse complement strand
TGCTCCGGCTCAAAAGGCGCGATAGACGCCTCCCTCGGCGTTCCATTATCTCCGAGCACAATCACGTGCGTATTGGCCAGGTCCGCACCAATTCCGGCCAAGAGCCGCCCCATCTCCGTGTCCGCGGCCTCGAGCATGGCCAGATAGAAAGGCCGCGGAAAGAAGCGCGGATCAAGCCCGTTGATCTGCGCGTCCTGCGTGTGCAAGTGAGCCGGCGGCGCGTGGAACGGATCATGTGGCGCCTGAAATGCGACGTAGCAGAACCAAGGATCCGCGCTGCCCTGAATCCAGGCGAGAGCATCATCGACCACTTCGGTCGTGGCGTAGCCGGTAGCCGGAGCCCGCTGACCGTCAACCAGCTTCTCGTAGGCGTAGTAACTCTCCGTGCCAGGGTCGATGTTTCCCCAGGTCCCCGCGAAGTGCTCGAAGCCCTGCAGGTTCGGACCAAGATCTCCGCCACCCACCAAGTTGCTAGACAGGTGCCACTTCCCGAAGGCCGCGCTGCGGTAGCCGAGCGCCGGATTGCGCGCGAGCACCTCCGGAATGGTCAACTCACTCAGCGCAAGCGCCCAACTGTTCGCCCCGACAATGTGGCCAACACCCGTGCGAAAGCCGTAGCGCCCGGTCAGGATTTCAGCGCGACTCGGCGAGCAGATAGGGTTAGCCCAAGCGTTCCGAAAGAGAACTCCGGACTGGGCCAGGCTGTCGAAGATCGGTGTCGGCGCCGGGTCGGTACCTTCGGCGTAGACTCCAACGGAATCCACCCCCACATCATCGAGTACGACGACGAGGATATTGGGTTGCGGCACTTCCTCGGCAGAAGAAAAAGCCAAACCCAGAAGCATGGGCAAGCTGGCGAGCATGCCCTATTTGCGCATGAACGCGGCAATCCCGCAAGCCGAGCAGGATCAACCTCCCGCATTAAGACAGAAAGGAAGGAAGGAACCGCGAGGAGCTAGTGCTCCCCGCGGCGTTTCCCCCGGCCCACCAGCCGGTTGGGTTTGGGCGGAGGGCCTGTGAAGGCCACTCCGCTCAAGCCGTCTCTCTGTCGACCAACCCCTCCGGTCCCAGCGGTCGGTAGCTCAGCAAATCGTCGACTCCTGCGCCGTAATCCTGGCGCGTCTCAGACCTAAACTGAGCCCATCCTTCTGGGCTCCACACGCGGATGTCGTCGAAGTTCCCCACCAAAACGACATCTCTGCGTCCCTCTGATGAGCGATCGACCCCTATCTCGTTGAGAAGGGAGTCAGGTATCCGGACCCGGCCTGTCTTGTCGCACTTCACCGCCGAGGAATGGGCAGCTAGGTACAAGAGGGTGCGTCGTGCTCGCTGATTGGTCAGCGGTGCACGCCTCAGCTCATCCACATACTGCTGCCACTCTCCCCGCTCACGCAGGCAGAGAGAACCATCGGGCTCGAGGTTTGCCATCAAGGCAAAGTCGGCGCGCCGAGGGTTCAGCTCGTCTCGAAGTGAGACAGACAGCTGAATGCGACCCTCCCCATCCAAGGTGGCGGGGTGCTCGCCAATAAGTAGGAGGGGGGTGGTCATGGATGGGCGGTAAGACGACCGGGGCGGACTCGCCCGGGAGGATCAGTGGACGCACTCTACCACCCGCCCTCCATTTACAGCCCACCCGAATCCAATAAATGCCGTGCTTTCACAAGCTCGCCCCAACCTCACCCCACATCCATGGCATTTATCCACAATAGATCCACATACCCCCCAATTCACCACCAACTCGCCCCAGGCCCGCCCTGAACCCCGCCAGGGCCGCTTTTGGCCCCTCCCCTGACCGCCTGTGAACATCCCCCCCAGGTTTTCCACAGGCGACCACCAGTGATTGAGGCCCCACTCCGCCCCACCGGCGCCCAGACCTGCCCCAACGCCGGCTGAGCTTGCAAATTCGAAACCTTTCCGGCTCTCACGCGGCCACCCAACCCCTCACAGAGCCACTAAACGATATAGACTACCAACCGGAGCGATCCTTTGCAGTGAACACAAGGAACCCCCGGAGCACTCTCACCGTCCGAGTAACTCCAGCATGAACACTCACCTTGATCCCGCAGCCCACGCCCACTCGGGCTCGCCCGCTCCTTCGGTTGTGGCACTCGCAGAGCGTCACCGCGGCAGGCTGCGCGATCAGTCGCCGGACCTTGGCAAGCAGCTCGGCCGCCTCGAGTTCGCGCTAGTGCACTCCGGCAGCGGAACCCTGCACACGGACGCCGGCCCCCTGCCCCTGGGCCCCGGCCACGTGGTGCTCGTGCCCCCGGGCAAGCGCTACCGCATCGAGGACTCCAGCGGTAATCCCCTGGGTCTCTACCTCTTGGTCGTGCCCCACGAAGTCCTGCTGCGCTCCAAGCTCAACACGCCGGCCCTGCCCCACGGCCGCATCGAGCTCGACCCCGCCGGCGTCTCTTTCGTAGGCGACCTCTTCCGCCGGCTCTTCTTCGAGCAGTCGCGAGACAACGCGGCCACGGCCTCGCGCACCGAGTCTCTCTCCGTGAGCCTACTCGCCGCCCTGCCCGAGTTGGTCAAGGGCAACTGCGCCGTCCTGACCCGCGAGAGCGAGAACCTGCTGCCCAGCGCCGGCATGGAGCGCGTGCGTCAGTACCTGGGGAACGTCGAACTGCGCTTCTTCACCGAGACCACCATCGACCGCGCCGCCGACTCCCTGCGCCTCTCCCGCCGCCGCTTCACCCAGCTCTTCCGTGAGCTGACCGACACCACCTGGCTGGCCTACGTGCGCCGCCTGCGCATCGCCCACGCGCGGCAGTTGCTGCAAGGCACGCGCCGCACGGTCAACTCCGTGGCCTTCGAGTGCGGCTTCGACGACCTCTCCACCTTTTACCGCGCCTTCAAGCGCGAGGTCAGCACCAGCCCCAACCGCTGGCGCCAGGAACGCGAAGGATTGTAGGACCCCGGCAAGCGTGGTCGCCTAGGCGGCAGCCAAGCGGTGAGATACCACGGCCTTCAGATACCACGGCCTTCAGATACCACGGCCCTGAGATACCACGGCCTTGAGAAGCCTACCCGCCAAAGCCTGGTCCGCGCGTAAGACGCGCTGGATGCTGAACCTCTACCCGCCCATGTTCTTCATGCGCGCGCGGGTCGTGCACTTGGCTGACGGCTTCAAGAGCTGCACGGTCGTCGTGCGCCGCAGCCTGCTCACGCGCAACCTGCACGGGAGCACCTTCGGCGGCGCCGTCTTCTCCGGCGCCGACCCGATCTATCCGATGCTCCCCTGGCAGGCCATGGCCGCGCGGCATACGCAGCGCACCCTGGCTGGCCTTGGCCTCGATCGAGTACCTGGCCCCCGCGCACAAGAGCTTGCGCATGGAGTTCCGCCTAGCAGGCCGCTTTAAAAACAGCGGCCCAGCGATTGGTTTCCACGGATCGTCTGGCAAGGCGACAGGTGCCCCCCATAGTGGTGGCTATTTGGGGGTTCTGGCAACGCAGCCAGGCGCTTCGTGCGAGCCGAGCGACAAGTCGCTGTTTTTTAAGCGGGCTGCTAGACGAGGAGCTACTCGAGCGCACCGCCAGCACCCTCAAAGCCGAAGGCTGCTTCACCCACGAATTCGAAACCGAAGGCCTGGACCCCGACGGGCAACCCTGCGCACGCATTCGCAGCAAAGTCGCCCTGCACGCGCGCTGAGAATCGCCGCAGAGGGTACGGTGCCCCGCGTAACGCCCCACGCATCTGCAGCCCCCTCCGCCATGAAGCGCACCCGCTCGATCCGCCTGAGTCTCCTGCTCGCTCTCCTCGCTGGGTCCGGCGCGTCCGGTGCAGTTGCCCTCCAGGACAAGGTCGCCACGGCCCGGGAGCCCAAGACCGACGTGCTCTTCCCGGTCTCGCGCATGGCCGAGGACGGCAAAACCAAGCTGGTGCTGGCCGGCACCGGCCTGCGCGACAAGCGCATGATCTTCAACTTCAAGGTCTATGCCTACGGCTTCTACGTGGACCCCGTCGGCGCCAAGAAAACCCTCGGGCGCTGGAATGGCAAGAGCATGAAGCAGCTCAAGGAAGACCAGGGCTTCTACGACGCCCTGCTCAAAGACGACTTCGCCAAGTCCCTGCGCCTAGTCTTCGTGCGCGACGTGGACGGCGACGATGTCGAGGAGGCCTTCTCCGGCTCCATCGAGCCGCGCATCAAGAAGACAAAGGACAAGACCCAGATGCGCGAAGCCACCAAGGCCATGGCGAAGTTCAAGGGTTTCTTCGACGTCAAGGAACTGGAGGAAGGCGACGAAGTCATCTTCACCTGGCTGCCCGGCGGCAAGCTCGAGACCACAGTCAAGGGCAAGCGCCGCCCGCAGATCCAATCCTCCGCCCTGTGCTGGGCGCTCTTCGACATCTACCTGGGCAAGAAGCCCATCGAGAGCAAGGGCAAGGCGACCATGGTCGATCGCATCCCCGCCCTACTCAAGTAGTAGTGGATTCGTTCCTGGCACCGTGCCATGGCACCGTACCACCGAGGGCAGACCGCGGGTCTTGTGGAGCAGAAGACTCAGTCTTCCTCAGTCTTCCTCAGTCCAATCCAGCCCAAGCGGCGCGTCGAGGGCATCCACGGCGCGCCGCAGCCATGTACTGCTAGGTACTTCGTGTCCCTTGCGCGGTTGCTCTAGGTAGGTCACGTGCAGGAAGCCCGCGGACTTCGCCATGTGCTCGGCCAAGCTGCGGCAGAGCTGCTGGTTCTTGTCCTCGGACCCCACCAGCATCACGAAGCGACTCGACTTGCGCGCCATGCGCAGCAAACGAGCCGGTGGCTGCTTAAGCCGCGCCGGCCAGCTATGGCCCGGCCGCCGCGGATCGTCCAGGGACTCATAGAAGGCCGCACCCGCCGCCGCCAAGCCGCCCGTGAACACATCCGGCCAAGCCAAGGAAAGCCGCGAAGCCATGCGCCCGCCGCCGGAGAAGCCCGCCGCGTAAACGCGCCTCGGATCAATCGCATAAGCCTCGCTCATTCCGCGCACCGCCGCCAAGGCCAAGGCCGCGCGATTCCAAGCGTAGCGCGAGTTCCCCGCCCCACTCGGCGCCACTGCTATCAGGTTGCGCTGCTCGAGCACCGCCAGCCACTCCTTCGGCAACTGCCCCGCATCCGTGGGGTCCATCCAAACCACAAGCCCCGCCGGCTTGGCCGAGTTGTAGCCAAGCGGCACCGACACGCGGAAGTCATGCCGCTCAAGCTTCACCAAGCCCTTGCTCAGATCCTCCTTCGCCACCAACTTGCGCGAGAACCCCAAACGCTCAAGCACATGCCGCCGCTCACCCTGCCGATGCAGCCGCTCGAACTTCGCCACATAGGCCCCCCGCCGCGGCTCCGCCGCCGCTTGCTCCTGGGCTACAGAACTCGTGCCAGGCAGGGACCTCGGCGCCGGACTCTGGGCCAGCAAGACAAACAGCAGAGCGAACATGGGCGGGAAAGGTCGCTTAGGAGTCTTCCGCCGTCAAGTTTCCACTGTCCTGAGCGCGTTGGCGCAGCAGGGCGGCAGCTCGGAAGCGCATGGCTCCGGGGCCGCGTTCGAGGATTTCTTCTTGGCCGGCTAGGTGGTCAAGTCGCTCGACAATTTCGGGCAAGCCGACGCTTTCGGCGTAGCGTAGGACGCCGCCGCGGAAGGGCGCGAAGCCGGTGCCGAAGACGGTGGCTAGGTCGAGTACGGCGGAGCTGCTGACCACGCCCTCTTCCAGGCAGCGGTAGGCCTCGTTGACCATGGCGAGCACCATGCGGTTGACGAGTTCATCGTCACGCAGGGAGCGTGCCCAGGTCTCTTGCTGGAAGTTCGGCAGGTCGGCCATGAGCTTGGCCGAAGACTTGCGCTTGCCATGGCTCGTGTGATCGTAGAAGCCTTGGCCGGTTTTCTTGCCGAGGCGCTCATCGCCCATCAGACCGCTGATGCCGTCGGAGGGTTGCATGCGATCGCCGTAGCCCGCGTGCAGCGACGCCGCCGCGTGGGAGGCGATGTCGAGGCCAACTTCGTCCAGAAGACGCAAGGGTCCCATGGGCATGCCGAAGTCCACCATCAAGCTGTCGATGCGCGCCGCGTCGGCGCCGCCGACGAATAGGCGCACGGCCTCATCGATGTAGGGACCGAGCAAGCGATTCACCAGGAAGCCGGGAACGTCGCGGGTGATCACCGGCGTCTTGCCCATGGAGATCGCCAGGGCGCAGGTGCGCGCCACGACCTCGTCGCTGGTATTCGCGCCACGCACGACTTCGACCAGGGGCATCATGCGCACCGGGTTGAAGAAGTGCATGCCTACCACACGCTCGGGGGAGGGCACGCCGGCGGCGATCTCGGTCACGGATAGGGACGAAGTATTCGTGGCGAGGATAGCGCCAGCGGGCAGGGCTTCGGCCAACTCGCCGAAGACCTTGTGCTTCACGCCGAGCACTTCTGCGACGGCTTCCACCGCGAAGGTCGAGCGCGCCATGCCGACGATGCCTTGGGCTGCGTCGAGGCGGTCGATGGCGGCCGTGCCGTCGGACTTGGTCATGCGCCGGCGCTTAACCTTGCGCAGGACGCTCTTCTCGTGCTCGCCCAGGGCGCGGCCCAGGGCCTCGCTGGAGAGGTCGGCGAGGCGCACGTTCACGCCCTTTTCGGCCAGGGACCCGGCGATGCCGGCACCCATGACGCCGGCGCCTACCACCGTGGCGAACTCGGGCATCTCGGCCTTGCCGCCATCGGGTAAACGGCCCAGCTTCTTGGCTTCTTCGGAACCGAAGAAGAGCGACACGAGGCTCTTGCACACGGGTCCGGTCAAGAGCGCGGAGATCGCACGCGCCTCGCGCCCTGCCCAGTTCTTGCGCGGCGACTTAACCGACGACATGACCAGGTCTAACGCCGCGTAGGGCGCCGGATACTTGCCGTTGGCCTTAGCGTCGAGGCCCTTGAGCGCCTGGTGTTCGATCACTGCGCGCGCGATCGGGTTGCGGTCCACAGTCCAGAGCTTGCTACCGCGCGAGTGGCGCTTGCACGGCATGCGCCCCATGGCCACGTCGCGCGCAACGCGCCCGAGGTACTCACTCTTCGTGAGCCGGTCGACCATGCCGCGTTTGAGGGCGACCTTGGCCGGGAACAAGCGCCCGGTGAGGATCGCGTCGAGCGCATGCGGCAAGCCGATGCGCGCGGGCAAGCGATGACTACCGCCCCAACCGGGCAAAATGCCGAGCTGGGTCTCAGGCAGACCGATGCGCGTGTTCTTGGCGTCGGTGGCGATGATGCGATCGCAAGCCAGGGAGAGTTCGAGCGCTCCGCCGGGCACGGGTCCGCCCACGGCCGCCACCGTGCGGGCTTTGAGCGCCGCGATGCGATCGAAGAGCGCGTGCACGCTTAGCACGATGCCCTCGATCACACTCACGTCGGTGATCTGGCCGATGCCTTGCACGTCGGCGCCGGCCAGGAATTGATCCGGGCTACGGCCTTGGAAAACGATGCCGCGCAGGGCCGGGTCGCCTTCGAACTGGGTCACGAGCGTATCGAGGTCGCGCAGCAGCGGCGCGTCGAGCACGGAGAAGCTGCGGTGCGGTGAATCGAAGGTGACGATCGCCAGACCGGCCTCCGGGCGCTCCACGCGCAGGCAAGCGCCGGGCTCGGGAGCGTTCTCGGGCACAGGGTATCCGCTGAGGTCCATCACGCTGCGATCCTCTCGAGCACCACGGCGCCGCCTTGGCCGCCGCCGATGCAAAGCGTGGCCAGGCCGAGTTCATGGTCGCCGGCGATCATCTCATGGGCGGTAGTGAGCAAGAGTCGCGCGCCGGTGGCACCCACCGGATGGCCCAGGGCGATGGCGCCGCCGTTGACGTTGGTCTTGGCGAGATCGAGCTCGCCGAGTGCGCTGCCCAGGCCTAGCTGCTCGCGGGCGAAGGTGTCACTTTCGAAGGCGCGCTTGCAGGCGAGCACTTGGGTGGCGAAGGCCTCGTTGAGCTCGATGGTACCGATGTCGGAGAGATTACAGCCGGCGTCGCGCAGGGCCAGGGCCGTGGAGTAGACCGGCCCGAGTCCCATGCGCGCGGGGTCGAGGCCAGCCCAGGCGTAGGAACGAATGCGCGCCAGGGGCTTGAGCCCAAGTTCGCGCGCGCGCTGCTCCGTGCCCACGAAGAGCGCCGCCGCGCCGTCGGTGATACCGCAGGCGTTGCCCACGGTGACGACGCCGTCGGGCTTCTCGAAGTAGGGCCGCAGCTTGGCCAGGTTGGTCTCGGATTGATCGTCGCGAATGTTGTCGTCGTTGGCGATGGCCGCGCCGGGCTTGCGCGCGCCCAGCGGATGCACGGGCAAAATCTCGCGCTCGAAGCGGCCCGTGTCGCGGGCCGCGCGTGCGCGGTGGTGACTTTGAACCGCGTAGCGATCACTCTCCTCGCGCGTAATCCCGAAGTCGCGCGCGAGTACTTCCGCGGTTTGGCCCATGAGCAGGCCGCTAACAGGATCCATCAAGCCTTCGAGCAAGGCCACGCGCGGTGCCAAGTCGCCGGGGCGGAACTTGGAGAGGGCGGCGAGCTTCGCGCCCGGCGTCTTGGCCTTGAACAGGTTCGCGAAGAGGCGTGTCATGCGCTTGCCCACGATCAGCGGGTAGCCGCTCATGATCTCCACGCCCATGCACATATAGAAATCACCGCGGCCAGAGAGGATCTCGGTCACGGCGCTGGTCACGGCCTCGATGCCGCTGGCGCAGTTGCGCGCCACGGTTCGCGCGGGTGTGCTCCAGGGCAGGCCAGCTCGCAGGCCGATCACGCGCGCCACGTTGGCCTGGTCATGGGGCGGGCCGACGCTGCCGACGATCATCTCGTCCACGGCGCTGGGATCGACTCCGGTGCGCGCGAAGAGCTCGCGACACAGGCGCGCGCCCAGGTGGCCGGGGTCCTCGCCCTGGAAAACGCCGCCGGAACGGACGAAGGGGCTACGCAGACCGGCTGCGAGCACGATCGGGGGGGCTTCTCTGAGGGTCGTCATAGGTAGCACTGGGCTCCAGCTGGGTCCCGGTCTGGACTCATCGACAATATAGGGCCTATGAGAATAGTGGTTGACAGTGTAAAGTTAACACTGTCAACCTGACCCCGTCCAGCCGATACCCAAATAGATGGCACGCAGCAAAGGCACAGCACTCAAGCAGCGCATCCTCGAGGAGGCCCGTAGGGTCCTCGAGGCGGAGGGCTACCAGGCCCTCTCGACCCGCCGCCTGGCTGGGGCCCTGGGTGTGACCGCCACGAGCCTGTACCTGTACTTCGACAATAAGGAGGCCTTGCTGCAGGCTCTGATCGCGGAAGGCTTCGAGGACTTGGGCCAGCGCCTCGAGGCCGCCACCCAGGGAGCTGAGCCGGTACTGCGCCCGCGCGCTTTGGCCGAGGCCTACGTGAGCTTCGGCCTCGAGCAGCCGGCCTGGTACGAGCTGATGTTCCTGCTGCCGGGCCAGCGGCTAGGCGGGACCTACCCCCCGGACAAGTACCGCGCTGGCCGAGGGCTCCTGCACGGGCTGAGCCAACTGCTAGCCGGCGCCAGCCACCAGGAGCTCTCGGAGGTCGACGCACTGGCCCACGCGACCTTGCTCTGGAGCAGCTTGCACGGCTTGGTCTCGCTCCTAATCGCCGGCCGCGTGGACGCCGCCCTCGACAGAACCGACCTAATCGCGCGCGCCCTGGAGCGCGCCGTGCCCCTACCGACCACCCTTGGAACCACCCGGGTTCCGGGATCAATGGACACTTCGTCATGACTGGATTTCTTCTCAGCTACCCGCTGATCTTCCTGCCGCTGTTCCTGCTGGGCGCTATCGCGCTTGGCTTCCTCGGCGCGTCCATCCGCAACTGGACGATCCTCGGCGGCGTGCTCTGCTTGGGCCTTGGCCTCGGATGGCAGCTCTGGATCTGCGTGGCGGCGATTGCACTGATCGCGAACGTGCCTGGCCTGCGTCGCGTACTGGTCAGCGCTCCGATCATGAAGCTGATCCAGGTCATGAAGCTCCTGCCCGTGATCTCCACCACCGAGCGCGAAGCCCTCGAAGCCGGCACGGTCTGGGCCGACGGCGAGCTCTTCTCGGGCGACCCGAACTTCACCAAGCTTCTGGCCGAAGACTACCCCGAGCTCTCCCCGGAGGAGCAGGCCTTCATGGACGGGCCCGTGAATGAAGTCTGCCGCATGACCGACGACTGGAAGGTCTTCCAAGACCGCGACCTGACGCCTGAGACTTGGCAGTTCCTGAAGGACAAGGGCTTCTTCGGCATGATCATTCCCGAGTCCTTCGGCGGCCTCGGATTCTCCGCCTCGGCCAACAGCGCGGTGGTCGCGAAACTCGCCTCGCGCTCCGGCCCCCTGGCCATCACAGTCATGGTGCCCAACTCCCTGGGTCCGGCCGAGTTACTCTTGCACTATGGCACCGAGGAG
The DNA here is from genome assembly GCA_047639615.1 of Planctomycetota bacterium. Taxonomy (GTDB): domain Bacteria; phylum Planctomycetota; class UBA1135; order UBA1135; genus CAYWNK01. The sequence goes on along the minus strand of JBLIOL010000046.1, from coordinate 12,384 downwards.
CAGAAAGAGCACTACCTGCCGCGTTTGGCGGATGGCCGCGAAATGCCCTGTTTCGCCCTAACGGAGCCCAATGCGGGCTCTGACGCCGGCGCTATTAGCTCCAGCGGCGAGGTATTCAAAGGCGAGGACGGCGAGCTCTATATGCGCCTGCAGTGGAACAAGCGCTACATCACACTGGCCGCTGTCGCGACCCTCTTGGGCCTGGCCTTCAAGCTCAAGGATCCGCAGAACCTGCTCGGCAAGGGCGAGGACCTAGGCATCACCTGCGCGCTAATTCCGACCTCGGTCGAAGGTGTGCGCTTGGGCGAACGCCACGACCCCCTGGGCGTGCCCTTCTACAACTGCCCGACCCACGGCAAGGACGTGGTCGTGCCGGTCAGCGCCATCATCGGCGGCCCCGAAAACGCCGGCCGCGGCTGGCTCATGTTGATGGAATCCCTGGCCGCCGGACGTGGCATCTCCCTGCCCGCATCGAGCACCGCCGCCACCAAAATGTCGGCCCGCGTTGCCGGCGCCTACGCCGCTGTGCGTCAGCAGTTCGGACTGTCCATCGGCAAGTTCGAAGGCATCCACGAACCGCTCGCGCGCATCGCCGGCAACGCCTACATCATGGAAGCGGCCAGGCGCTACACCTGCGGCGCCTTGGACAAGGGTGGCAAGCCGGCGGTGGTCACCGCCATCATGAAATACAACACGACCGAAATGGCGCGCGACTCCATCGTCGACGCCATGGACATCGTGGGCGGCGCCGGTATCAGCCTCGGGCCGCGCAACCTCTTGGCGCACGCCTACATGAGCATGCCCATTAGCATCACCGTCGAGGGCGCGAACATTCTGACGCGTACGCTGGTGGTCTTCGGCCAGGGCGCGATTCGCTGCCACCCCTACGCCTACAAGGAGATGGCGGCCGTGGCCGCCAAGGACAGCAAGGCCTTCGACGCCGCCTTCTGGGGCCACATCGGCCACGTGGTCCGTAACGGCTGTCGCTCCGTCGCGCTCTCGGTGACTCGCGGCGCACTGGCTAGCGCGCCGGTCGGCGGGCCCGCCGCCGCTTACTACAAGAAGCTCTCCTGGGCCTCCGCCAGCTTCGCCGTCACGGCGGACATCGCCATGGGCACCCTGGGAGGCGATCTCAAGCGCAAGGAAGCACTCACGGGTCGCTTCGCAGACGCCTTCTCCTGGCTCTATCTAGGCAATGCCACCCTCAAACGCTTCGAAGCGGAGGGCCGCCCGAAGGAGGACCTAGCCTTCCTGCACTGGTCCATGCAGCACTGCCTGACGCAGATCGACACGGCCATGTCGGGCATCTACAAGAACTTCGAAGCGCCCGTGGTGGGCTGGTTCCTGCGCGGACCGATCGCGCTCTGGTCGCGCATCAACGCACTCTCGACGCCGCCCGCGGATCGGCTCAGCGCCAAGCTCGCGCGCGCCCTCCAAACCCCCGGCGCCCAGCGCGACCGGCTCACCTCCCAGGTCTACCTGCCCACGGAGCAGGATCAGGCCCTCGGTCGCCTCGAGCATGCCTTCGACCTGGTCACCCGCGCGGATGCGGTGGCGGTCAAAATCAAGGCCGCTATCAAGGCCAAGCAATTACCCAAGGCGCGCCCACTGGCACTACTCGACACGGCCCGCGACGCCGGCCTGATCACAGCCGAGGAACACGCCCTCGTGCGCGCTGCAGAAGCCGCGCGCGAGGACGCCATCCAAGTGGACTCCTTCACCCTCGACGAATACCTGGAGACCGCTCACCGGGACTCATCGCGTGGCCCCGAAGACCGAGCCGACCCCGCCCTCGCGGGCTAGGGTCCGCATCGCTCGCAATTGCCAGCAGCCTCGCCTGCTCTGGCATACACTGACCAAGCTTTCTTTGGACTTGCCTAGCCCCTCCCGTTTTGTCCCCCCCATGAAGCGATCGACCCTCTCACGGCCGCTACTCGCCCTGGTCGCGACCCTCGCCTCCTGTGCATCCATCGTCCAACCGGACGCCCGCTGGAAGGACGACGCGACCGGCACGCGCCAGTTCGGAATCTCTAGCGGCTGGGCCTTCGCCGAGGCCGACGTCGAACTTGAGAACGGCACCGGCCCCCTGGCCGACCCGGCCATCGGCGGCAACCCTAACGGCGCGTCCACGGCAGACCTGGATCCGGTCTTCGGCCTAGGCCTGAAGTACCTCTACTACCTAGACAACAACTGGTCGATCGGCGGGATTGCCGAGTACCGCATCTTCGATCCCGACTCTACCCGCCCGCTCTCCGCGGACGTGGACCTGGATGACTTCGGCACCACCCACTACATCCTGGACCTGCGCTACAGCTTGGACGCCATGGGGCCGGACTCCCGTTGGCGCCCCTTCGCCGCCTTCCAGGTGGGCTACATCCCTGAGATTAAGGCCGACGGCACCGTCCATTACGGCGATGCCTTCGATGCCCTGGGTTTCCCCGATCACCGCGAACGCATCAGCCTCGAGGGCGATGACTTCTGGACACTCGGCGTCGTTGCCGGTGCTAGCTACATCCTGCGCGAAGGCCTCTCCTTAGACATGGCCGTCTTCTACGAGCGCGCCATCACCGCCACCGAAGCCGACCTAGAGCTGACCCCGCAACCCGGCGTCGGCATCCTAGGCGAGACCTCGACCTACGCCGGCTCCCTCGAAGAGCGCGGCCTCTACCTAAGCTTCGGCCTTAGCTGGTACTTTTAGTAGCGCTCTAGGCAAACAGCCGCCGCCCTCTCCCCCCTCGGCAAGACCGATGGGAAAGAGGGCGGCGGCTGTTTCGTAGAGCGACTGACGGCCTATGACTGCAGGCCGCGCTGCTTGAGCTCGCGGTCGCGCAGTTCGCGACGCAGGATCTTCATGACCGAGCTCTTGGGCAGCTCGTCCATGAACTCGATATCACTGGGCACCTTGTAACGAGCCATATTCTCCACGCAGAAGTCACGTACTTCCTGCTCGGTCATGGTCTCGCCCGTGTTCATGACGATGAAGGACTTGACCGTCTCGCCGCGCTTCTCGCAGGGGATACCGATGGTAGCCGCCTCGAGGATCTTGGGATGCGAGATGAGCACGCCGTCGAGCTCATCCGGATAGACCTTCATGCCGGAGCAATTGATCATGTCCTTCATGCGCCCGACGATGCGGAAGAAGCCGTCCTCATCCATGGTCGCTAGATCGCCGGTATGCATCCAACCGTCACGGATGGTGCTCGCGGTGGCTTCCGGCGCTTCCCAGTAGCCCTGCATGACCTGCGGTCCGCGCACGACTAGCTCGCCCTTCTCGCCCATGGGCATTTCGGTCTCGCCAGCCTCCATGTCGACCACGCGCGATTCGGTGTCCGACACGGGCACGCCTACGCAGCCGATCTTGCGCAAGCCCTTGAGCGGGTTCACGTGGGACACCGGCGAGGTCTCGCTCATGCCGAAGCCTTCTAGGATGCGCGCGCCGGTGAGCGCTTCGAAGCGCTGTAAGACATCGTCTGCAATGGGCGCTGATCCAGAGAAGCACGAGCGAATGGTGCCCGCCGATGTGCGGTCGAAGCCGGGTACCAGGGTCAGGTTATTGAAGAGTGCCGGCACGGCCGGGAAGAGCGTCACCTTGTGCTTGGCGATGCTCTTGGCCAGGTTCGGAATGTCGCGCGGGTTGGGTTCGAGCACGAGCTTTGTGCCAGCCCAGATGCCCCAGTTCATGCACACGTTCAACCCGAACACGTGGAAGAGCGGCAAGGCCGTCATCATGACCTCCTTGCCATAGTGGACGTCCGTGAACCAGGTGTCGATCTGCTGCACGTTGCTCACCAGGTTGGCGTGGGTGAGCATGGCGCCTTTGGAGGGCCCGGTGGTGCCGCCGGTGTACTGCAACACGGCTAGGTCATCCCACTCGACCTTGACCTCGGGGGGCTTAGCCGGGGCACTCTTCATGAGGGCCTTCCAACTGTGGACGCCCGGCTCGGGTAGGACCTTGGCCCAGCGCTTCGGATTCTGGCGCTTGAGCTTGAGCGGTGCCAAGAGATTGAGCGGGAAGCGCAGGTAGTCCGGGATGCTCGTGACGATGTAGTTCTCGGGCTCCAGCTCGGCCCGGTTGGGGCGCAGAATCTCGTCCCAGTTGAAGTCCATCACGACCGCCAGCTTGCAGCCGGAGTCGGCCCATTGATGCTGGACCTCGCGCTTGGTGTAGAGCGGGTTGGTCATGACCACCGTGGCTCCCAGGCGCAGAGCGGCGTAGAATGCGATGACCCCCTGGGGCACGTTCGGCAACTGGACCGCGACTCGGTCCCCCTTGACGACTCCCAAACCTGCCATGGCGGCGGCCATGCGATCCACCTCGGCAGCTAGCTGTCTCCAGGAGAGGGTGCTGTTCAGGAAAACCACCCCAGGAGCGTCCCCGTAGGTCGCCACGGTGCGGTCCAAGACCTCAGGAAGGGTCAGCCGCTTGTAGTCGATTTTAGCCGGTACACCCTCGTCGTAGTGGGCCAGCCAGGGTTGATCAGTCATGGGTCAGAGGTGTCTCGGGAAATGGTGCTGCGAACTCAGCATAGGGCCGACGGCCCACGCCGTACAATCCGCGCCCGATGTCGAAGCCGCAACCCCTCTATGACCTGGTCCGAGGCTACGCCCGGTCGCTGGTTAAGGTTCAGTACCGGCGCTACCGCTACGGGACCGAAATCCCGTCGGAGGGGCCCCTGATGCTGTTCTGCAACCACAACAACGGGTTGGCGGATGGCGCGCTCCAGTTCCACCTAACGCGCCGGCGACTGCGGATCCTGGCCAAGTTCTCGCTCTTCGAAATCTTCGGCCTGGGCTCCATGGTGCGCGCGCTGGGGGCGATCCCTGTCTACCGCCAGAAGGACATGGTCGACACCTCCATGAACATCGGCTCCTTCGCGGCCATACGCGAGGCCCTGGCGGAGGGCGGCGCGATCATGCTCTTCCCCGAGGGTGAGAGCGAGTTCAGCCACAAGCTGCGCAGCTTCAAGACCGGCATCTCGCGCATGGCCCTGGGCGCCGAGGACGTGCTGGAATTCAAGTGCGGCGTGCAACTGACGCCCGTGGGTATCGCCTACGACGAGCCCTACGCCTACCGCAGCAAGGCGCACATGTGGGTCGGCGAGACGATCACCATCGAGGACTACGCCGAGATGTACGTAACCGACGGCCGCCTGGCGGTGCGCCGCCTGGTCAAGAAGCTCGCAGCAGCTCAGCGTGCAATCACGATCGAGCTGGACGAAGCTAGCGATCACGTGCCGGTCATCTTGGCCGAGGAGTTACTGCCCGCGGACGGGCGCCACCTACCCATGCGCCGCAAGGATCTCGCTACGCGCCTGGGCTACCTGCGTGCGCAGGATCCCGAGCGCGCCGGGGAGCTAACGAGCGGTCTGCACAGCCTGGCCAGCGAGCTCAAAGCGCGCGCGCTCACCAGCGCCGACCTCGAAGAGCCCGTCAGTTTGCCGCTGGAGTTAGCGCGCGGTCTCGGCGGCGCGTTGGTGCTGCTCCTGCTCGTGCCGGTGCTCGCCCTGGTGGGCCCGCCCTACCTATTGGGTCGCACCCGCGCGCACCGCGAGGCCAACCCGCCGGACAAGCGCGCCACGATCACGTTGCTGCTTTCCACTCTGACCCTGGGACTGTGGGCCGTGGCACTACCCTTGACCGTCGGCCTCGCCTACGGCTCAAAGGCCGGCTGGATCACCGCCGCGGCCTACGCCCTCGCGTGCTTGAGCGTCGCTCCCCTATGGGAGAATCGCCAGGAATTGCGCCGCGCCATCTCTAAGCTCAGCGCAGGACGCATGCGCAAGCAACTGACTCTCAAGGCCGAGCTGCTGCGCACCTCTGTCGTAGGGCTCGCCCAGGTTCAGGAACCAAGCGCCGACTGATGGCGTACCCGTCCCCCGCACGCCACGGAGGACCCGCCGGCCTCGCCGCCGCACTGGCCGAGGCAGATCCCGCGGTAGTGCCCGACTTCGAGCTTGAGGGCGCCGCCGGCCCGCTCGGAAGGGCCTTCGAGTGCGATGGCTTGGCCGTCAGCAACCGCTTCGCGATCCACCCCATGGAGGGTTGGGATGGCACGCCCGAGGGCTCGCCGGGCGAGCTCACCCTGCGCCGCTGGCGTCACTTCGGCCTTTCCGGAGCCGGGCTAATTTGGGGCGGCGAAGCCTACGCCGTCACGCCCGAGGGCCGCGCCAATCCGAACCAACTCGTACTGCGCAAGTCCGACCAAACCGCGCGCGATTTGGACGACTTGATCGCCGCCCTCGACGCCGGCCGGCGCGAGGCAGGCCTTGATCCGAACACCTTGGTGCGCGGACTTCAGCTCACCCACTCCGGCCGCTACGCCAGGCCGGATGGCACGCCCGCGCCGCGCATCGCGCACCACCACCCAGTGCTCGACCCGCGCTTGAAGCTAGACGCGAGCACGCCCCTGCTCAGCGACGGCGAACTGGAAGCTATCGCCGAACGCTACGTGGCCCTAGCAAAGTTAGCCCAAGCGGCCGGCTTCCATTTCGTCGACGTCAAGGCCTGCCACGGCTACCTGCTGCACGAGCTACTGGCCGCGCGCACGCGCCCCGGACCCTACGGCGGCGACCTCGCTGGCCGCGCACGCCTGATGCTGCGCATCATCGCCGAGATCAAGAGCGCCTGCCCCGGCTTGCGTGTGGGCGTACGCCTCTCGGCCTTCGACACTCTCGTGCATGGCCCCGATCCCGAAAGCGGCGTAGGCATTCCTCTAGCGGGTCCCGAGCCCTTCGGCGAAGACCCCGCGGAGTCGGGCGCGCTGCTAGCTATGCTCCAAGCGGCCGGCGTGCGCTGGCTCAACGTGAGCGTCGCCTCGCCCTACACCAGCCCACACCTGCAGCGCCCCTCGGCCTACCCGCCCAGCGACGGCTACGCCCCGCCCGAAGATCCCCTGCACTCGGTCGTACGCCACATCCAGGTCGTGCGCGGGCTGCGCCAGGCCGCGCCCGCCATGGCTCTCATCGGCTCCGGCTATAGCTACCTGATGGAGAGCCTGCCCTACCTAGCGCAAGCCGAAGTACGCGCCGGCCACGTGGACCTGGTGGGCATCGGCCGACTCGTGCTGTCGTACCCCGACTTCCCGCGCGATGTGCTCGCCGGCAAGCCCCTCGACCGCAAGAGGATCTGCCGCACCTTCAGCGACTGCACCAACGCCCCGCGCAAGGGCTTCGTCTCCGGTTGCTTCCCGCTTGATGCCATCTACAAGTCACGCCCCGAAGCCGCCGAGCTCCTACGCTCGCGCCCCAAGCACTAGGCCTACGGTGTCCGGGCCTACGGTGTCCGGGCCTACGGTGTCCGGGCATACGGACTCGCCCTCCACTGCCACAGCGCGAGGCCCAGGGACGACTACCTAGGAGCCGTGCACTCCCAGCAGCCGGTCCGCCAGGGCTTCGAGGGAGCGCAATTCCTGCCAGCCATCCATGCGGATTTGAACGAGCGGATTGCTGTAGCGGTGTGCCAGAAGCAGCGCCAAGAAGCCCATGCGTACGTCGGGACTAGGCGGCCAATCCAAGAGTCCGCGGCCCTCAAACAAAGGCTGAAGTAGCTCGGCTCGACCCTCTCCAAGAAAGCTGATCGGACCCAAGAGGTCGTAGACCGCTGGACCGACCATGCAGTCGCCAAAATCAAACATCGCCGTCAGGCGCGCGGGAGTACCGGGCTCCGTCAACAGCAGATTGAAAGGCGTGTACTCACCCGTGAGTAGGACGGGTGGCGTGCCCAGGTCGAGGCCGGCTAGAGCGCTGGGAACGAAGCCTTCCAGCCTGTCGGCAATCCACTCCGGTGTGCCCATGCGTTCATGGCGAGTGCGCAGACCACTCACTCGAGCGCTTAGCATCTGATCAAAGTCAGGGAGCTGCGCTGCCAGGTCGCCCACCGGGCTTGCGTGCACCGCGCGCATCAGCTCGCCGATGGAGCGCATGACCCCAGCGCGCTCTCCCATGGAAAGCGTCCGCCAAGCTTGCTCCATGCTTCTGCCCGCGAGGTGCGTCATCACCACGAAGGTGTAGCCGTCAGGGCGCTCTCCCCCCGCCACCAACTCCGGAGTGGGTAGCGGCGAAGCTGCGTGAATCCTCGGCAAGGCACAGCGTTCGCTCTCCCACTGTTCCCGATGGAAGGGCGGGAAGATCTTCACCACCCAGGCATCCGCCACCCGCGCCACCAGGTTGGAACCGTCGCTGTAGGGCACGATCCGCTCAGCTGGAATTCCGGCGACGACACAGGTCTCTACTACCGCCGGCATCCAAGCCTCTGACCGCAGTCGATACTCCTCATCGAAGGTGTCGGGGAGGATCTCGGTCGGGAGCTGCATGCAGGCGCATTATGCCTCAGACGCGAAAGAGCTGATCAGGATCCCGGAAGGCTTTGAACTCCAGCGCATTGCCGAATGGGTCCAAGAAGAACATCGTCGCCTGCTCCCCCACCTGGCCCTCAAAGCGCACATAGGGCTCGATCACAAACTCGATCCCGTGACCGCGCAGCGCCACCGCAAGTGCCTCCCATTCCGACCACTCGAGCACCACCCCAAAGTGCGGCACAGGCACCGCCTTGCCATCCACTTGATTGGCCTGCGCCGGCACCCGACTAGCGGGATCCGCAAGGTGGGCGACCAGCTGATGCCCGAACAAATCGAAGTCCACCCACTCCTCAGCGGAGCGCCCCACTGGACAACCCAGCACGCGCCCATAGAAATCGCGCGCGAGCTCGATGTCGCCCACCGGAAAGGCCAGGTGAAAGGGCCGCAGAGCTGAGGGTTTGGGCTGGCTCATGATTCGATTGCTGAGTGGATTTGCAGTACCGCGGATACCCGGCAGGCGAAGCTAGAAGAGCCTAGTCCTGATCGGACTCGAGCTTCTCCAGCTCCGCAATGATCACATCCCACGAGGGTCGTGCGTGAATGATCATCGGGAAGACCTCGCGCACGATGCCCTGCTTGTCGATCAGGTACGCGGTGGTGCGGTCCAAGGAAGGCACCCACTCACGATTCAGGTCCGCAACGATCGGGAACTTGCCTTCGAAGCGCTTGGGCATCTTGGCGAAGCTCTTGAGATCGCGATCTTCCTGGGAGACAGCGATGACGGCGGTGTCGAGTTCGTTCAAACGCGCGAGGTTGGTCTCCAGCTCACCGAGCTGCGTCGCGCAAAAGGGTCACCAATGGGCACGGTAGGTGGTGATGATGATGTTCTTCTTGCCGATCCACTGACTCACGTCGAACTCCGTGCCGTCGGCGAGAGGCAGAGCAAAGGGCTCGAGTTCGTCGCCGATCTGCAGCAAATCGACGTCGATGCCCCAGGTGGACTTGGTCGGCTTGACCTCAACAGCCGGGGATCCAGCCACCAGCGGCAGTTCGAAACGTCGCCGCATGAAGTAGGGCTTGGAGCCATCATCAAGACTCACATAGGCAACCAGGTTCAGCCCGATGGTCTCGCCCTTGGCCGGTGTACCGATGAGCTCAAACGGAATCACGCTCTTCGGATCCGTGAGAAGCCGCTCGTAGGGCAGCTGAACGAATTCGTTCTGCGACAGTTCTTTGAAAGTCACAAGGCTCTTGCCGAGCAGCTTCACCGAGGGAGGCACGTCAATCTGCAAGAAGGGTGCAGGTACGCCTGACTTGGAGGCGACGACAGCATCCGGAAATTGAACGTTGAACAGGATCTCGTAGGAGGAACCAACGGCGAAGGCCTCGGTTTCCACAGTCGCGCTAACCAGCACGGGTTCCTGAATCGAGGGTATGCCCGCAAGGGCAAGCAGTAAGGGGATCAGCATGATGTCCTAGGTAGAGGGCCACGCGGGGCCGCTCAGTATGCGCTCATGGACTGCCATGTGACCTGACCTCATGTTCGGTTCACGTTGAACTAGGGTCGCGCAGTTCGCTCTCGTCCTCTAGCAACAAGCTCCACGTGGCTCGCCGAACCAGGGCTACCCGAGCTACCCTGATTTCCCGTGGTCCTGATCCGGTGCTGAATCGCACACACGCACTGGGAAGTGAGCGATCCCCTGGCACTTTCCAGGGCCTGGGAAGGCCTTGGAAGAGAAGGCGCAAGGTCCGCGCGGACTGGGCCGATCAAAGGCCCTGGAGCACCACGGCCCCACCTGAATATTGACCCCATGCGCGCACACCTAGCTCTCATCCCCGCCCTATTTATTCTTGGCGCCTGTGCCATCCCCACCATCGATGCTTCAGCCCGCTACCTGAACTTCGAGCCCTCCGGAGATCTGCGTATCACCGAAGGCGGGGCCACCTCCGGCAACTCCATGTCAGACCTGGGCCTGGCCGAAACCGACGGAACCGTCGGCGCCGACGTACACCTGAAGTGGGGCATGCCGCACCTCTCCTTCAGCACCCAGAACTCCTCCTGGAATGGCAACGGCATCCTCGACGCCGAGTTCAGCTCAGGTGGCGTCACCATCGGCGCCAACACGCCGGTCGAATCCAACTTAGAGTTCGGTCTCCACACGGCCTTGCTCACCTGGGACTTTATCCCCGGATCCCCTGAGCTCGGCATCGGCTTTGGCGTAGCACTGCTAGACCTGCAGGGTTCCTTCGAAGGCGTCGTGCCCATGCTGGGCCTACAACGTGTCGAATTCGACGAGTCCCTGCCCGTGCCCCTGCTGGGCGCTCGAGCCGCCGTCGCTCTCGGTCCCATCGACGTCGCAGGACACATCGCTGCACTCTCGGTGGACATCGATGGCGACGAAGCAACCATCTTCGACCTGGACATCCACGCCCGTTATCACCTGCTCGGTATGAGCCAACGGGGTGCCGCCCATATCCTCTTGGGTTGGCGCCAACTAGACCTAGACGTAGACGTGGCCGGCGACACCGAGGACATCGACGCCGACCTGACCTTCTCCGGCTTCTACGCCGGCCTGCAGATCAGCTTCTAGGGCCCTACTGTTCGCCGCGGTTTTCCACCGCGGCTTGCACTATTCGATCGGCAAAGCGCGAGAAGGGCATGGTCTGCATCCAGATGCGGCCAGGCCCTCTCAATCGCGCTAGGAACAATCCTTCGCCGCCGAAGATCTTCGAGGTGATGCCGCCGATCAGCTTGATCGAGTAGTCCACCGATCCTTCAAAGCCCACCAGGCAGCCCGTGTCTACGCGCACCTCCTCGTCGGCCTCGAGGTCCCGCTCCACCACGTGGCCACCGGCGTGCATGAAAGCTAGGCCATCGCCGCTGAGCTTCTGCAGCACGAAACCCTCGCCACCGAAGAAACCCGCGCCCAAGCGCTTGGTGAAGGCCACGCTCACGGTGATGCCTCGCGCGCAGCACAGGAAGGCGTCCTTCTGGCAGAAGACGTCCGCACGGGTCAGGTCCACCGCCTTGACGTTGCCCGGATGCTCGGAGGCAAAGGCCACTTCGCGCCGTACCGAGTCCTCGTTGGTGAACGAGGTCACGAAGAAGTTCTCCCCGGCTAGCTTGCGCTTGAGGCCGGAGAAAATCCCGCCGCCCGTGGAGGTCCCCATGTCGATGCCGCTCTCCATATACATGAGCGCGCCGGGTTCCGCCTGTACAGCTTCACCGGGATCGAGGGTGATCACGACGGCGTGAAAATCCTCGCCAAGAATCTTGTAATCGATTTCGTCGGCCATGCCGCCAAGGCTAGCTGATCCGCTTGCCCTTGCGCACGAAATGCGCCACAAGCGCGGCGCCGAGAAAGAGCACAACACCCACGTGTCCGGCCAAGCCCACCTTCGCATTCACCGTAAAGATACTGGCGAGCGTGGCCGTTCCGGCTGCAACGCTCATAGCCACATTCCACACCACACGTCGTATACCACGCGGCCGGCGCTCGCCCATGAGGCTCTTCGAGTTCATCATCAGAACGAAGGTCCAGTAAGCGATCGGTAGCAACACCATGCCGAAGTTCGAGGTCGGCACGGCCAACCAGAAGCCATGATCGGCCCAAACGAAGGGGCCCAGCACACCCACTCCCGCCAACAGCGCGCCCAAGCGATAGGGCCATCCTCGCGGCTCCATACCGAGCATCTCTGCCACCACAAAGCCGCTGATCATCATCAGCACGATGATGGTCGAGAGCGCCATGGCCAGCACCCCGACGCCGAACACCAGCTGCGATTTGCGCGGACCCGCTAGGGGCTCTAGCGCCTTGGCCAAGGCAAAGGAATCGCGCCGCACCAGCATGGCGCACAGCTCGCGATCCGCACGCGGCACCATGGCCATGGCCAGCGCCACGCGCTCGGCGTAGGCCTCCTCGCCCTGACCGGCGCGCTCACGCGGGTGCACGCTGCGCATAGCGTAGGAGTCGGCATCCAAGCCCGCCTGCAAGCGCGCGTCCAAGCTCGTTAGAAAGCCCTTCGAGGCCAAGGCCACGGGCACCTCCTCCACCAGTGCCGTGTCGTACTTGCCATGAAAGCGGTCC
>JBLIOL010000045.1:0-23045 GCA_047639615.1 Planctomycetota bacterium | reverse complement strand
GAGCGCCAAGGCGAAGCGGATCCACATGCACGCAGGGTAGACTGCCCCGATGGATGTGGTCCTAGTACACCCCGAGATCCCGCACAATTCCGGTTGCGCGGGCCGACTTACCGCTGCCGTGGGCGCGTGCCTGCACCTGGTGGAGCCCCTGGGCTTTTCCTTGGAGGACCGCTACTTGAAGCGCGCCGGGCTCGACTATTGGCCACAAGTGGACCTGTGCATCCACAAGGATTGGGCAGCTCTGGAGAAGGCCTTGTCCGAGGGATCCGAGCGCCCGCTCGCCGAACGCTTGAAGCTCTTCAGCGCGCGCGGTGGCAAGTCCCTCTTCGAGTCCGAGTTTGCAGCGGACGACGTGCTCGTCTTTGGTTCCGAATCGGGCGGCATTCCGAAGGAAATCCTGGAGATGCCCGGCGCGCAGCGCGTCTACCTGCCGATCCAAAGCGGCATCCGCAGCCTGAACCTAGCCAACGTGGTGGCGGTGGGCTTGTACACGGCCATGGACCGCGCCGGCGTGGCGTTGCCAGAGAACGACGGCAGCTACGAAGCTCATGCGCAGACTGCGGACGACATCTGGCCGCACCACGTGGCCAAGACGCGCGAAGAGTAGCGCTGGGATACTGCGGATACAGTGCCGCGCACGATCCTTCGGGCTGGTGTGAGCCAGAGGTGTGAGTTAACCGCAGGCCAGCCCGAAGAATCGTGCGCGGCACTGTACTACTGCCAGAAGGCGGCGGCGGCGGCTTTGTCTTCGGTGTAGCGCAGGACTAGGAGCATGGTGCCGTCTTCGATGTCGATGTCGGCGTGTAGGGGCAGGAGCGCGGGGAGCGTGTGGCGCTTGAGCTCTTGCTCGCCGGGGTCGGTGCCGAAGACTTTCTTGGTGAGGTCGCGCAGGATGATTGGGAAGCGCTTGTCGTCGAGGCCGTTGAGGGTGCCGGGTACGAACATGGCCTGGGAGTAGGTCGGTTTGCGGTCCAAGAAGTAGGCGCGCGGGACGCGCTTGTCGTGGCCGGCGCTGCGGGTGGTCTCGGTGCTGTCGCGGCGCGCGACTTCGTGGTCGACCAGGCCGTTGCGGTCGTAGATGTGCATGCCGCTGTACCAGCCCACGGCGCCGATGGCGCCGAAGATGATCGAGTCGCCGGGTTGGGCGACTTGGGCTAGGCCGCGGCCGATGCGGCTGAAGTTGCGCAGGTTGCGGTTGCCGACTTCTAGGCGCTGCCACTCGCTCTTGTAGCCGACGCTGAAGCTGCGGAAGTCGAGGGACTCGCGCAGGCCAAGGGGCACGGGGTTGACGTCGAAGATGGGTAGCACGCCGAGGACGATTGCGAGGGCGGCGATGCCGGAGCCGGGGAGGTTGCCGAGGCGCTGCACGGCTAGGCCGATGAGCAGGGCCATGAAGGGCAGGAGCGGCGCGAGGAAGCGGAAGAAGGGCATCCAGTCACCGCCGACGAAGGTGCTGTAGAGCAGGCCGCCGAGGAGCATGCCGGCGGCGCCTAGGGCGAGCTTGTGCTCGGCGCGCACGAAGGGCGCGACTAGGAGTGCTAAGCCTAGAGCGGGCATCAGTAGTAGGGCGCTGGCTACGTAGCGCGTGCCGCGTAGCAGGCTGTCTGCGGAGATGCCGGCCTTGGCGTGCACGGTGTTGGGCAGCCACTCGCCGTAGGTGCTCTGGCGCCAGGCGAGGAAGAGTGCGCAGCCGATGATGCTGACCGCGGCGAAGATGCGGTCGCGCTTGGGGGCGGCTTGGCCGCGGGCGATGCGCGCGCAGGCCCAGGTGCCGAGCACCCAGACGAAGCCCTCGGGGCGTGTGGTGCACAGGCCTAGGGCCAGTAGGCCGGCCAGGATTCCACGGGCGCTGGGCGCGGAGTCTTCGGGGCTGGCGAGGGTCAGGAAGGTGCCGAAGAGCAGTAGGCCGAAGAGGGCGGTTTCGAGGCCGCCGGTGGACCAGACGGCGAAGCTGGGGGCGGCGGCCAGGGCGAGCAGGCCGGCGGCGCGGGCTAGGGTGCCGAGGCCGGCGCGCAGGAGGCTGCGCTCGAGCAGCAGCAAGGTGGCCAGGGAGGCCAGGATCGAGAGCGCGCGCGAGGCGATCTCTAGGTCCTGACCGGCGGCGTAGGCCAGGCGTAGGAGTTGGACCCAGAAGTAGTTGCTGTAGCCCTCTACGGCGGGGTTCTCGCCCAGGTTGTAGATGGGCAGGCCCCATTCCACCCAGTTGCGGGCGTAGCGAAACGAGATGAAGGCGTCGTCGATCAGGAAGCTCGAATGGGCGACGAGGCCGGCCCAGAGGCCTAGGGCTAGCAGGAGCGGGCCGAGGCGCTGGGGGCTCAGGAGGCTGTGGGTGGTGTCGCCGTTCATGGGTAGCAAGAGACTAGCTAGTCGAAGCCAAAGCTCAAACTGGACGGGGGGGCTCAAAGGCGCGATCCTCTGCAGCCGCCATGTCTAGCACCCCCCCCGATTCAGCAGCCGATAGACCCGCCGATACACCCGTACCGGCGCAGCAAGTCCGCAAACCTCGCCGTGGGGATCAGTTTGAGGTCCTGGTGGACCGCCTGGATCGCCGGGGACCGGGCCTGGGCTGGGTGACCGTCGAGCCCTGGGGCCAGTTCCGGGTGGTGCTACGCCATACGCCTCCGGGACGGCGCGTGTTGGCGGAAGTCCTCAAGCGCCGTGGGACGAAGCTCGAGTGCCGGGTGGTGGAGGTGCTCGATCCGGGACCGCACGGGGCTGAGTCGCGCTGCCGGCACTACGGCATGTGCGGCGGGTGCTCCTGGCAGGCGGTGGATTACGGGGCTCAGCTGCATGCGCTCGAGGTGCGCGTGCGCGAGACCCTGGAGGAGAACGGCGTGCTGGGCGAGGCCGAGGTGCGCGCGGTGGAAGGCATGCCGGATCCTTGGGGCTACCGCAACAAGATGGACTTCACCTTCGCCGCGCGGCGTTGGGTTGAGCCTCAGGAGCCGGAGGGTGCGGAGTGCGCCTTCGCATTGGGGCTGCACGCGCCCGGGCGGCATGAGAAGGCCATCGATATTCACGAGTGCTACATCGCCTTTCCGGAGGCGGCGGCGATCGTCGGCACCGTGCGCGAGCGCGCGCGGGCGCTGGGACTTGAGCCCTGGGATCTGCGCGATCACACGGGACTGCTGCGGCACTTGGTGCTGCGCAAGTCCTTTGCGACCGGTGAGGTGCTGGCGTTCTTGGTGACCTCCAGCCGCGATGCGGAGCGCATCGATCCCTTTGTGGCGGAGGTGCTGGCTGCGCATCCGGAGATCGCGACTCTGGTGCAGGGCGTGCACGACCGACCGGCCAGTGTGGCCGCATGTGACGAAGAGCACATCCTGCACGGCTCCGGCACGATCACGGAGCGACTGGCGGGGCTGGAGTTTGAGCTCTCGCCGCAGTCCTTCTTTCAGACCAATACGCAGCAGGCCGAGCGCCTGGTGGAGGTGGTGCGCGAGGAGCTGGACCTGCAGCCGGGCGCAACCCTGTACGATCTCTACAGCGGTGCAGGTACTCTGGGCCTGTGCGTAGTGGATCCCAAGGCCAAGCTGCTGGGCTTCGAGAGCGTGCCTTCGGCAGTGGCCGATGCGCGCCGCAACGCGCAGCGCAACGGCGTACCGGGCGCGACCTTCGTGGAGGGCGATGTGCTCGCAACCTTGGCCGAGAACACCGCTGGCTTGCCGGCGCCTGATGCTCTGGTGGTGGATCCGCCGCGGGCGGGCTTGCACCCGAAGGTGGTGCCGGCAATTGGCGCGCTGGGTGCGCCGCGAATTGTCTACGTATCCTGCAATGTGGAGTCCGCCGCCAAAGACTTGGCGGTGCTGGCGGAGTGCGGCTACCAGTTGGTGCGCGCGCGGCCCTTGGATCTGTTCCCGCATACGCCGCACCTGGAGTGCGTGCTGACCCTGGAGCTGAAGTCATGAGCGCGGGGGGCGAAGCGCAGGCAGCGGGCCCGCGGGGTCTGTGCCCGGGGTGTTCCCATGTGCACATCGTCAAGAGTCCGCGTGGCTCGCTTTTCTTGCGCTGCACGCGGAGTAAAGAGGACGCGCGCTTCGCCAAGTATCCGCCGCAACCGGTGCGGCGCTGCGAGGGCTATGAGGCTGCGCCAGGAGGCACGCGATGACTTCGCGTAAGCACTTGCCGGATGGCTCGTTGCTGATTTCTTCGCCGCAGATGCTCGACGGGAACTTCATGCACACCGTGGTGGTGGTGGTGAAGCACAACGCGGAGGGCGCTTATGGTTTCGTGCTGAATCAGTTCACGGGCGATGTGTCGAGCGACCTGGTTGAGCCGGTAACGGTGCTCGCACAGGTGGACCTGCCCGTGCGCGATGGTGGGCCGGTTGGTCGCAACCAACTGCAGTTCTTGCACCGCCGGCCGGAGGCCCTGCCGGGGGCGCTGGAGGTGGTGGAGGGGCTCTACCTGGGCGGCGACCTGGATGCCCTCGGGGATGCGGGGCTGGGCTTGGCGGATGTGGCTGATGACCTGCGGCTCTTCCAGGGCTACTCGGGCTGGGGCCCGGGTCAGTTGGAGGATGAGTTGGCGGCTGGTGGATGGTTGCCGCTTGAGGCTCGTCCAGAGGTGATTTTTGAGGCTGGAGAGCGCGAGCCCACCTGGCGTCGGGTGCTGCGTTCCCTGGGGGACACGGGGCTGGGGCTTTCCCAACAACCGCCCGATCCCTCCTGGAATTAGATCACTAGAAAGCGCGGCCGCTCCAATCCCAATAAGCTGGGGCGTCCCTTCCACCGCTCACTTGCCTACCTCCAGCGCTCAAGATTCGCCGCCCACCGGCACCGCGCCCGTGGCCCCCCTCGTCCGCAAGAGCGGCTGCTTCGGCTGCCTGTTCTCCGGCAGCGTGGGTTGTTTTGCCTTCATCACGGGCTCCTTGGCTGCGGCGCTGCTCTTTGCGCCCAACATTCTGGGCGGGTCGGCGGCGCGCTTCATCGAGAACGCTCTCGGACGTAAGTGGGACGGCCGGCTGGAGATCGCCAATGTGGATCTGTCCTGGACCGGGACGCAGAGTGTGCGTGGGCTGCAGCTCTTCGATCCTGAAGGTGAGGAGGTCATGCGCGGTTTGGTGACTCTGCCGGGCGTGCTCAAGTGGGATAGTTCGGAGGGCCAGTTCCTTACGAGCATCGATCTGGAAGAACTGAATGTGCACCGGGACTTGGACGGTGTCTCGGGTTTGGCGCGGGCGGTGGGGCGTGGGCAGGTGCCCTGGCCCCAGGCGCCTTTGGATTGGTCCGTGGCGAATTTCCGCGGACGGGATGGCCTGGCGCAGCGACGCTCCTATGAGTTGGCTTGGCACTTGGCGCTCGGCCAATGGAGGGATGATCGGCGGCCGGACTTCCTGATGCGCGTGCATGGGGCGCGTGGCAAGCTCGTGCACACTGCTCTGGGGGGGACCGTTCTTACGGCCACTGGGCAGGTCAGTCTTGGGGGACTGGAGGGCGAGTTCAATGTGCTCTGCCAGCGCGCAGCGGATGGCGCGTGGACGGGGCACGTGCAGGCCGAGGGCTTGCCGAGTCAAGTGCTTGAGGAGTTAGCGGAAGGCTTAGCGGATCTACCCGTTTGGTGCGGGGAGAGCGTGGACTTGAGCGTGTTCCTGGGGGAACAGGCTCTGCGCGGGGCGGATCAGGAACCGGTGCTGGGTGAGGGCACGCCGGTGCTGGTGCAATTGAATAGCGAGCACGCGCAGGGTCGTGTGCTCGGGCTTTGGTCAGAGGGCCAGTTGCTTGCGGGGGACGGCGGCATGGCGACCTTCGAAGCGCGCCTACCCGGCGAGCTGTGCAGTCAGTTTGGATCGCGCGCCTTGCCCGCAGCGCTCGCGCTGGATCCTGGTGAGGAACTCAACTGGCGTTGGGTGGCGCGTGACTATGCCCTGCCGCTGTGGGGCGCGGGTGCGACGACGCCTGCGAGCTATACGGTGGAGGGGCAGGTGCTGGGTGAGTTGACCCTAGCCGATGCGAACGGGGAGCCTTTGGCGCGCCTCGCACAGGGGAGCTTCAAGCTGCTCAAGAGCAGCACCTCGCGCCCTGAACTACACACATCCGCAATCCTACGTCCGATTCAGCACACTCCGGAGCAGCCCGGTGCTCGGGTGGAATACAAGCTGCGGGCGGAGTCGGAGGTGGACTGGCCCTGGGCCGGTTCGGAGGTGAGCTATGCGGCCGATGGATACGGCCTGACGGGGTCCACCTTGGACGCGGTACTGGGCTTGGATGGCTTGCTTGACGAACTCTTAGGCGAAGGTGTGGAGGGGCACGCTGCCGGCGACTTGCGCAGTTCGACATCTAGGCCCCATCGCGTCTCCCTGGGAAATACAGAGGGCGTATTGCTGGAGGGTTTGGAGTTCCAGGATGGACGACTGCACTACGCGCGCGGCGAGACGCGTCAGCTGGAGCTACCGCTCGGACCGAATCTAGCGCGCGTGCTGGTGCAGCCGGCTGTGCCGCTCTTGGCAACCCTCGAACCGATCTCGGGTAGGTTGCGATTGGAAGCGACCGACCTGGAGTTGGCCTGGGTCGATGGCGGCGCCTACTTGGTCGCGGGTGAACTGGTGCTCGATCCCGGCGAGGTCAATGTTCGACTACATCCGGGGCTGGCAGGCCTCTTCGAAGCTGAGCCCGAGCCCGGGCCCATGCCCTTGGTGCTCTTGCCGGTGCGGGTGAGCGCCGAGGGCAGCCTCTTGCGCTACTCCGAATTGACGCTTCCCCTGGCGGGCGAGGAGTGCGACTTGGTGGGCACCTTCGACCGCGATACGGGGCGCTTGGCATTCATGACGGAGGCCTCGCTATTGGTCGCGGCGCACAAGCTGGCACTTCCCATGGGCGCGCGCAGCGTGCTGACGGACAGCGCCTACATCTTGGAGATGACCATCAGCGGAACGCTTGGTGAGCCGAGCCTAAACTTCTCCGCCGAGGTGGTGGGCCAGTTCATGAACGGTGGCATCCAGCAACTCCTGCGCGGCACGCCGATCTCGCTACTGAACGGCGCTGTCCAGAGCCTGATCGAGAACGACTAGGGGGAAGCAGGTGCAGGGCAGTGGCAGTCTTCGCACCGAGTCATGGCGTTTTGTGCCTGACTCAGATCGTCATAACTCGCCTGACTAGGGGCGCGGGGCGGTCTCGAGGGCGGCGTCGAGGAGCGGGTTTTCGGGCGTGTCTTTGCGCCACATGGCGTAGATCGGGAACTCGATCTTGGGCGAGCTTAGGGGCAGGACGGCGATGCCCTTGGCGCGCGGGCCGGCGGGGTCCAGGGAGGGCAGGACGGAGTAGCCAAGGCCGGATTCGACGAAGCCTAGGATGGCGTCGGCGTTGCTGGCTGTGAGCATGCGCGCGGGGTGTACATCGTGGCGCTCGAGGGCGGCTAGCTGCAGCTCGCGGGCGTAGAGGCCGGGGGAGTAGGCTACGAAGGCGTCGTCGCCGAAGGCTGAGAGGGAGACGCGCTTGCGGGTGGCGAAGCGGTGGGCCCTGGGCATGACGATGAAGGGGCGCATGGTGGCCACCTGCAAACACGCGATGTCGTCGGGGATCTCGGGGAAGTAGTCCACCACGAGATCGGTCTTGCCGGACTGGAGGCGCGTGAGCTCCATGTTGTCGGCCTCGTTCAGGATCACCTGCACGGCGGGTGCGCGCTTGGTGAGGCGCTTGATCCAGGCTGGCATGAGTGTGCGCAGCAGGAGGTTCGAGGTGTGGATGCGCAACTCGCCGCCATACTCGCCCACGGCCAGGCCGCGCACGATGCCGGGTAGGCCCTCGTAGAAGGGTTTGACGAACTCGAACAGGCGTACGCCCGCGACGGTCAGGGCCATCTGTTCCTTGCCCACGCGCTCGAAGAGTTGCACGCCGAGTTCGCCCTCGAGCTTCTTCACCTGTTGGTGAACGGCGGGCTGGGTGATGGGGTAGGGGAAGGCACGCGCCGCGCGGGCGTAGCCGCCGGTGGTGGCGACCCAGTAGAAGCCCTCCAGGCGGTGCAGGGAAACTTGCGGTGCGCTTCCCGAGGGGCTCATAGGGCGTCGACGCTGCGACCGATCTTGGCGCTGATGGACTCAGCGATGCATGCGAAGAGTTCGTGCTGGTCCTTGTCACACAGCCACTTGCTGCTGGCTTGGTCCAGGTCGTAGTGCCAGGCGCGCGCGCCGGCGGCGAACCACATTTGATTGGTGGCTGACTGCCGGTTGAGCACGTATTTGGCGCCGTCGGGGAACTCGATGGTGACCACGCCGTCCGGCGTGGAGAAGTCGACCTCGTCGGGGTCGAAGGCTTCCAACCAGGTGGCTACCTGCTCGAGGCAGCCATCGGCCAATCTTGCAAACTCGCTGGGTTCCATGCTTCCACTATGCGCTTTGTGGGGCATCGGGCCACGCACCTATTTGGATGGGGCGACGCGCACCTTCGACTTGGGGCGGTTGAGCACGATTTCCTCGGCCTTGCGCTTGGCGCTGGAGGCCCAGGCGCAGATCGGACAGGTGGCCAGGTCGTGGTGGCGGGCGGGGCAGTATTCGCGGCCGAAGAAGATGATCTGCAGGTGCAGGTCGTTCCAGGTATCGCGTGGGAAGAGGGCCTTCAGGTCCTTTTCGGTCTGCTCTACGCGCGTGCCGCGCGAGAGGCCCCAGCGCGAGGCTAGGCGGTGGATGTGGGTGTCGACCGGAAAGGCGGGCACGCCGAAGGCTTGGGACATGACCACGCTGGCGGTCTTGTGGCCGATGCCGGGTAGGTCCTCGAGCTCTTCGAAGCTCTGGGGTACGACGCCGTCGTGGCGCTCGACCAGCAGCTGGGCGCAGCGCACCATGTTCTTGGCCTTGGTGGGGGCCAGGCCGACCTCGCGGATCAGGTCGCGTACTTCGTCTACCGCGAGCAGCGCCGTGCGTTTGGCGTCGGGGCCGCGAGCGAAGAGCGCGGGTGTGACCTGGTTGACCTTCTTGTCGGTGGTCTGCGCGGAGAGGGCGACGGCTACGAGCAGGGTGTAGGGGCTGGTGTGATCGAGGGGGATCGGGAGCTCGGTGTAGAGCTCGGCCAACTGCGCAGCGATGCGGTCGGCCTTGTCTTGACGCTTCATTGGGCGGCGAGGTCGATTTGGTCGAGCATGGCGGCGACGGAATCGCCGATGCGCGGGCCGCTGCTGGGCAGGCGTGAGAGCAGGCCCAGGCCGTAGCAGGTGGAGGTGAGGACGCGTGCGAGGCGTGCGGGGTCGGCGCCGGGCTTCAGCTCGCCGGCGGCTGCGGCGCGGCGCAGGGTGTCTCGGTAGCCGTGTTCGAGCTGCTTGACTTGGCCTTCGATGATGCCGAGGGCTTCGGCGTCCTTTCGGTTCTCGATGATGGCGGCCACGGTCAGGCAGCCGTCGCCGGGGCATTGGGCGGCCAGGGCGGCCCAGCCGCGGATGACCGTGCGTAGGTTTTCGAGGGGCGAGCCCTCGGCTTCGAGGAGCGCGAGCTTGGCGCCGACCTCGCGCTCGCCGTAGCGGCGCAGGGCGGCGAGGAAGAGGCCGCGCTTGTCACCGAAGGCGTTGTAGAGGCTCTGGCGACAGATTCCGAGGCGCGAGCTGAGCTCCGGCACACTGATGCCGTCGAAGCCCTGTTCCGTGAACAGGTCTACGGCCCTCTCTAGGACGTCCTCTTGATCGAATGTGCGCGGTCTAGCCATGGCTGCTTCCGGGGGTTGCAGATCGCCCAGTCTAGACCCTAGTTCCGGGCCTTGTAGGCCCTTTTGTTGGCCTGGGCCCTTCTGGGCTCGTTTCCTGGGATATATCTAGTTTTAGACTGGTGGTTCTGGAATGGCAAGTCTAGAACTCCCCTCGAATCGGAACCGGACACCGCCCCAGGGGGGCACCTAGATGACCAGCACTAAGAACCAAACCCTGCTCGCACCCTTCAGCATGGGGGCATTGACCCTCAATAACCGCGTCGTGATGGCGCCCCTAACCCGCGCTCGGGCGGGGGATAGCCGCCAGGCCAACGCGCTCATGGCCGAGCACTACGCCCAGCGCGCGGGGGCGGGCTTGCTCATTAGCGAGGCCACTACGGTCTCGGCCCAGGGTAATGGCTGGGTGGGCTCGCCGGGCATCTACACCGATGAGCAGGGTGAGTCCTGGAAGCAAGTGGTGGACGCGGTGCACGCCGCCGGCGGGCGCATCTTCTTGCAGCTGTGGCATACGGGGCGCAGCTCGCACTCGAGCTTCCATGGGGGCGAGCTGCCGGTGGCGCCCTCGGCCATCGCCCTGGTGGGCGAAGGCGTTCACACGCCCGATGGCAAGCTGGACTACGAGACGCCGCGGGCGCTGCGTACGGAGGAGCTGCCCGGCATCGTGGCCGACTATGTGGCCGCCGCCGAGCGCGCCAAGCTGGCGGGTTTCGACGGGGTCGAGGTGCATGCGGCCAACGGCTACCTGATCGATCAGTTCCTGCAGACCAAATCCAATCAGCGCACGGATGAGTACGGCGGTAGCGTCGAGAACCGCTACCGCTTCTTGGGCGAGATTCTGGATGGAATCATGCAGGTCTTTCCCGCGCAGCAGGTGGGCGTGCGCCTTTCGCCGAACGGCGTCTTCAACGACATGGGCTCGCCGGACTTCCGCGAGACCTACCTGTATGTGGCTCAGCAGCTAAACCAATTCGGCTTGGCCTACCTGCACGTCATCGACGGCCTAGCTTTCGGTTTCCATGAACTCGGGGAGGCCATGACTCTTGAAGAGTTCCGCGGGGTCTTCGGTGGCGCCTTGATCGGCAACTGCGGCTACGACCAAGCGAGTGCGGAGCAGCGCATCGAATCTGGTGCGGCGGACATGATCGCCTTCGGCCGGCCTTTCATCGCCAACCCGGACCTGGTGGAACGCTTCCGCCAAGACTGGCCCCTGGCGGAGAGCAACCCGGACAGCTGGTACGTGGGCGATCTTAGCGCCGAGGGCTATACGGACTATCCCGCCTACGAACCGGTGCTATTGGCAGAAGACAAGCTCTAGGGCGTCGCTGGTGTTGAACCCGACCCCGCCTGCGGCGGGGTCGCGGTACCAGTATTGGAAGGACCAGGTGGAGCCGGGCGCGATGGTATTCGGGCCGGATCCAAGCGGTGTGCTGCTGAAGTCCAGGTCCATCCAAGAGCGCCCGCCCACGCCGGATTGGCTTACGGCAGGGATGCGTGTGAGCTGTTGACTGACGCACAGCAGGCCGTCGCCGAAGGGCGTTTGTGCTTGGCCTTGGCCGTAGAAGAAGATGCCGAACTGATTGGTCGGTAGGTTGTCGGCCATCAGGCGCGTGAGCTCGCCGCTGATGGATCCGGTGCCGTAGAGGTGCAGGCTGGAGGCGGCGCCGCTGGAGTTGGCGTTGGAGCCGCAGTGGCGCTGCACGTTGGTGCAGCCGAGGACCGAGTCCACGTGGTCGATGACCGTGCGCAGGGTTTCTTCGGCGGCGAGGCGCGCGTTGGCCCAGGAAACTTGGCCGCCCACATGCACGTGGCCTGCCGCGACGCAGCGATCGGGATCGGAGGGCGCGTGGTGCTGGTCCTGATACCAGACACCCAGGTAGGCGATGAACTCGGAGAGATAGCCGCCGCCGTTCCCGGTGAAGCAGATGAAGGGATTGACCGCGGGCACGGCCGCACCTACGCGGTCGACGATGGCTTGCACCGGGTTGACCGAGGGTCGGATGGTGCCAGTGGCGATGGTGCCGTCCGGGGGCGAGGGTGTCGGCTGGGTAGGCGCGACGAAGTCGCCGATCCAGCTACTGCGGTTGAGCTGGTTCATCTCCACCTCCCAGGACGAGTTGTTGAACCCGCGGCTGAAGGTGATGAGTGCCACGGGCCGGTGCAAAGCCGTGATGGTGGCCCAGTCGGCGACGGTGTCTTGGTAATCGACCTCGAGCCAGCCTTGACCCTTGCCGCAGTTGCCGCAGTTGGGGTTCGCGAACTCCGGGAAGTAGGCGTGGATGTCGTAGCCGCGGCCTTCCCAGTCGGAACCTAGCCAGTTCGTATTGAGGGCCGGGTCCGAGGCGAAATGTCGGATCATCTCGTTGGTGGGGGGCCAGTAGCCGGTCAGCAGAATGACCGGGCGCTGGATGCCGGCGCTGGGCGGGGGCGGCATGGGGGGCAAGCTGCTCCAGTTGCCGGGTGTGGCGAGCTTGCCGAGGGCGCTGGCGGGGGCGGTCACGCTGACCGGGCTGGTGCCCCGTTGGCCGAGGGCTGCCGGGCAGGTGGCGGCGGCGATGAGGGCTAGGGCGAGCAGAGGATTCGATAGAGAGTGCGATCGGAATTCCATGTTGGCCCTATCGTAGGTCCTCTCCGGAATCTTGCGGGGCCCCAGGGCCCTAGCCACTCATCGCGCGACCATGACGCAGACCAAGCTCCCCCGTTCCGCCTATTCGCCTAAGCCCGGGGAGACCTTCCTGCCCCTGACCCACGGTCAGACGCAGCCAGAGTTCACTGTGCAGTCGGTGCTCACGGGTATCCTGCTGGGCATCGCCTTTGGTGCGGCCAACGTTTACCTGGGACTCAAGTCGGGACTGACGATCAGTACGTCGATTCCTGTGGCGGTGCTGACGGTGGTGGCCTTCCGGGCTTTCTCCAAGGCAGGCCGGCGCGGAAGTTTGCTGGAGGCAAACCTCTCGCAGACAGTGGGCTCGGCGAGTTCCTCGGTTGCTTCCGGTGTGCTGTTCACAACGCCCGCGTTGTTCATGTGGGGCACGGATCCCGCTTGGCTGCAGCTGACCTTGCTGGCCATGGCCGGCGGCATGATCGGCGTGCTGTGCATGATTCCTTTGCGGCGATTCTTGATCGTGCGTGAGCACGGCAATCTGCCGTATCCCGAGGGCATGGCCTGCGCGGAAGTGCTGGTGGCTTCGGAAGCGGGCGGCCGTCAGGCGGCGCCCGTGTTCAAGGGCATCGGCCTCGGCATCTTGATCAAGATGCTCACGGATGGACTCAAGGTCATTCCTAGCAAGTGGTCCTGGTCCTTGCCCTACAAGGCCAATTTGGCGGTGAGCGTTTCGCCGGCGCTGATCGGCGTGGGCTACATCCTCGGCATTCGCGTGGCGTCTGTGATGGCGGCCGGCGGCGCGATCTCGGCGCTCCTGATCATCCCGGGCATTGGTATCTGGGGCGCGGGTTTGAACACGCCCTTCTACCCCGAGACCGAACACCTGATCCGCGACATGGACGCGAGTCAGATCTGGAATCGCTACGTGCGCTACATCGGCGCGGGTGCGGTTGCTACGGCAGGTATCCTGACCTTGATCAAGTCCATCCCGACCATGGTGGAATCCTTCAAGGTGGGTATCGCTCAGATGCGCGGCGGTACGGAAGCGGCGGTGGAACGCACGGATCGCGACCTCTCCATGAAGACGCTGCTGCTGACCCTCGGTGCGATTCTGTTGGGCTTGACACTGATCCCCGGCGTGCTCGGCTACCTGGACTCGGTACTGGTGCGCGGCTTGGCTTCGATCCTGATCGCGATCTTCGCCTTCTTCTTCGTGACGGTTAGCGCGCGCATCGTGGGCTTGGTTGGGGTGACTTCGAACCCTACGTCCGGCATGACGATCGCTACGCTGCTAGCCACGAGCCTGGTGTTCTACCTGTGCGGTTGGACGGACGTGGCTGGTAAGGCCACGGCGCTCATGGTGGGCACGGTGGTCTGCATCGCGGCTTCCATCGCGGGCGACTGCTCGCAGGATCTGAAGACAGGCTACGTGCTCGGCGCGACGCCGCGCTTGCAGCAGATCGGCGAGCTCTTGGGCGTGATTACCTCAGCGGGCGCGGTCTGCGCGGTGGTGATGCTCTTGCACTCCCAGGCTGATGGCGGCCTCGGTGGCCCGGACCTGCCGGCGCCTCAGGGTGTGCTCATGAAGCTCGTCATCGACGGTGTGCTGGAGCAGACCCTGCCCTGGACGTTGCTGTTGATCGGCGCAGGCCTGGCCGTTGTTGGCGAGCTGATCAAGATTCCGGTGCTGGCCTTTGCGGTTGGCTTGTACCTGCCGCTCTACACCATGGCGGCCGTCTTCCTGGGCGGTCTTCTGCGACACCTGCTCACCAAGAAGGGCACGGATGCAGAGAAGGAGTCGCGCCGCGAGCGTGGCACCCTGGTGGGTTCTGGTCTGGTCGGCGGCGCGGGTCTGACCGGTGTGGGCCTGGCTCTCTTCGTGGCCATCAACGGTGGCGGCAAGATCAAGGGCTTGGATCTGAAACTGCCGGACATGGCCAACTCGGCCCTGGCCATTGCGGGCCTGGCCTTCATCCTCTTCACCATCGCGCACATCGCTAAGCAGTCGGGCGACGAGGCCGAAGGTAACGAGGCCTAGATCCCATGCAACTCAACGCACTTGACTGGCTGATCATCGGGCTGAACTTTGCCTTGGTGCTGGGCGTTGGGTTATGGGTCGCGAAGCGCTCGGGGAAGGACACGGATAGTTTCTTCCTCGGGCGCCGCACGATGCCCTGGTGGCTGCTCGGTGCGTCGATGGTGGCGACCACCTTCTCGGCGGACACGCCTAACCTGGTGACGGACATCGTGCGTCAGAACGGCGTCGCGGGAAACTGGGTCTGGTGGGCCTTCCTGGTGAGCGGGATGATCACGGTCTTCCTGTACTCGCGACTGTGGCGGCGTTCGGGGGTCATGACCGACATGGAGTTCTACGAGCTGCGTTACGACGGCCGCTCGGCGGCCTTCTTGCGCGGCTTCCGGGCGCTCTACCTCGGGCTCGCCTTCAACGTGATCGTGCTCTCGGTGGTGTGCCTAGCGGCAATCAAGATCGGGCAGGTGATGCTCGGGCTGACTCCGGTGCAGACGATTGTGATCGCTTCGGTGCTAACGGCGGTGCTGTCGTGCACGGGCGGTTTCTTGGGTGTGCTGCTCACGGACGTCGTGCTCTTCGTGACGGCCATGGTCGGCTCGATCCTGGCGGCTTGGTATGCGCTCGGTCATCCGGATGTGGGTGGACTTAGCGGTTTGCTGGCTCATGAGAATGTGCGCGATCATCTGCGTCTCGTGCCGACCATGTTCGAGGACGGCGTGCTTACCAGCGACTTCATCAAGCTCATGTTCGTGCCCTTGGCCGTGCAGTGGTGGGCCTCTTGGTATCCGGGGGCGGAGCCCGGTGGTGGTGGCTACATCGCCCAGCGCATGCTGGCGGCGAAGAGCGAGAACCACGCCCTCGGCGCGACCTTGATGTTCAACGTGGCGCACTACGCTCTGCGGCCTTGGCCGTGGATCCTGGTGGCCCTGTGTTCGCTGATCGTCTACCCGGATCTCGCCAGCCTGCAGGCGGCCTTCCCGCAGGTGGCTGAGAAGTCGGTCGGGCATGACTTGGCCTATCCGGCCATGCTGACCTTCTTGCCCCATGGGGTTCTGGGTCTGGTGGTGGCTTCCCTGGCGGCGGCCTTCATCTCGACCGTCTCCACGCACCTGAACTGGGGCGCGTCCTATCTGGTCAACGATTCCTACAAGCGCTTCGTGAAGCCCGATGCCAGCGAGCGCGAGTTGGTCTGGGTGGGGCGAGTGGTGACGGTGTTGACCATGGCCCTAGCGGCGCTCTTGGCCTTGCAGCTTGAGAACGCGCTGCAGATCTTCAACTTCATCCTGATGTTTGGCGCCGGCAGCGGGCTGATCTTCATGCTGCGTTGGTTCTGGTGGCGCGTGAACGCGCCGGCAGAGATCGCGGCCATGGTGGGTTCCGGTGTGGTGGCCCTATGCATGACACAGACTTCGCTCGGCGTGATGATTCCGGATCCGTGGGACTTCCCCTTCGCGGTCTTGCTGACCACGGCGATTTGGGTCACGACCATGTTCCTGACGGCGCCCGTGGGCGCGGAGCGACTGGCGAGTTTCGTTGAGAAGTTGAATCCCGCGGGGTCAGGTTGGGACCGCGTGCGGGCTGGATTGCCGAACCCGAGCCGCGAGCCGGATTCGCTCAAGCTGGGTTTGCTTGGGGCCTTGCTCGGTTGCGTGGTGGTCTACAGCGCGCTCTTCGGTATTGGGTTCCTGATCTACGGCCGAATGGCCGAGGCGGGCATGGCTGGCGCAATTTGCGTGGTGAGCAGTTTGCTTCTGACGGGGCTGCTTCGCTCTGGGGCTGGGCAGGCTAAGATCGAGCATGGACCTTGATGAACAGATCCGTCGCTTCCTAGACGGCGAGCCCTTCGCTGTTGTGGGCGCTTCCACGGACCCGGAGAAGTACGGCAATAAGGTACTGCGCTGCTACCAGCAGAATCAGCACCGCGTAATCCCGATCAACCCCAGGGCAGCTGAGGTCGAGGGGCTTCCCGCTTTTCCCGACCTCGCTTCCATCGGCGAACCGCTTCACGGGGTTTCGATCATCACTCCTCCGGCCATCACCGAGCAGGTTGTGGAGCAGGCCATCGAGCTTGGGATCGGTCAGCTCTGGATGCAGCCCGGCGCGGAGAGTGCCGCAGCTGTGGAACGCGCCGAGGCAGCTGGCCTGAACGTGATTCACGGGGGCCCGTGCCTACTGGTGGTCCTCGGCTACCACGAGGACTAGGACAACTACTGCGTCCAAGTGCAGCCGATGGCGGAGTCGCCTTCGGGGCCGGGGATGCGTTCGATCACAAGGCCGAGGATGCCCTCGGTGGCGCCCACGGGCGGCCAAGGCACAGTCACGCGGGTGAGGATGCCGGAGGTGAGCAGGAAGCCAGGGCTGCACTCGAAGCGGCCGCCGCGGCGCGTGAGGAACAAGCGCAGCTCCCTTTGCGGAGGGGCGGACTTGGCTAACTTCTCGTCGCCCTCGGTGAGGGTGACCACTTCCCAACGCCTGAAGCGTTCGCCGTCGGACTTGCCTACGGGTGCATCTTCCGAGAGGCGTGAGTTGCCCTGGCGGGTGCCCTGTCGATTATCTGGCCGATTGCCCTGGCGCTTGTCGCCGTCCTCGCGCGGGGGCTTGCCGCGTGTTTCACGGCGTGCGTCTTGGCGCGCGTCGCGATTGCCTTCGCCCTTGCCGCGTTGGTTGGCGGTGGCGCTGCCGCTACCGACCGGAATCTCGCTGACCACTTCGACTTTGATGCTGAGTAAGTCGACCGCCTGGCCGGCGGGGGCCTTGGCCATGCGCAGCTGGAGGCCGCCCACGCTAGGGATCACCACACGCACCTTTGTAGGGCCGCCGGGCTCGAGTTCCTGTCCACGCCGCTGGGTCCAGCGTGGCGCGCCCGGGGGGCCGACGCTGATGCTGTACTTCTCGGGTTCGGTGGGGCGCAATTCGAAGCGTCCATTGACTCCCGTGATCGTGCCTAGGCGCGCCTTGGCCAAGGCCAGGCTCGTGGGGTGGGACTGGCCGGGACCTAGCAGCCAGACCTGGACGCGGGGCAGGGGCTGGCCGTGGTTGTCGACCAGGGTGCCCTCGATGCGCAGGGTGTCGAGCAGTTGGAGCACCAGACGGCGGCGCTTGCCGAGCACGAGCTCTACCTCGCCGAAGCCGGGCAGCAGGTTCACTGCATCGCCTCGCACCTTCCATGCGCCCGCGGCTAGACCGCGGATGAGGCCGGCGCTGGTGCGTTCGATATGTTCGCCGCCGGGGCCGTCGAGGGTCAGGCTGAATTCGGTGAGTTCGCGGCCAGAGCCGTCCATGACGAGCAGCTCAAACTCCGATTCGAGCTCCGCTTGCAGGCCGTCCTGGTCGAGGCCTTGAGTGTTTTCGGAGCCCTCGTTCGCGGCCTTTGCGGGGCCTACCTCCGGACCCTCGGCAGGTCCTCCGTCCGCACCCACAAGCAGCGCTTGGGTGAGCGACTGGTCGGGCGTGTGCTCCGCGTTTGAGCCGGGCCTGAGCATGTACACCGTGAGCATTGCGGCGCTGGCTAGCACCAAAGCCAGGAGCAAGAGCGGCGTGTTCTTGGAGGAGCTCATGGGCGCGCCGCTAGGCGGGTTCGACTTGCAGGAGGGGTGTGCCGCGGCTGACGTCCGCGCCGTCCTCAGCTAGGAAGGCCACTACGCGGGCGCGGGCGGGCAGGCCGCCGCTCGGGGTGTAGTGCACTTGGGTGAAGGTCTTCATGACCTCGATCAAGCCAACGGCGGCGCCGGCTTCGATCACGTCGCCGGGGCTGACGAAGTCGGGGTCCGTGGGCGCGGGCTTGCGATAGAAACGACCGGATTGTTCGGAGAGCAAAGCGCCGTCGCTGCTGCTGCTGCTGCTGGCTGTATCGGCTTCATCTTCGAGGTCGCCGGCGCCTTCCACGAGAGGAAGCAGCTCGTACAGCACCTCACCACAGTCCACGGCCATGCGCATGGCACTCGGGGCTTCGCTAGCCACAACGCCGCGTACGCCAGCCGGCACGCAGAGCTCGCTGGAGCTCCCGAGGCGCAGCAATACGCCGGCCACTTGACCGGGTACGAGCGCTTGGCCCTTGGGCACGGCGCAGGTGAAGCGGCCCACGTCGGGGCTCGCCAGGGTCAGGCGCTCGCCGCTGCGTTTGGCGATCAGTTCGAGGGAGTCGGTCACGGGGATGTCCTGGTTAGCCGCGGGGCTCGTAGAGGGCAGCGAGGTCGTGCAGGGACCAGATGCGCGGGTTGCGCACCCGGCGGTAGCCTGTGGCCTGGTAGCTGGCTTCAGCGAAGAGTTCGAGCCAGGGGCGCAGCTCGCTGGGGGAGATGATCTCGTCCGTGTCCATCTGGCTGGCGGCCTGGTACGGATCCATGTCGGCTTCGATACGCGCTTCCGTGTCGGCCATGCCCTGCTCGATGGCGGCGCGCTCTTCGGGGTCCTCCACAGCGATCTCGAAGTCGTCGTCGAGCTTGGTGTTGAAAGCGGCGATGGCGAGCGTGCGGCCCTCCATTACTGACTGGCGCGTGAAGGGCGTGGAGAGCTGCACGATGGGCTCGTAGGGCATGCCGGCCATGGCGTAGTAGCCGGCTCCGGAGGCCTTGCGCAGCAGCACCGTGAACATGGGA
This sequence comes from Planctomycetota bacterium, assembly GCA_047639615.1. Taxonomy (GTDB): domain Bacteria; phylum Planctomycetota; class UBA1135; order UBA1135; genus CAYWNK01. The sequence continues at coordinate 4,184 of JBLIOL010000045.1, read as the reverse complement.
GTGGTGCGCGTGGAGTTGGTGTAGATCAGGCTCGAGCCGTAGCCGAGCAGACCCAGGCGCTCGGCTTCCACGCCGATGTCGAAGCCGGAGACGTCCTGCATCCAGATCAGCGGGATGCCATCGTCGTCGCAGGCACGGCTGAAGGCGGAGAGCTTGGCGATGCCTTCGCGGTAGAGGATGCCGGCGGGCTTCTTGCCCTCGCGGTTCTCGGCGTCGTCTACCAGGCCCTGACGGTTGGCGGCGAAGCCCACGTAGAGACCGTTCACGCGGCCGACGCCGACCATGACCTCCTGGCCGCGATCGGGCCAGAGCTCCCAGAAGAGACTGCGGTCGACCACGCGCGCGACGAGTTCGTCCACGGGGTAGACGTGGCGATGATCGGCGGGCAGCAGGCCCTCTAGCTCAGCGGCCGGGTGGTGCGGGGCGCTGGGTTCGAACCCGTGACGGTGGTAGTCGGCGCCGCTGGTGGGCAGGCGTTCGATTTCGCGGCGGATGAAGACTAGCGCAGCCTCGTCGTCGGGCACGCGCACATCGGCGCAGCCGGATTGGTGTACGTGCACTTCGGGGCCGCCGATGTCGAGGCTGGAGAGCTTCTGACTCTTAGCGCCGGCGATCAGCGCGGCGCCGGCGATGACCATGTAGGCCTGCTCGGTCATGACCACGCGATCGGAGATGATCGGCATGTAGCCGCCGCCTGCGATGCAGTCGCCGAAGACGCCCGCGATCTGCGGCACGCCCTTATCCGAGAGCACGGAGTTCTTGAGGAAGATGTGGCCGGCGCCCGTGCGGCCCGGGAAGGAGCGCGATTGCTCGGGCAGGAACAGGCCGGAGCAGTCCACCAGGTAGACCACCGGCAGGCGCAGGCGCAGGGCCATGTCCTGGGCGCGTTCGATTTTCTCGGGGGTCTGCGGCCACCAAGAGCCGGAGGCCACGGTGTTGTCGTTGGCGATCACCATGGTCCAGCGCCCGGAGACCTTGGCGAAGGCCGTGACCACGCCGGCGGCGGGGGAGGCAAGCTTGCCGAACTTCTTGCCGTCGTTGACGAAGGTGCCGACCTCGAAGGGGCGCGTGCCCTCGTCGCAGAGCACTTCGAGACGCTCGCGGGCGGTGAGTTTCTTCTTAGCGTGGACGCGGTCCTTGTACTTCTCGCCCCAACCGGCAGCGACGCCAGCGCGGCGCTCTTCCAGTTGGGTTACGCGCTCGGCGCAATCCGCCTTGCGGCGGTCGAAGGTCTTCTCATCCAGGAAGGCGTCGCGCGGCGAGCCGATGGGGGCCAGGGGGACGTGGGCCATATCAGGAGCTCGCGGGGGCGGCGGGCTGCCAGCCGGGGATGGTGGTGGTGTCGTACTCGCCGCGACGGAACTCGTCGGAGGCGAGCACAGCTAAGTGCAGGGGAATGGTGGTAGCGACGCCCTCGATACGCGTGGCGCGCAGGGTGCGCTCCATGGTCTCGATGGCGGCGGCGCGGTCCTCGGCGTGCACGATGACCTTGGCCAAGAGCGAGTCGTAGTAGGGCGAGATCTCATCGCCTACGGCCAGGTGCGTGTCCATGCGCACACTGCCAGGGCCTTGGTCCGTGGGGACTTCGAAGGTACCTAGTACGCCCGGACTCGGGCGGAAGTCCTGTGAGGGATCCTCGGCGTTGATGCGGCACTCGATGGAGTGACCCTTGAGCTCGATTTGGTCCTGGACGAGGCCCAGGGGCTGATTAGCGGCGATGCGCAATTGGGCTTGCACGATGTCGATGCCGGTGAGCGCTTCGCTGACAGGGTGCTCCACCTGTAGGCGCGTGTTCATCTCCATGAAGTAGAGACGGCCATCGTCGGGGTGCAGCAGGAACTCGACCGTGCCGGCGCCCGTGTAGCCGATGCTGGCGGCGGCGGCGGCCACGGCTGCGCCGATGCGTTCGCGTTCGGCAGCGGCGAGTACCGGGCTGGGGCTCTCCTCGATCAGCTTCTGGTGATTGCGTTGGATCGAGCACTCGCGCTCGCCGAGATGCACGGCGTTGCCGTAGCCGTCGGCTAGCAGTTGCATCTCGATGTGGCGGCCACCGGTCAGGTAGCGCTCGAGGTAGAGCGAGCCGTCACCGAAGGCGGCGCTGGCTTCGGCGCTAGCGGCGGCGAAGGCTGCGGCTACGTCATCCGGTCCGTCGGCCTTGCGCATGCCGCGCCCGCCGCCGCCGGAGTCGGCCTTGAGCAGGCAGGGGTAGCCCACCTGGTCGGCGATCATGCGCGCCTGCTCGGCGTTCGGTATCAAGCCGTCGGAGCCGGGGATGCCCTCGAGGCCGAAGCCCGCCATGGTGCGCTTGGCCGGCCACTTGAGCGCCATGCGTTCCATGATGCCGGCCGTCGGGCCGACGAAGGTCAGGCCGTGCTGCTCGCACAGGGCGGCGAAGCGCGGGCTCTCGGCTAAGAAACCCCAGCCGGGGTGCACGGCTGTGCACCCGGTTTGGAGCGCGGCTTGGACCACGGCTTCTAGGCGTAGGTAGCTCTCCTTAGGAGTGCGACCACCGATGGACACGACCTGGTCGAAGGCGCTGAGCCAGGAGGCTCCGGCGTCGGCTTCGGAGGCCAGGCCTACGGGAGAAACTCCGAGCTCGCGGCAGGCGCGCGCGACGCGCACGGCTACCTCTCCTCGGTTGGCGATTAGCAGTCGACGAAACATGGGCGCAATAGCCTATCCTCGAGGGCCATGGATGCACCTTCTGCACGCCGCCTGTGGCCCCGGTTAGCCGCATTCGTCCTGCTTGGGGGCCTGGCCGGCACTGGATCCGCCGCCTTGCCCTCCTCTGAGCCCGATCGCGACACCCAGCGGGACGCGGCCTTGGCCGCCCTGGAGGCCTCCGATCCGGAGGCCCGGCGCCTAGCCCAGGAGTGGCTGGGGGCCAACCTGCTGCCCCGGGACCACGGCGCTCTAGCCCAGGCCCTGCAGGAATCGGGGCCCGAGACCCGTGCCCGGCTGGTGCAGGCCGTGGGAGAGGAGGACCGACACTTGGAGCTGGCCGCCCTCGCCTTGATGGATACGGACACGCAGGTCCAGAGCTTTGGCCGCGCGGCCTTGGGTGAAGCGCTGCTGCGTTGGGATCGGGCTGCCTTGGACAAGCCCTTCGCGCGTCGGCTGATGCCGGATGCATGGGGGCGTGAGCTGCGCTCGGGTCTGCGCCTGGAGCAGCAGCCGCAGGGCTGGTTCGAGGCCCTCGATCGTCTGGATCGCTTGGGTCATGGGCCCGCGCCGATCGTGGTCGATCCGGGGTTGGTGCTCGAGCCGCCCAGGCGCCTGGCGCAGGACGGCGGCCGTGTCATGAACGGTAGCTGGGCGGAGTTGCTGCGCGCTATGACCTCCGGACCGCAGGTCACCTTCGTGGTGCATGGTTGGCGCGAGGATGCAATGGAGGCCGCCCTCTCCGCGCCGGGCACGCAGCCCTGGGTGCGCGTGTGCGTTAAGGAACGTCAACGCGGCGCGAGCACGGCCGAGTTGGTCGAAGCCTGGGTGCGCGGCGTGCAGCGTGAATTCGACGCGGCGGGCAATGTCGCTGCGGCGCGCGCCTTGGGCCAATTGGGCTGGCCGGCGGGGCTGCAGTGGTTGGAGCGCCGTTGGCTTGAACGGGGAGATACGGCCGCTTTGGAGGGGGTTTTGGCCGCGGCGGCACGCAGTCATGTGGTGCCTGGATTGGCCGACCCTGCGCACTTACGCAAGCTGTGGCAGCGCGTAGACTTGGAGCTTGATGGGGGTGCGCCCGAGGGGCGCGCTCTCGCGGGCCGAGTGGCGCGCGCGTTAGCGCGCTGTGCGCCCATGGGGAACGATGGACGAGCGCTGTTGCCCGTGCATCTGGAAGGCTTGAACGACCTGCGGCCAGCACGCCAAGCACAAGCTCGTGATCTGGCCCAATGGGCGCGGCTGGTGGTGCTCGAGGGGCAGGGCTTGGGCGCGCCGGCAGCTAGGGATTTGGCTCGCTCCGTATTCCGCGAAGCGGCGTCGGCGGACCTACGTCTAGCGGCCTTGCGTGCGCTACTCGCGTGCCGTGACTTAGCGCAGGCGCCGGAGCCCATGCTGCTTGAACGTGAGCAGGAGTTCTTCCTGCACGCGGCTCGTGTGGGAGCAAGTTTGGAATTGGCGGCTGCGCTCTCGGGCGCGGGCGCGGTGCCGGCTACTCCGGGCGATCTGGGTTCGGACGCGGGTAGCGA
>JBLIOL010000044.1:0-23451 GCA_047639615.1 Planctomycetota bacterium | reverse complement strand
CTTATCGCGATTTTTCAACGCAGGAGCAGCTCGATGCTTGGCGTGCCGAACAGGAAGGCCGTAAGCAGCGCGTGGCCTACCGCGGTCCCGATCGTGACCTGAGCGCGGCCGATTCCGATGCCCGCGCAGCAGCGGGGGAGTCCTTCGCTCTCCGCGCGCGCATCCCCGAGGGCGAGACGCGCTTCAAGGACCTGATCCGCGGCGACGTGCGCATTCCCCACGGGGAGATCGACGACTGGGTGCTCGTGCGCCGGGACGCGGGCATGCCCACCTACAACTTCGTGGTGGTCTGCGATGACGCGGCCATGGAGATCTCTCACGTGCTGCGTGGTGAGGAGCACCTGATCAATACGCCCAAGCAGCTCTTGCTCTACTCAGCTCTGGGCCTGGAAGCGCCGGCCTTCGGCCACCTGCCGCTGATGCTCGGCAGCGATCGCAAGAAGCTCAGCAAGCGCACCGGCGACACCTCCCTCGGTGACTATCGCGCCAACGGCTACCCCCAAGGCGCGATCCTCAACTACCTGGCCCTGCAGGGTTGGGCCCTCGACGGCGAGACCGAGGTCTTCGACATGCAGACCCTGTGCTCGAACTTTGACCCCGCCGCTGTTTCTAAGGCCGGCGCTGTGTTCGACCCGAAGAAGTTCCAGTGGCTGGCGGGCGAGTACCTGCGCGCGGAGAGCCCCGAGCAATTGCTGGAGCATGCGACGTCCTTCATTCTGAAGTCCGGTATCGCGGACCAGGCGCAGCTCGATGCGCGCGCGGAGCACGTGCTGCGAGCGGTAGCTCTGGTACAGGAGCGCTGCGAGCTCTACAGCCAGGTCCCGGATTGGATTGCGCCGCTCATGGCGGCGGATGATGCGGTCGCCTACCAAGAGAAGGCGGAGAAAGGCGCGCGCAAGCGTGAGCGCGGGCCGCAGCTGCTGGTGGACTACGCTGGCTGGCTCGAGGCGCGCCCCGCGGACGAGAACGTGGATGATCTAGCCACTGCCACCAAGGCTTGGGTGGGGGAGCAGGAGGCCAAGATTCCGGAGCTCTTCCAGCCGCTTCGTTTTTCCCTGACCGGGCAGCCCGGCGGGCCCGACCTGTTCGAGATCATGGATCTGCTCGGCCGCGAGTCGAGTCTCTCCCGAATCCGGGCTGGCGCCGAGCATCTGGGCTAGTTCCGCCCTCAAGGGGCCTGCATCCGAGGCCCTTGGACTCCATGGTGAAGCCCTGATGTCCGCCCCCCTTCACTGTGAATCCGTCCACGAGCTGTTCTCCGAGCATCTCTCCGGGCGCCTCAAGTCGGCTGTTGTGGCCGAGTTGCGGACCCATCTGGCTGGGTGTGAGGATTGCCGTGCTGCCTTTATGGCCGCCGGCGAGGAGCGCGCATCTGTGGGAGCGGAGCGCCGGCACGAACGTCAAGAGGTCGAGCGGCAGATGGAGGATCTGCGCAGCGAGCATGCCAAGCAGGAGGAGCCCCCCAGCGCTCGGCGCGCGCGTCTACGGGCGGTCATCTATCCGGCGCTGCTGGCGGGCCTGCTGATTGTGGTCAAGGTGCGCGCTGGCAAGGGGGGACCACAGCTGCTGGCCCATGCGGGCCAGGTGGTGGTGGACGCCCTGCCCATCGATCTCGACGGCGAGCCCGGTCAGTTGGTGCCCGGTCGCTACTGCGCCACGGGCCCGGATGGTCACGCGGAGATCTCTACCAAGCGCGGCCAGGCTGAGATGGGCGCCCAGACCGCTGTCTCCTATCAGGGGCAGCGCCCCTTGCGCCTACGTCTGGATCGCGGCGAACTGCAGGTGCGCGGCGAAGCGCGCATTCAAGTGCAGGGCAGCATGCTCGTGCTCGAGGACGGCATCCTGCTCGTGATCGTCAGCCCAAGTGGCGCGCAGGCCGAGTGCCTGGAGGGCGAGGTGCAGGTGATCAATCCCAATGGCAGTAGCACACTGCACACGGGCGAATCGCTCACTCTCGAGCGACCGCAGTAGGTAAAAGGCCGCCGCCCTTCGGAATCGCGGCGTCATTGCGGAAGGTGTACCCCGTCCTCGGGTGGTGTCCGAACAGCCCGGCTCTGGGTTGAACGGAACCGTGGTTCCCGAGTCTGGTTGATGGGCGCAGTCTCTCCTCTTCCCTACGCAATCCATCCGCGACGCCACTCATCCGATGGACGGCGGCCAAGTTTTCTCAAAATCTCAAGGGCAGGTTTGCAGAGCGAGTTTCCTTCTTCGTCTAGCAGTCGAACGGTTAGAGCAATTCGCGTACCCGTGCGCAGAGTGCAGCACCGGCGTCGGCATCGCTCATGGCGATGAATACGGTGTCGTCCCCGGCTACGGTGCCGAGGGAGCCGAGCAGGTCTTCGGCATCCAGGGCGCGCGCGATGGCGCTGGCGGCTCCTGGTTCACAACGCACGACCGCCATGTTGGGGCCCGCTACCTGCGCGCTGCGCAGCAGGATGGAAAGCGTCTCGAGGGGCGTGACGCGCTCGTCTTCGAGGATTTGGTAGACGCCGTCACGCTTGACGGCGGCCAAGGCGCGCAAGTCGCGCGAGAGCACGGGTTGCGTGGTGCGCACCCCTTTCTCGGCTAGGGCTCCGAGGAGCTCCTCCTGGCTACCCAACTGGCGATCGGCGAGCAGGCTACGAATGAGCGTGCGTCGATCCTCCGATGTGTAGCTGCCTTGCATGGTCATGATTATTCACCCTCGCGGGCTATCCTGGAATATATATTCATCTCGGCCACCGTAGGGGACAGATTTGCCCGGGATTCTGCTGCTTGATTCATCATGGGCCACTAGGGGGGCCTACCCTGGGGCCTAAGTGACCCCCTAGGCACCATCTCATTGTGAGCACACCCCGCGTCGCCCCCCGCCGACACCCCCCAGCACGTCGCTTTCTATTCGCCCTCGCGGAGCGTTGCGCCCGCTTGCTGGGTGGGCGTGCCTACTATCGGCGCTGGCGCCTGGGACCCGGACGCTTTCGGGTGCGCCACGAGGTGCTGGAGATTGCGGAGCTGCCTGCTGTGCTCGAGGGTTTTCGCATCGCGCATCTCTCGGACCTACATGCGGGTCCTTTCTTAGGTCGCGGCGATCTACGACATGTCTTGGCGGCCTTGCATGCGGAGGCTCCCGATGCGGTAGCGTTGACCGGGGATTTCTGCGCTCACCAGCCTGAAGATGCGCTGCGCGTCTTGCCGGACCTGGCTCAGTTGCAGGCCCCTTCCGGGTGCTTCGCTGTGTTCGGCAATCACGACTATCGCGGCCGTCGCGAGCATGAGATCGCAGCACAGTACGGCGCGCAGGGTGTGCGCTTTTTGCGCAATGAGGGTGTGCGCTTGCAGCGCGATGGTGAGTCCTTGCCGTTGGTCATTACCGGGCTCGAGGATCTGGAGGAGGCACGCGAGTTGGATGTGCATGCCGCGCGCAAGGAACTGCGGCCGGGAGATGTGGAAGTGCTGCTGTGTCACAATCCCTTGGGAGCACGCGTGCTCGCACGTAAGGGTTGCGCGGCGATCCTGTCGGGCCATACCCATGGGACGCAGGTGGATCTGCCTTACCTGCGCGGTCTGGGTCCGGCCCACCCGGGCCTGCGGGTGGATCTCGGCACGACAAGTTTGATCGTCAGTCGCGGCCTGGGGGTGGTGGGTTTGCCCATTCGAGTGGGCGTTCCTGCCGAGCTGGTGCTGGTGGAGCTGCGCTCGGCGGCATCGGGCGCTACCCTGTAGCTATCCATGCACGGCAGCCTTTGTCACAACTCCGGTGTGCTCTACGTCGGCCGCCATCGCAAGGATGCTTGGATCACGGCCTACGACTTGGATGGGCGTGCGCTCGGGACGCAGTTTCGCTTCATGGACGAGCACCTTTTGCGTTCGGCAGCCGCTGGCCTGTCCATGGATGGGGACCATCGCTTGTGGGTCGCGGATACGCCGGCGGGCAAGCTGCGCGCCTTCACGCTCTTCGGCAAGGAGGTCGCCACGGTGGGCGAGGGCGGCGACCAGGGCGCGGATGAGGCCGGTTGCATGGGCACACCCGTGGATGTTGTGGCGCGCGGCGCGGACGATGAGTTGGAGGTCTGGGTGGCTTCCGGTGGCATGCGTCGGCATGCCCTGCACGTGCTCTTGCCCGAGTCGGGGAAGTTTCGTTCCCTGCGTCCGGAGGGTGATCCGCGCGGACGCTTTCGAAGGCTACGGGCCTTGGATGTGCGCGGGGATTCGATCTTTGCCCTCGAGGGCGGGGCGCAGCGTATGCAGGTATTTCGCGGCTTGGAGCATCACTACAGCCTGGACCTGAGTGAGAGCCTGCCCGGGGATGCGGAGCCGGTGGCCTTCGCAACTCTCTCCGATAGCCGCATGGTGGTGGCCTTCGAGGGGCCGGGCGGCGGTTTGCTACTGCTCGGAGCGGAAGGGCAGGTGCGCGGTGTCCTGGCCCATAGCGGACGCGACGTTGGCCAAGTTGATCATCCCTGCGCCGTCGTCGTGGTGAACGAGGAGGAACTGGCGGACGGCGGCCCCACACGGGTGTTCTGCTTGGACCTCGACGGCGAGCGCGTGCAGGTCTTCAACCTGGAGGGGCAATGCTACGGCGCCTTTCCAGTTTTGCTCGACTGAGAAGTAAGGCCTCTTTCTAGCGCTTGCGGGGAGGAGAGCTGGGAGCGATCATAGTTGCATGGCAGCTAAGGATCGTCCGCTACTCGCCCTTGGCGTGGTGCTTGCATTGGCTGCGGTGGGGTTGCTCTGGGCAACCCGTGGGCCCGACCTCAGCGGTCTTGCGAAGCCCGCGGATGCCTTGGTGCTCGGGCTGGAGCAGGATGCGGAAGCAAACCTAGCTGAGATCGATGGCGCGGGGCTCGCGGGCCGAGGGCCGCGCGCTGGCCAGCGCAGCGGCGTGATCGATCAGGAGGCGGCGACCCAGCTGCCAAGTCTGAGTCTTTCGGGAGTGGTGCTTGATGGGCTGCGCGGAACGCCGGTCGAAGGTGCTCTGGTGATGCTGGCCGACACCCAGGGTGAAACGCACGTGAGTACGGATGCGGAGGGCCGCTTCAGCTTGAACTGGTCGCGGCCGAACCCAGGTCTGCGCGTGGAGCATCCGGAATACGTGGATCTGCGCAAACCCCAGGTCGACTTCGGGCAGGAACTTGAGGTGCTGTTGGTGCCGTCGGGCTCCGTGCAGGGGCGCTTGATCTCCTTGGGCAATGCTCTACCCGAAGGGGTGAACGTGCATCTGTGGCCGGAGGTGCGTGGCAGGCGTAGTGCCGAACCGGACTACAGCGTGAAGATCGATGGGCAGTTTCGCTATCGGCTCATGGATGTGACGCCGGGTACCTACGCGGTTGGCATCGCCGAGCCGGGCCTGCCGGTGGTGGTGCGTGCGGGCATCATGGTGAGCCCCGGGAACCCGACCTTCGAAGACTTGGAGCTGCCGCGCGGCTCCACGGTGAAGGGGCAGGTGATCGAGGGCGTGTCGCGCAGGCCCATGGGGAATGTGCGCGTGCGATTCCAGGCTGAGGTTCAGGGGCTTTCGAACAGTACGGAATTGCTCGCGGCGGTGGAGACCACGACGGCTGAGGATGGGACCTTCAACATGCAGGGCGTGCCCACTGGACAGGTGGAAGTGTGGACGCGCACCGCCTGGGGGCACCGACAGAAGAACAAGGTGAACACGGTCGAAGGGCAGGAGGCGAAGCCATTGTTGGTGGTGGTCGCTGCGCCGGCAACGCTTGCGGGCAAGGTGCTTGATACGCAGGGGCTGGGTCTGGCGGGCGCGCTCGTGGTGCGCTGCCTGGAGGACGAGATGAGCAGCTTTAGCTGGGGGCTACGCACGGATTTGGAGCTCAGCGATGAGCGACTCTTCAGCGTGATTACCGACTCGGGTGGTGGCTTTGATTTCGGCAAGGTGCCCGGCCGGCAGAAGCAATTTCTGCGCGCCTACGGTCCGCTCGACAGCGGTGCCGTAATAGAGCCGGTCGCGGCTAGTCAGCGTTTGTCACTCAAGCCGGGGGAGGACAAGCGCGATCTGCTGTTGCAACTCTCGACTGGATTCCCGGTCAGTGGCAGGGTGCTCGATGGTACCGGACTTCCTCTGACTGGCGTGGATGTCTCGCCTCGCAGTTGGGTGGGGCGTGGCCTGACCCAGATGCCGTCCATGCTGACGGATGCTGACGGCTACTTTCACTTTGCAGGCTTGGCGGAGGGGCCGTTGCACTTGGTCTACGAATGCGATGGCTTCTTAGACATGCGTAAGAACTACACCGTCAGCGAAGAGATGGCGGACGTGGAGGAGAGCATGACGCCCACCTCGCGGCTGAGCGGTGTGATCGTCGACTCTGCGGGCTACGCCATTCCGAGCGGTGTGGCGGTGGCGCGCTTTGATGAGCGCAAGTCGAGGACCAAGCAATTCGCCATCGCGGATGAGTGGGGACGCTTCGAGTTCGACGGTCTGTACGAGGGGACTTGGTACGTGGTTCCGGTTGCGCCTGGTTGGGAGTATCCGGAAGACGCGGCCCCAGCGCAGCTGTTGCCGGGGGCGACGCCACTGCACTTGATCATGACGCCGAGGCCTCCGCCGGCGCCGGCTAGCGTGACTGGCGAGCTGCGTCTGGCAGGTACTGGCGAACCTATTGCGGGCTTGCGCTTCAATGATCTGCGGCGTGGGGCGGTGAAGATCTCGGGGACGCGCTTCTCCATTCAGGGCATGCGACCGGGACGCTTGTCCCTGCTGGCCTTCGGGGATGGGGTGGAGAGTTACACCTACCCGCGCATCACTCTGGAACCGGGAGCGATGCTCGACCTAGGCTCTGCAGAGTTGCGTCGCACCACGTCCGTAACGGTCACCGTGCTTGGCCCGGATGGGCTTCCGCGGCGCAAGGGCGAGGTGTTCCTGCAGCGCTTGCCGGAGAATGAAGGCGGCCGGCCCACCGGGTCCAAACAGATCAAGTTGCGCTTTGATCCGCGCAAGGACGCTTATGTTCACGAGCGTGTGCCACGCTACCGCTGGGAGCTGGTGATCAAGGTCCCCGGTCTCGACAAACACCGTCAAGAGATCGGTGTGAAGGGCAGCAAGCAGAAGCTAGAGGTGCGCGTGAGCAAGAAAGCTAAGGGCAAGGGCAAGCGTTGAGCGAGCTGGTTGCGGCCATCGATGTTGGCACGAACACATGCCTGCTGCTGGTGGCCGAGGGATCGCCCCTGGTGGTTATCGAAGATGCCATGCGCAGGCCGCAGTTAGGCAAGGGCTTGATCGACGGAGGCGACTTGGACGAGGCCGCTCGCGCGCGCACGCTCGAGGTGCTCGCGGAGTTCCTGAGCATCGCTGACGGTCATGGCATTCCTCGAGAGCGCTGCCGCGCCGTGGGAACGGCCGTGCTACGGCGCGCGTCGAATGCTGCGGACTTCGTGGGGCAGGTGCGTGAACTCTTGGGCCTGAAGTTGGAGGTGCTCTCCGGTGAGGAAGAGGCGAGCCTCGCGTGGGAAGCGGCGGCAGAGAGTGCGGCGCACGACGGGGATTGTCTGGTTCTCGACGTGGGCGGCGGCAGTAGCGAAGCCGCTTGGGACGCGGGTTCGCAGGGAGTCTCGCTTCCGATTGGTGCCCTAGGCTTGACCGAGCGGTACTTGGAATCCGGCGCCGCAGAGGGCTGGTCCGAGCTCGGAGCCGTGCTGCGCGCTGAGCTACAAGCTTGCCCGCGGGGCATCGGGCAGAATCGAGAGTGCCTCATGCTCGGCGGCGCCGCAGCGAACTTGGTTGCCCTGGTCCGCGGTGGTGCGGAATTCGAGGTCGAGGGTCTGCACGGGCTGCAGGCCACGGCCGAACAGGCCTGGTATTGGGCTCATCATCTGCAGGGTCTTGGTCTCGGGGAGCGCAGGCAGCTACCCATTGAGTCAGATCGGGCAAGGATCCTTCCGGCCGGTCTGGCGTGTCTGGCAGCTCTCCTCGAGCACAGTGGGGTAGCTGTCGGGAGATTCTCAGCCCTTGGGCTGCGTTTCGGCCTGGCTGCCCGGCTTCTTCGAGGGCCCCAATCCGGGTCGGGGTGATCACATTGATACCCCCTGTAGTGCTGCTGGGGGCCGGAGGGAGCTTCCGTGGCTGTTGTGGGCTCAGCTAGGGCGTCCACCCCACGCTGGCGGTCCCTATTTGGGTAATAGGACTCGAGTCGGCCGGAGAGCCAAAGTGGTGTATACCTTTGTAGTCACTCCAATGCTTATTCCCCTCAGCATCCTCTCCGTGCTGGCGAGCCCCCTCCTGCCCTTGCAGGCTCAAGGGCTAGCTGCTACCCGAAAAACTCCGACACTCCAACAAGGATCCGGGGCTCCGCTGCGAGCTCTGCAGAGCCGCCCTCGGCGTGTGGTTCCGACACCCCTGAGGCAGGATCTGATCGATCCCCTGACCATCACGGTCAACGGCGCGTCGGTTCCGGCCACGCCTGTTTCGAGTCTGCCGGCATTGCCGCACGGTCCGGGTTGGTTCAACCTCTCCACGCCCGTGCCCAACCAGAGCGTGCCCGAGTTGTTCGTGCTCGGGTTGCCGGACATGGCGGTGGCAGGGCCGGGCAAACGGCCCTTGCTGGTGGTCTTCCACCAGTTCAACGTGTCCCAAGGGGACGCCATCCTGAATACGGAGTTCCTGGCGGAGACCCAAGCGCGCGGCTGGTACCTACTCGGTCCGCTTTCGCGTTCTCCGGTTGGTAACCCTACGATCAACTACGGCTCCAAGGAGTCCCAGGAGTTCACGCGCGCCGGTCTAGACTGGGTGCTCGATAACTATCCCATCGATCGTTCACGCATCTACGGCGTGGGCTTCTCCATGGGCGGCGCGGCCGCCACATCCTTCGCAGCGAGGCACATGGATCCCAAGGCCGGCATGTTTGCCGCTTTGGTCGATCACACTGGCAGCGTGGATCAAGTGGATACCTACACGGCCTTCCTCCAGCAAGGGGCCGAGGACTTGCTCGAGACGATCTTCGGTGGGGGCCCGGTGCCGATCGACTACAAGTACCGGCGCTCCTCCTGCATCGAGCTAGATCCGAACACCTTGGATGTGTTGAGCGGTGGCACGCACATGGCGATCAACCTGACCCATGTGCCTACACAGTTCTGGTGGGCGACGGGTGACAGCCTGACGTACTTGGTCAATCAGACCGAGGAATTCGCGTCTCTGCTGGGCTCCTTCCCCGGGGCCGTGGTTGACTTGAATCCGGTTCAGTCTGCTGTTCACTCCTGGGACACCATGCCCGCAGTGGATGTTTGCGACTGGCTCGACGGTCAGCAGCTGAGCGTGCCGTTGCAGGGCCGCATCATCACCGATCATGACGGGCGCTGGTACCACTTCGATGTGACGGCGGACGTTCCAGACGACTTTGCGGCCTTTGGCTACGAGCTGGACCCGGCGATCGGCCTCATCTCCATCATGGCCACAGAGGGCATCCAGAGTATCGGACTGGACCTTCGGGATTGGGGCACGGCGACTTCGGACCTTCCGTTGACCATCAAGTTCGATGCACTGGACTCGGGTGATGTGCTCGTTATCAAGGGCATCTCGACGTCGCCCGGTTCGGTAACGCGGGATGGGGTTGCTACCTCGGTGGGTTGGTTCCACAACCCCTTCGCCGACACCCTGACCGTGGCGGAGAACTTCACTGGCACGCACACCTGGACCTTCTTGCCCTAGGCTCCGGTCAGAACGAGGCTCCGTTTGCGTGAGCCTGTCCGACGCGTTGCTCGGCCCTGCCCTGACTAGAATTCGTGCAGGGCCTTTGCATGCCCTCTGCATGCCCTCTGCGAAGTGGCTCACGACGGTGAGCATTCCCTCTAGCAATGAAGGGGGCCGGCGACGGGAAATCACCGGCCCGAGGGAGAGAGAAGTTCCAGTCAGGTTTCCCGAGACATTCACCGCTCGCAAAGTGAATGACACCCTTTCTGGACTCTCTTGCGCAGCGGTCCGAAGACCGCCACGAAAGAACTTATACCAATACCTGTACGCTGAGAAGACTATTGCAGAGATTCTGTGAATCCCCGCAGCTTGGCCTGTGACCCTGCACGCCTACATCGACCATGACGATTGCCCTCCACACCCAACTCCGCTTTCGAGTCACCGATACAGGCGTCCCTTGGCGCGCTACCGACTGGCCGGGCATCAGCTGGCAGTTGCTTGCTGCTGAGGCTGAGGAAGGCTCAGAGCGCGCCGCAGCCGGGCGTGGGGCAACGGTGCTAATCCGGATGGAACCGGGCTGCGGCTATCCCGCTCATACGCACCTGGACGTGGAAGAGGTGCTCGTCTTGGCGGGCGGTTATCGAGATGAGCGAGGTGTATATGAAGTGGGCCAATTCGTGCGCTATCCTGGGGGCAGTCGCCACACCCCTGTCGCCCTGGGCGACGCGGCCAGATCCGAGGGCGAGGACAATCCGGCCTGCCTACTGTTCGCCTCTGCCCGGGGCGGCATCGAGTTGGATTCATCCGACCCCACCCAACAAAAGAGCTCCTAACCGTGACCCAGCAACCCCTCGACGCCCTCTGTACCAAGCTCCAAGGCGAGTTCCGCCGCGATCCCAAAGGTGCCCGTGCGCACCAGCTCTTGGCTGACTACGCCCAGAAGAGCCAGGATTGGTCGGAGTACCAGACCTGGAGTGACGCTGGCTACACGCGCAATCTGGTGCATCGCTGTGGAGAGTTCGAGCTCCTGCTGCTCTGCTGGGATAAGGGCCAAGCGAGTCCTATCCACGACCACTCCGGCCAGAACTGCTGGATGGCTGTCCTGGAGGGCACTTTGGAGGAAGCGCACTTCGTGGACGGTGAGCCGGGCTCGGGCCTAGCCAGCGGCCGCGTGCGCTCCCTGGGGGCCGGCGAGGTGGCCTTCATTCAGGACGAGATCGCTTGGCATCGCATCCGTCCCCTAGGCGATTCTCGAAGCATTTCCCTACACCTCTACGCCAACCCGATCGACTCCTGCCGCATCTTCGATGATGTCTCGGGAGAGCCCTGCAGCATCGATCTCGGCTACCACTCCGTACGGGGCGAGGTTTGCGCTGACCTCTCGCCTGAGGTTGTGCGGGCCGAGTTCAGCTGATTCTTTGGGGGTGTGGCCCGGTGCGGCTTGACCCAGGCGGACGAGGCGGCTACCTTCCCGGCCACTTGGCGAGGTAGCTCAGTTGGTTAGAGCACAGGCTTCATAAGCCTGGGGTCGCGGGTTCAAGTCCCGCTCTCGCTACTATTCCACTCCTGGAGCCCCACAATCCTGCATGGGATTGGGCTCGGAGGGTGATCCAAGGACCTGGCCAGCCAAGGCCTCCACGTAGGTGGGGGTATCGTTCAGGGCAGGCACCACCACGAGCTCGCGGCCGCCCGCGGCGCGGAAGTCTGCCGCTAGGGTCTGGCCGATCTCTTCCAGAGTCTCGAGGCAGTCAGCAGCGAAGCCGGGCAAGCAGATCAGCACGCGCTTGTGCTTCTGCGCCAGTGCTGTCACGAACTCGTCGGCGAAGGGCTGTAGCCACGGAGTGGCGCCGAAGCGCGACTGGAAGATGAGCTCCCAGCTCTCGCGTGCGAGCCCGAGCTCCTCAGCGAGGGCGAAGGCTGTCGCCGTGCATTGCTCGAGGTAGGGATCACCCGCTTTCACGTAGTCTTCCGGCAGGCCGTGGAAGCTGAAGGCATAGAAGTCCACGGCTTCCGTGCCGGCGGAGTCGCGCACGCCTTCTGCTAGAGCGGCGATGTAGCCGGGGTGGTCGTACGTGCTGGCTAGGAACCTGAGCGCCATGGGGTCGCGGCGCAGGCCTTCGAGGCGCGCGACCTCGGCTTGAATGCTGCCGGTGGTGGTGTTGCTTGCCTGGGGGAAGAGCGACAGCACGCTGAGGTCGGTGCAGCCCGCTGCCCGCAATTCAGCGAGGCCGCTAGCGATGCTCGGTGAACCGTAGCGCATGGCCAGGCGCACTTCGAAACGCTCGCTCACGCGGGCCGCGAGAGCGCGCGTGAGGGCTTGTGAGTTCAGCAGCAGGGGTGAACCCTCGGGCGTCCAGATCTTGCGGTAGAGCGCCGCCGAGCCGGGCGAGCGGAAGGGCAGGATGATGCAGCGCAGGACCACGAACCAGAGCGCGCGGTTGGCATCCACCACGCGCCGGTCGCTGAGGAACTCCTTGAGGTAGCGCTTGACCGAGCGTGTGTCGGGAGCGTCGGGGGTGCCGAGGTTGACCACCAGCAGCCCGCGCTTGGCGTGCACCTTGGGCGTGGCTTGCTCGCGCCGGGTGGGCAGGGGCGACGGGATGGGCAGGAAGTAGACCAGGGCGCTGACCGCGAGGGCCGCGCCGATGCCCAGGTAGAGCCCGGCCACCGGGGCCCAATTCACGTAGCCCGCGCGCGCACTCCAGCGCAGCAGGGCGCCGAAGCCAATCATCAACCCGATCAGCGGATAGAACTTCGGGCCGAAGACGTTCCAGGGTCGCGGCGCGCTCAGTTTGCGGATGCGGTCGCGGTTGCGGCGCGCGCTCATGGAGAGCACGTACTTGCCCTTGAGTGCGCCTAGCAGCAGGCCCAGCACGATAGCCACGCGGGCCCAGTTCTCGCCGGATTGCTCGCGGGTGGCAGCCAGCATGCCGACGCCGCGCGCGGCCAGGCTGGCGCCTACGGCGAGCCAAACCAGGCCCGCGAAGTACAGCAGTGCACGAATCGATGCTCTCATTCGGTATCTGGCGCATCCAGCACACCAGCTCGGTAGGTCCCGGCGTAGGCCGGGTCCGGCTGGCCGTTGGGCCGCCAAGCCTTCCACGGGCCCTCACGCAAACCGGCAGTGTACTCGCCTTGGAAACGCATGCGTCCATTCTCGTGCCAGAAAGTCCAGGGTCCCGTGCGCAGGGCAGCTTGCTCGACCTCGCTCCATTGACGCTTGCCATCGGCGTCCCGTTGGCCCGTGCGGAACCAGGTCTCCCAGCGTCCGACGCGGTGACCCTCTGAGTCGTAATGACCTCGGGCGCGCAGGTTGCCGTCGAAGTAGCGATAGACCCACAGACCACGCTCGGCACCCGAGCGGCCTGCGCCTTCGTGGCGTCGGATGCCCGTAGGCCAATAGGCTTGCGAGGTGTCGGAGCAGCCCTGGAGCAGGCCCATGGCCAGCCCCAGGATGGCTGCGCGACTAGCTAAGGAAGAGCATCTCACGATACTTGGGCAACGGCCATAGCTCGTCGTCCACCAGGCGCTCTAGAAGGTCGGCGCTCTCGCGCACCTTGGCCATCACGGGCACGATGCGCTCGTAGTAAGCCTGCGCCAAGGCGCCGTCTTCCAGATCGCTGGCCTCGAGCTTGGTCTGTGCTTCCAGCAGCTCGTCCACCGCGCGCTTGGTGCGCGAAATGGCCTTTGTCGTGATGCTCAGAATTTCGCGCTGGGCGTCGAGATCGGAGCTGTCGGCGATCGCGGCGACGGCTGCAATCGAGGTGGCCACGCGGCGCTGATGCTCCATGGCGGCCGGCAGAATCATGGTCATAGCGATGTCGCGCGTGGCGATGGCCTCGACATTGACCTTGTTGGAGTAGATCTCGTTCTGGACGTTGGCGCGGCTCTGGGCTTCGTCCGGTGTGAAGACGCCGTAGCGCCCGTAGAGCTCGACGTTCTTTTCGCTGGCCCAGTCGCTGAGAGCTTCGGGGGTCGCGGGGCGGTTGAGTAGGCCGCGGCGGGCAGCTTCATCGCGCCACTCGTCGGCGTAGTTGTCACCGGAGAAGAGGATGCGTTGGTGCTCGGTGAACACCGCGCGCACCACAGCGGTGATGTTCTCCGTGCTCGGGCCGCCCTTGGCTTCGATCTGGTCCGAGATGTAGTCCATGGACTCGGCTGCGGCCAGGTTGAGCAAGGTCGCCGGGTAAGCCGCGGACTGGCTGGAAGCCACGGCGCGGAACTCGAACTTGTTGCCGGTGAAGGCGAAGGGCGAGGTGCGGTTGCGGTCGGTGGTATCGCGCGGCAGGTCCGGCAGGGAGGACACGCCTAGGCGCAGGGCCTCGGTGGCGGTGGGGGTCGCGGGCCGGCCCTCGATGATGGCGTTGATGACCTCTTCGAGCTCGCCGCCCATGAAGATCGAGATGATCGCCGGCGGGGCTTCGTTGGCGCCCAAGCGGTGGTCATTGCCGGCCGATGCGATCGAAGCGCGCAGCATGTCCTGGTGTAGGTCGACACCGCGCACGATGGCGGCCAGCACGAGGATGAACTTCAGGTTCTCGTGCGGGGTTTTGCCGGGTTCGAGCAGGTTGTTGCCCAGGTCGTCGGTGAGCGACCAGTTTAGGTGCTTGCCGGAACCGTTGAGGTTGGCGAAGGGCTTCTCATGCAGGAGTGCCGCAAAGCCGTGGCGTTCGGCCACTTCCTTGATGGTCTCCATGGTGAGCATGTTCTGGTCGATGGCGACCGAGATGCCCCCGTAGATCGGTGCCAGCTCGAACTGGCTCGGCGCCACTTCGTTGTGGCGCGTGGTGACCGGTACGCCCAGGCACCAGAGATCGTGCTCGAGCTCCTGCATGAAGCTCAGCACGCGCGGGCTGATGTTGCCGAAGTAGTGGTCGTCGAACTCCTGGCCCTTGAAGGGGCGCGCGCCGAAGAGCGTGCGACCGCAGGCCACCAGGTCGGGGCGCAGCTTGAAGAACTGCTCGTCGATCAGGAAGTATTCTTGCTCGAGGCCGGCGCTGGCGCTGACGCGTTGGATCTTTTCATCGCCGACGAGGTTGAGCAGGCGCGTGGCGGACTTGGAGATCGCTCCGCAGGAACGCAACAGGGGCGTCTTCTTGTCGAGGGCCGCGCCGGTCCAAGAGCAGAAGGCGGTTGGGATGGTGAGCGTGCCGCCGTCCGGCGTCAGGCGCAGGAAGGCCGGGGAGGTGGGATCCCAAGCGGTGTAGCCGCGCGCCTCGAAGGTGGCGCGCAGTCCGCCCGAGGGGAAGGAGCTGGCGTCGGGCTCGCCCTGGAAGAGTTGCTTGCCGGAGAACTCCAGGATCGCGCCGCCGTCGTCGGTGGGCTTGAGGAAGGAGTCGTGCTTCTCCGCGGTCGAGCCGGTCATCGGCTGGAACCAGTGCGTGTAGTGGGTCGCGCCGTGCTCGAGAGCCCAGGTTTTCATGGCGCCCGCAACCGCATCGGCGATTTCGGCCGTGGGGGAGCTGCCGGTCTCGACCACCTTGCGCAGGGCCTGGTAGACGTCCTTGGGCAGGCGCTCCCGTTGCAGCTTGTCGTTGAAGACGTAGCGGCCGTAGAGCTCCGGCAGGCGGTTGCTCCGGGAGCCGATCTCGTTGTGGCCGGCGGTGGAGGCCAACCCGGAGTGGGGGGTCAGGCTGTGCAGGGCAGCGTGGCGCGTCGTTGCCGTCATGGCGATTGGGGGGGCCGATCAAGGCCCAGGTGGGGGGCGTAGTCGAAGGTCCGTAGGCGCCCCCCAAAATAACGTGCGTTGCTTGCCGGTTGAAGCCGTGTGGGCGGTTTCCGAGCGGGCTTTGCTCCCAAGGCTGAAACACTGGGCCTGCCTGCACGTTCCGGGGCCGGGCCGGCTTGCCGCTGGAGGCTCGAGGGGCGAGGCTAAGGCCATGCGTAACGCAGCTCTCCTCGTCGCCACGGCACTGCCCCTGGCCTGCGCCTCGGTTTCCGATCACCCGCGACCCGAAAACCTGGCCCTGCAGCCCCGGCCACAGGCGGCCGTAGCCCGCTCCGTGGCCCTGAACCACGTACGTCTGGAGCTGGAGCTGGATCTGGTGGGCCAGCGCCTGGGGGGCAAGGTCACCTGTTGGGTCGTGGCCTTGGGCCGTGGCGCGACCCAAGTGCGCCTGACGGGTTCGACCCAGGGCGTGCGCGAGGTGCTCGACGCCCGTGGTCGCTCCCTCGAATTTGCCTCCTCAGGCAGCGACGGTGGTCTCCTGGTGCAGTTGGCCGACCCCCTAGCTGCCGGCGAGGAGTTGCCCCTGAGTGTGAATTTCAACCAGCAGTCGGTCCCGGGGTTGCTCTTCGGCGAGACCCCGCGCGGCCCGGGCTGGACCCCCTGGGTGGTGGCTGGGCCCGCCGCCGCTGCGTCCGCCGCTTGGTTTCCCCTGATCGAGGGTGAGCAGGCCTGCGCCAGCTTCGAAGCGGAAGTACGCGTGGGCCACGGAGCGCAGGTCTTCTTGGGAGGCCTACCGCGTTCGAGCCAGGCCATCACGGGTGCCATCGAGGGCACTCACCTCTACCGCTTCGATTCGAGTCAGCCGCTCCACGTGCAGCGCCTGGGTTTGGTGGCTGGGCGCTTCACGGCGGCCGGCGCCGGGCCGATTGCCAGTCGCGTGCTGGCCGTGACCGGAACCCCGGAGAAGACCCTAAGCGCCTTAGTCGAAGCCCTGGCGCGTAGGGAATGGGGCCTAGAGCTGAGCCTGTCCGTGGAGGGCGGGCAGGCCTTGCCGGACCTGCCGCCGGTGCTGGTCTGCATTCCGGATGCTCGCGGCCAGCGCTTGGGCACCCTGGGCTGCGTGACCCTCAGCCCGAGCTTGGTCAAGCGGCTCGTGCGCGGGGATGCGTCCCCGGGGCTGGATCCCTTGGCCCTTGCCCTAGCCCGCGGGCGCGTGGTCGGTCGGCATGCGAGCACGCGTCCATCGGAAGCTTGGCTTCTGGAAGCCATCGCCGCGCACCTAGCCCTGCAGTCCGTGGGAGGCGCAGAGGATCGTCAGCGCGCTTTGAATGCGCTCGCGCCGGATCCCTTGCTTTGGCGCGAGCAGACCATCGCTCAGTTGCCCCTGCGCAATCGCTCCAATGTGGCCAGCGAATCCGTAGCGGCTCGTGGAGCGCTCCTGTTGCACACGATCGAGTTGCAGGTCACGTCGTCCGCTCTGCGCGCGTGCTTGTACGCCCTGCTGCGCGATCGGCAAGGAGTGGATCTGGGCGAAGCTGATCTGTTGCGCAGTTTTAGCGAGGTCGACGGCCGAGACTTAGCGCCTCTGCTGAACCGCCTGCTCAGCGAGTACGGCAATCAGGAGCTACTTTGAGCCCGGCGCCGATCAAGCCCACGCCCGCGCAACTGCGCGCCTTGGTTCGGCGTGATCCAAAGCTTGGTCGCGCCATCAAGCGGCTCGATCCCTACCCCGGATTTCCGCAACAGGGCAAGTATCAGTCGCACTTCCACGCGCTGGCGCATGCGATCGTTTACCAGCAGTTGGCCGGGCGCGCGGCGGAGACCATCCATGGGCGCGTGTTGCGTTTGACCCCGGGCTCGCGCTTTCCAAATGCCGAGCAACTGCAGGAGCTCTCCGAGCGGGAGTTGCGCGGGGCGGGGCTCTCCAACAACAAGTTCCTGGCCCTGCGCGATCTCTCGGACCACGTCTTGGATGGGCGCTTGCGCTTGCGCGCCTTGGCAAATCGTTCCGACGAGGAGGTCATCGAAGCGCTCGTGGAGGTGCGCGGTATCGGCGTCTGGTCGGCGCAGATGTTCCTGATGTTCCGGCTCGGGCGCCAGGATGTGCTACCTATCGGCGACCTTGGTGTGCAAGAGGGCTTGCGCCGTTTAGACGGTTTGGCGGAGAGGCCGAAGCCTAAGGAGCTAGAGGCTCGCGGTGCTGCATGGGCACCCCTGCGAAGCCTGGCCGCCTGGACCCTGTGGCGGCTCGCTGACGAGAAGGCCTAGCTCGGCAAATCGACCGGAAGCATCGGTTCGTAGCCGAAGTCGCGACTTGCGGGACCCATGTCGTAGCTGTGGCTGGTGGCTAGCTGGGCTGCCACGAAGCGCGTCATGGGCGGCTCATCCTTGCGGCGCAGGGCGTGCCAGAGAAGCTCCATGCAGGCGCCGGCGGCATAGGCGACTCGGAAGGGGACACGGCGCGTTACCGGTGCGAGGCCCTGTTTCTGGAGCAGGGTGTTGACCCAGTCCCAAAGCCGTACGGGCTGTGCGTCGCTGACGAAATAGGCCTGGCCGCCGCAGGCGGCATCGGGAGCGAGGGCATCCGCCGCTGCCAGGTGCGCGTGCGCGGCGTTTTGCACGTGGGTCAGGCTGACTTCGTTTTCGCCCGCGCCCACGATGCGCAGTTTACCTGCGCGTGCGCGCTCGAGCAGGCGCGGTACCAGGTGCGGGTCGCCCGGGCCGTAGATCAGGTGCGGGCGCAGGGCGCACACGGAGATATCGGTGCCATGTGCCGCGAGGGCTAGGCGTTCGGCGTCGGCCTTGGTGCGCGGGTAGTGGGCTAGGAAACTAGTGGCCAGGGGCAGATCGTTGCCGGCTCGCACATGGTCCTTGCCGTCGAAGCACACGCTGGGCGATGAGGTCAGCACCAAGCGCCTTACGCCGGCCGCAAGGCAGGCGCTCAGTACATTGCTAGTTGCGAGCACATTGGCCTTCTCAAAGCTCGCGGCCGAGCCCCAGATGCCGGCCTTGGCCGCGCAGTGGAAGACCACGTCCGCGCCGCGGAAGGCTTCAGCAATAGACGCGCCTGACAGGGAGAGGTCCGCTTGAACGGTCTTCGCGCCAGCTTTCACCAGTTGCGGGTAAGCGCTGCGCGAGACGGAGGTGACCTGATCCCCACGGGCCAGCAGGGCATGGACGATGGCACTGCCCAGGAATCCGCCGCCACCGGTGACGACGGCGATCACGACTTGCCGAGCTGCTCTTCAGCCCAGACTTTGAGCTCTTCCCGATGAATTTTGGCGTTGTGGCGCGGATCCACGGGCAGGCTCGGGTGGAAGAGGAAGAGCTTGATGTCCTTGGTCTGGCTCGAGCGCCCGCCCAGGGTGCGCAGCTGCATGATGAAGCCCTTGCGCATGACCTCTCCCTTGGGCATCTCGCCGGGGATGGGCTCCACGATCAGTACCGGGAGCTGTTGCCCGCGGGGGCCGATGCCCACCAGGGCCGTGCGGCGTGTGCGCTCGTGGACGTTGAAGACGTTCTCGGCGGGCACGGGCATGCGGAGTCCCTCTATCGTGAAGAGCCGGTGGCTCTTGCGCCCATGGAACCACAGGCGGCCCTCCTCATCGAAGCGGCCGATGTCGCCCATGCGGTGCCAAATGGTGCCATCCTCGGCGATCTTGGCACCGGCGGTAGCTTCCGGTTGTCCGGCGTAGCTACGTGTGACGACCGCGCCGCGCACGCACACTTCACCCAGCTCGCCTTCGGCGACCTCGAGCTCGGGGCTCCACTGGGCGATGGGCGTATCGCCGATTTGGATCAACCTGATCTCGATGCCCGGCGCGGGTAGTCCCACGCAGGTGCCTTCGCCGCCGTGCACGCGCGGCTCCAGGGTGGGCACCACTTCGCGGCCAGCGATAGAAGTTACGGGCAGGGACTCGGTGGCGCCGTAGGGCGTGAACACATCCGAGTCCAAGAGCAAGAGTGCGTGGAACTCCTGCATCAGGCTGGTGGGCACCGGGGCACCAGCCACGAGCACGCGCTTCAAGCTGTGCAGGTGGTAGCCGTTCTCGCGGCACCAGGGCACGACCCGCTGCCAGATGGCGGGCGAGCCGAAGGCGGTGGTGGGTTGGTGCTCGGCGATGGCCGCGTAAACGCGCGCGGGGTCGCAGGTGCCCGGCCGCGAGGGGTCTACCTCGGGGAAGAGGCTGGTCATCTCCAGCGCTGCATCGAAGAGTGCGAAGACCGGGAGGCCGCACATGTCGATCTCGTCCGGCTTGAAATCGTAGAGCGCCTTGAGCGCGTCCACCTGCCCGCAGAACATGCCGTGGGTGTACTCGACACCCTTGGGTGGACCGGTGGAGCCGGAGGTGAATAGGATCGCGGCGGGATCGTCGGCGCTAGTGTTGGCCGGATTGTGACCTTCGATGCCAGCGGCTTCCACCTGTGCCAGGGTTGGTCCGCCCCAGAACAGGCGCCGGCCGACGGTGATGGCGAGCTCCACCGAGCGGAAGGCGCGCGGGAAGAGGCGGCGTGCCACGTGGGCCTTGGGGACGCCGATGAATACCTTAGGGGCGACCTTGGACAGGCACGCCAGCAGGCGCTCGCGACCCATGCCAGGATCGGCCACAACGGGCACGGCACCCAGGCGCAAAAGCCCTTGGAAGACCACCACTAGGTCGATTCCAGGCCGAACGAAGACCACCGCACGATCGCCGGGCAGCACGCCCATGCTGGCCAAACCGCTAGCCACGCGACTGGCGCGGGCTTCCAATTCGGCGTAGCTGCAGCGCAGCCAACCCTGTTTGCCGTCGGGGGCGATGATCGCCGTGCGAGCGGGAGCGCTGGCCGCGTGGCGCGGCAATAACTCCCCCAGGTTCACCCGGGCGGGTGCAGGGTCGGCCACGGTCACTGGGCCGTTTCGGTTAGGAACTCGCGCAGTACTTCCAGAACCTCAGGTCCAGCGTCGTCCATCACAAAGTGATTGGCGTGTGCGATGGTGTGGGTGCGTGCGTCGGGGAAGCGCTCTTGCCACATGCCCAGGAACTCGGGCGTAAAGACCCAGTCCTTCATGCCCCAGATGATCTGCATGGGGATGCCCTTAAATTGCTCGAGTCCGGCCTCGATGATGGCCAGGAAATTGAACGAGGGGTGGGTGGGGGAGAGCGGGATATCCTTGACGAACTCGTGCACCGCGAGGCGGTCGCCGGAGTTGTTGTAGGGCGCCATGTAGGCGTGGCGCTCGTCCTCGGAGAGACCAGAGCTGCTGCAGTACTGCAGAGCACAGGAATTAAAGAGCCCCATGGTGCGCACCAGGATCGAGCCCAAGACCGGAACCTTCGCGGTCACGATCGAGGCGTGTGCCGGGCCATCGGTGAAGGCGGCCGTGTTGGTGACGACGATGCGCTTGATGCGCTCGGGGTGACGCATGGCCATGCCCATGCCGATTGCTCCGCCCCAGTCGTGCAGGACCAAGGTGATGTTCTTGAGGTCGAGATCCGTGACCAGCTTCTCGAGCACGGTCACGTGGGACTCGAGGCAGTAGGGGAAGTCGTGGGGCTTCTCAGAGAGGCCCATGCCCATGTGATCCGGTGCGATCACGCGGTGCTTGTCGCGCATGCCGCGGATCAGGTCGCGCCAGTAGTAGGACCAGGTCGGGTTGCCGTGCAGGCACAGGATCGGATCCGCGTCGCGCGGGCCCTCGTCCACGTAGTGAATGTGGTTCCCGTCGATTTCGAGCATGTGCGGCTCGAAGTCGAATTGGTCGCCCAGGCCTTTGGAAAGCTGGCGTGCGTTGTTGAGGGCGTTCTCCGCCGGGGTGAAGGGGCGGATGCGGCGGACTTGTTCTTTGCCGACGAGCTCGATGGGCATAGCTTGCGGTACGTCTACTAGGGCCTGCGGGTGGGCTGGATTGGCGGACAGGATAGAAGACACGGCGGGCGGTTGCGATGGGATACCCTGGGTCCATGGGTCTATCCGTTTGCTTGCATCGATTCGTGGAGGGGTTGCGCGCCCCGATTCTGTGTCTTCTGGTCCTCCAACCGGCACAGGGAGCCCTGACGGGGGTCCAGGAGAGCTCGGAGCAGCCACCCAACCTGGTGGTCTTCCTGGTGGACGACTTGGGCTGGCAGGATACCTCCCTAGCCTTTGGAGTCTCGGGGGAGCGTCCCCAGGCGCATTTTCGGACGCCCAACCTGGAACGCCTAGCCCGCGAGGGCATGAGCCTGACCCAGGGTTACGCCTCCGCGCCGGTCTGCACGCCCACGCGCACGAGCCTGATGACGGGCATGAGCCCGGCGCGCAGCCGCATCACCTACTGGACCCTGCGCAAGGACAAGGACAACTCCTCCAAGCACCCAAACCTGCAAGCTCCGCCCTGGCGAGTGAACGGCTTGCGCGCCGGGGAAACGACCTTGCCGGCTCTGCTCTCGGCCGCCGGCTACCGCACGATCCACGTGGGCAAGTCGCATCTCGGCGCTCTAGAAACCGCCGCCGCTGACCCGCGCGCCTTGGGCTTCGAGGTCAACATCGCTGGGCATGCTGCGGGCGCGCCGGGCAGCTACTACGGGGTGCATCAATTCCGTAGCGAAGCGCGCAAGGGCAAGCCTGGCCGAACAGTTTGGGATGTGCCCGGACTCGAGCCCTATCACGATCAAGAGGTCTTCCTGACGGAGGCCTTGTCCATCGAAGCTTGCCGGGCCGTGCGCGATTCGGTGCAAGCGAAGCAGCCCTTCTATCTGCAGTTCAATCCCTACGCGGTGCACACGCCGATCATGTCGAACGCCAAGTACTTGGCGAAGTACGCGGGCATGGATGCGCGCGAAGCTGCGTACGCGAGCATGGTAGAGGGCGTGGACCAAGCGCTTGGTGCGCTGCTTGCAACACTCGAAAAAGAAGGCGTGGCGGACAACACCTTGGTGGTCTTTACCTCCGACAACGGTGGCATGTCTGCCTTGGCACGCGGCGGCGAGCGACACACGCATAACGCGCCCCTGCGTTCTGGCAAGGGCGCTGCCTATGAGGGCGGCGTGCGCGTGCCTTGGGTGGTGCGTTGGCCTGGTATTGTGGAAGCGGGCAGTACGCGCGCGGAACCGGTCGTGACACAGGATCTCTTTCCGACGCTGTTGGCGGCGGCCGGTGTAGGCGTGCCCGCGGAGCATGCGCCCAAGTTGGACGGGATCGATCTCGGTCCGCTGATGCGCGGTGAGCACTTTGCGGCCGTGCGGCCCTTGGTCTGGCATCAGCCGCATTTCTGGGGACCGACTGGGCCCGGTATCGAGCCTTACACGGCCCTACGTCTGGGCCATGAGAAGCTAATCTGGTTCCACGATGGCATGCGGCTGGAGCTCTACGACTTGGAGCAAGACGTGGGCGAGGCGCATGACCTAGCCGCGGCACAGCCCGAGCGCGTAGATGCCTTGGCAGCGGTGCTTGGCGAGTGGATGCGCGAGCGAAAGGTGCAGCGCTCGCTGCTGAAGACTAGCGGTGTGCCCGTGCCTTGGCTCGATCAGTGATCGAGCATGGGCTGGGTGAAGACCGGCGAAGGCGTGCGGTGGGTATCGGCTAGGACGAGCATGCGCGCGAGAACCTCGGGTTCGCTCTTGGCCAGGTTCTTGGTCTCGCCCGGGTCGCTCTCAAGATCGAAGAGCTCGGTCTTGGGTTTAGGCTTCTTGATGCCATTGCGCACAAGCTTCCACCTACCGGCACGCAGGGCTTGTTTGTTGCCGAGCTCCCAGTAGAGGACCTCGTGCTCAGCCTGCGTCCCGATCGCTGTCAGGGTCGGCACGAGGCTGATGCCGTCGGTGTCGGTGGGCACTTCGGCGCTGCAGATTTCGGTCAGGGTCGGGTACCAGTCCTGGAAGCCGGAGGCATGCTTCGAAGTGCTGCCAGGGGCCCCGTGCCCGGGCCAGCGCACGATGGTGGGCACGCGGATGCCGCCTTCATAGACGGAACCCTTGAGGCCGCGGAAAGGGCCCGCGCTCTCGAAGAATTCGGAGTCCGTACCGCCGTTGTAGGTGGGACCGTTGTCGCTGGTGAAGACCACGACGGTGTTGTCGGCGACGCCTAGTTCCTCAAGCTTGCTGAGCAGCGCACCGACCTCGCGATCCAGGTGCGCCACCATGGCGGCGTAGGCTGCGCGTGGGCGCGGGTGGGGCAGATAGGCCCGTTGCCCAAGGTAGTGTTCGTC
>JBLIOL010000043.1:0-23724 GCA_047639615.1 Planctomycetota bacterium | reverse complement strand
TAGACCAGGTCGTCGCCCTCGAGAATGCGGTGCGCGTTGGCGACGATCAGGCTCGCGCCGTCCTGGCGGAAGATGGTGGTCAGGCGCGCGGTGGGCACGCAAGCGCTCTGCAATAGATCGGCGAGCACGTTGCCGGCGCCCACGGAGGGCAGCTGATCGGGGTCGCCGACGAGTACGAGGCGCGTGCCCTTCTCTACTGCCTTGAGCAGGTGGTGGGCCAAGGCCACGTCGAGCATGGAAATCTCGTCCACGATCAAGAGGCCGGCCTCGATGGGCTTCTCGCGATTGTGCTCGAAGCCGCCTTCCTCGGCGTTGTAGCCCAAGAGGCGGTGAATGGTCTTGGCGGGGCGGCCGGTGGCTTCGGCTAGACGCTTGGCGGCGCGACCGGTGGGTGAGGCGAGGGCGATCTCGGCGCCGCCGAGCTCGGCCAGGTTGGCAACGAAGCGGATGATCGTGGTCTTGCCCACGCCGGGGCCGCCGGTGAGCAGGGCTACAGGGTGCGAGAGCAGCAGGGCAACGGCGTCACGCTGACCGGGGTCGAGGTCGATGCCGGCGGCTTTTTCGCCCTTGGCCAGGGCCGACACGTCGGCCAGGTGAGCCACCTGGCAGTCGAGCAGGCCGGCCAGGCTCTGAGTTACGCCGCACTCACTGGTGTGGAGGTAGGGCAGGTAGACGGCCAGGTCGTCGGGATAGCTGGCTTCGTTGGCTTGGGGGTCGGCCCCAGCGCCCGCTATGTGGTCGCGCTCGAGTACTACGTGGTCCTGGTCGACCAGATCCGCCAGCGCGCTCTCGAATGCGCCGCGAGCCAGGCTCTCCTGCAGCAGGCCGCGGGCTAGTTCCACCAGACGTCCGAAGAAGACCAGGCTATGGCCATCGCTGGACTCGCGTTTCAGGCCGTGCAGCAGGCCTGCCCGCACGCGCCGGCGATCGTCGCGCTCGAAGTCCATGGCTAGGGCGGCCTTGTCGGCGGTGGCGAAGCCGATGCCCTCCACCGTGGCCAGGCGCCAAGGATCCTGGCGCACCAGGCTCTCGGCCTCGGGACCCAACTTCTTGACCACGGCGCGCGTCTGAACGGGTCCGAGTCCGAGCCCGAGCAGGAAGGCCAGGGTCTCGTGCAGGGCCAACTCCTGGGCCACGGTCTCGCGCAGCATCTCGCGCTGGGCGGGCTTCAGGCCTTTGACCTGCTTCAGCTCCTCAGGCCGCTCGCGGATGATCTCCAGGGCCTCCTCCCCGAGGGCGTCCACGATGCGCTCGGCGGTGGTCGGCCCGATCCCGGGAAAGGACTTGCCGGAGAGGTAGCGCACCAGGCCCTTACGGCCGGTGGGGGCCATGGGCTGGGCGCTCTCGAACTCGAATTGGTGGCCGTGGGTGCGGTGCTTGGTCCAGCTACCGGTCAGGCGCACGCGCGCCCCTTCGCCGAGGTTGTCGGCCTTGCCAACGGCCGTGACGCGCTGGGTTTCAAACAGCGATCCGCTCTCTGGGACGTAGCTCCCAGGCTCCGGAACCACCCTTAGGACCGTATAGAGGGTCCTTTCGTCGTGGTAGGTGACCCTATCCACGAGCCCCTGAAGCACCCTCTGGGGGTCTGCAGGCTGGTTTTTGGCCTCCTGGGAACCGCCAGGAGCTCCCTCGGGGGTGCTAGACACAGCGGAAGCATGGCAGCGGGGAGTCCCGAATTCCACCGCCAATAAATTGCGCCTGAGCGGGAGCCTCGCTACCTTCTTTGGCCCTCCGATTCCAGGAGGACTTTACGCAGTCCCAGTCCCCGTACTTATCGTGTCCAAGTGATCAAGGTCGCCGTCCGTTCCAACGAGTCTCTCGAAGCCGCTCTGCGTCGCTTCAAACGTCAGTGCAACTACAGCGGCATCTTCCGCTTGGCCAAGGCCGGTACCTGGCACGAGAAGCGCTCGGATCGCCGTCGTCGCGAGCGCCGCGAGCGTCTACGCACGATCCAGAAAGCGACCCGCAAGAACGATCCGAACCGCAAGCGCCGGCGTTCCGCACGCCGCCGCACGACCAGCTGAGACTGGTAGCTGAATTCAGCAGCTGAGTTCGGCGTCACTGCCCGTATTCGCCCATCGACGCATCGCGCCGGTGGGCGTTCTTCGTGGAGGCGCGTAACGTAGCAGCATGGGCTTTTTCCCTAAGGACCGCGACCTCACCGAGACCCCGGAGGAAGTGCTGATCGAAGTCGACGGCAGCTTCTTCCAGGAGAAGGCGGCCGGCTTCCTGATGCGCTTGGATCACTTCCTTGCCGCGCACCTGACCTGGCGCTCACGTACGTCGATTCAGGCCCTCGTGCGCGACGGCTACGTGTTCCTGGATGCGGCCACGCCCGACCATCCACAGGGCACTGGCGTGCGCAAGGTCGAGCGCCGGCCCGGGCGCCGCGTCGGCCAGGGCACCAAGGTTATCGTGGTGATTCCCGAGGACCTGCGCCTGCCCGTCTACGACGGCAATGCGCAGCCCCTGGACATTCTCTACGAGGGCGGCGGCGTGATCGCCGTCAACAAGCCCGCCAACGTGGCGGTTCACCCCAGCGGCCGGCACCACACGGACACCTTGATCCAACGCGTGCACGCGCACTTCAAGGACGAGATCCAGAGCCTCGGCGAAGCGCCGCGCTTGGGCCATCGCTTGGACCGCGAAACCAGCGGGGTCGTGCTCGTGGGTAAGGGCCAAGCCGACCACCGCGAGCTGCGCCGGCAGTTCGAAGCACACCTGGTGGACAAGACCTACCTGGCGGTGGTGTGGGGCAATCCAGAGCAAGATGACGGCTCGATTCGATTTCCCATCGCGCCATCAACCGCCAGCCACATCCGTCTCAAGATGGCCGTGCGCGGCGATGGCGTGGAGGCGCGCACGGACTTCGTGGTGCGCGAGCGCATGGGGAATTATGCGCTCCTCGAGTGCCGACTATTCACCGGCCGCCAGCACCAGATTCGCCTGCACCTATCAGCCATCGGTTACCCCATCGTGGGCGATAAGCTCTATGGGCCGGACGATGAGATGTTCATTCACGCGGCTGAGCGACGACTGACGGAAGCGGACTATGCACTGCTCGAGTTGCCGCGTCAGGCCTTGCACCATCATCGGATCGCGTTCAACTCGCCCGGAGACGGTGAGCGCGTTGTGGTGCAAAGCCCCTTGGCCGCTGATCTTCAGGCCTTCGTCGAATCGAAAATGGGCTAGGCTGACGCCAAGATGACTCGCTCGCTATTGGCACTGCCATGCCTAGGCGTCTTGGTATTGCTTGCCGCCGCCCTACGTTTTCCAGGGCTCAACTACCTGCTTCCGCTGGTGGTCGAGCCTGATGCGCACATATCTGTTCAGGTTCGTCTGATCGAGGAGGATGCGGAGCATCCCGAAGACAGCATGGACTGGGCCAAGTACCCGCTCTTGCCGGCCTACTTGACCGTGATGGGCAGCGATCCTGCTCCGCTACCGGCTGCGGACGCTCCCATCGAAGAGCACTTGGCCGCTGCCAGCGATAGCGTGCTGCGCGTGCGCTATACGGTGGCGTGGATGTCGCTGCTCTTGATAGTCGGCACCTTCCTCTTGGGCCGGCGTTTCCTGAGCGATCCATGGGCTTTGGGCGCAGCTGCTTTGATGGCGACCTGTCATCTAGCGATTCACTTTGGCACCCAGGCGCGGCCGCACGGCGCCGCCGCCGGCCTATCGGTGCTAACGGTCTGGGCCTGCGTACTCCTGGCAGAGCGCGCGAGTTTGGGCCGCTACCTGCTCGTGACCCTCTTCGGTGCCCTGTCCATAGCGACCCTGCAGAGCTGCGCATCCCTGGGTTTCGCCGTGTTGCTGGCCCATTTCATCGGACAGTATCGCGCGACGACCAAGATGCACGCCATGCTGCTGCTGCCGGTGCTTGGGTTAGTGCTCGCGCTGGTTCTGGCCTACCCGTTCATATTCGTCTCCGCCTCTTTGTTCGTCCAAGACAACGAGGTCAACCTAGGCGGGCACCGGATCATGCTTAGCCTGATGAATGGAAAGGGACTGGCGGTGTTGGGTTGGTCCCTGTGGTCTTGGGATCCGGTCCTGGCCGTGGGTGGGGCGCTGGCATTGCTCGGGGCTTGCCTCTCCAGGCTGCGCCGCAACGCTGGCCCGCTTGCCTCGCGCCAACTCTGGGTAGTGCTCGCCTTTGTGCTGCCCTATTCCTTGGTCGTGTGTGCCTACGCGCGCTCCTACGAACGCTTCCTCTTGCCGCTCTTGCCATTTGTGGCGATCCTGATCGCCTGGGGAGGCGCACGCCTGGCAAGCCGCGCACCGCGCCTGGCGGCTCTGGCCTTTGCAGCTCTATTCCTCGTGTCCCTCTCGGTGGCTGGCCGCCTCACGCAACTGCGCCAGGCGCCGAGCACGATTGCGGAGGCCGGCGCCTGGGTCGCTGAAACCGTGGACTCCGATGCGGTCGGCAGGCCGAGTCCGGTTTGGCTCCTGCGCCCAACGGTGCTGCCGCTCTACAAGACGCCCGCATCCGACCAACGCGACGAAGCGGACAAGCCCATGGCGAGCAAGCGCCAGTTGAATTGGAGCGCGTACCAGCGCGATGTTCTCGGCAGTGCACGCCCGGGCGCAGCCTACGACCTGCGCTTCATGCCCCTCGGAGGCCCTGGGCTCTGGCATCAAATGACGGCCAAGACCCTGGCGTACATGCATCGCTTCGGTGGGCGTGGCTGGGCAGTGATGGAAGTCTACGAGGGTGGCCGCGCCCATCCCGGCCTGCACAATCTGCTGATGGGCATGCGCGGGTTCCACCTGCGCCGCGCGGCCTTCAGCCCCGACCCCGAATCAGCCCGCATCCCGCACCCGCTCACCTACCAGGAAGAGTCGAACGTACGTCTCTACCACCGCGCCTGGCGCGTGCTTTGGGCGGAGCACTTCGGTCCGAAGCTCGAGATCTTCGAGCTCCAGACCTTGCCTAAAATGCCGCCCAAGTAGCCGCGCTAGGCAGCTCTCCGCGGCGCATGCGCGCCACGCCCGCTAGGTGAGCGGAGAAATACCGAGTGTATTCGTGGTGTCCGTTGGCGCCGGGCTCACCGTGACGACCAGTTGCACGTCGCAGAGTTGCATCAGCGCACGGTGGTCGCGGCTGGAGATGGGGCCCTGGCCATAGCGGGTACTCATGTAGCTATGGGTGGCTTCGGCGATGTCGATTGCACGCCACTCGCTGTCCTGGCTGGCTTTCATCTGCAGGTTGTAGCTGCGTGAGAACTCCCATTCACCCGTGCGCGGATTGGGGAAGCAGGATCCGAAGCTGACCTCGCCTTTCCTTGATTGTACGCGCAGGTCGGTGCCCTTGGCTGAGATGGTGCTCAAGGCTCGGTTGACTCCGTCGGCCAGGTCCTGTTCGCGCTTGAGATCCCAGATGGAGTCGTCGCTGGACGGGTCGGAGATGCCGGAAGTGGTGTACGAAAAACTGGCGCGGGTCATGGGGAGTCCGTCCTGCCCATCGCTCGTGACCCGAAGGTAGCGCTTCAGTTGATTGTGTATCGCCTCCGTGAATGGAGCTTGGTGCTCCATGTGACCTGCGTCTGCGCTGAGCCCGTTGTGCATGTGCAGGCCGATGGAGATCTGATAGGTCGGGGCGTCCGTCATTGGGCACGAGGGTCGGATTTAGCGCAGCGGAAGCCGATGAATCCGTTGCGGAAAGTAGGGTTCGCAGGCTCCACCCCATGACTCAGCAAGCTAACTGCGCTGGGCTTGTTCTCGGTGTGGTCCCAGGACCCACCCTTGATGCGCCTGTGCGTGATCAGAGGATAGATGCGTTGGTCGAAGCTGTTGACCGCCACGCAATCTACCCACTCTCTGGCATTGCCGGCCAGGTGGTAGATGGGCGTTGAGCCGGGCGTGCGATCGACGGTTTCGTGGCGTGTGGGGTGTGTGCCGGCGAGGAAGCGGCTCATGTAGGAATTGGGGTCGAGCAGTCCGTCGAAGTTGGTCGAAGTCGTGGGCGTGAGCGCGGGGACGAGCTCGGCGTCGCTGCCCCAGGGGAATGGGCGTGGCTCTGGCCCTTGACCGGACATTGCTTGAGCCCACTCGAGTTCCGTGGGTAGGCGCTTACCGGCCCACTCGCAGTAGGCGCGCGCTTGCCACCAGGCGAGGTCCACGATCGGACGATCGGCCCAGTCGACGTGGCCTAAGGCTGAGCCTTCTCGGTACCAGGTGCCCGTATGGCGATCGCGTTCCCCTTTGTCGTTGAAGGAGGCTAGGAAGAGCGCGTAGTCAGCGTTGCTGACCTCGTAGGCGTCCAAATAGAAGGCTTTGACCGGGAAGGAGACCCAGCGGAACCTGGTGTCCTTGTCTGGAAGGACGATGCGCTGGTTGCCCGCGGGCACGCGCACCATGCCCGGCAGGACTGTGCCGGTTGGGAGTACCTCGACTTGGCCCTCGTCGTAGTGTCGGCCCCATTCCCCAAGCCAGCGAGACAGCTCAGCTGTGCTGCCGGAACCGTCGCGGATCACGATGCGATAGCGCCCGGGGATGACCGGGAATTCCTCGATTGGCGCCTCTTGGCTGTAGGTGGGGGTGTCCTCATAACCACCTTCGAGCAGGTGCGCGCCGAAGAGCTCGATGCTCATTCCAGGTCCGGCAGCGCTGATGGACAAGCGCGGGAGGTCGTCTGCAATCGTGTCCGGCTGAGTGCCGAGGATGGCATACAGTTCGGCCATTCGAGAGTGGATCTCATGCACCTTGCGGTCATCCACAAGGAGCTCATCCTTGTTGTCGAGGATCGCCTGCATGACCCCCTTGAGCCGTTCTAAATCCTCGCGGGCGTACTTCTGAACCTCCTCTTTCGCCGAGCGGGCCTTGAGTTGGCTGCTCGAGAGAGC
Source organism: Planctomycetota bacterium (assembly GCA_047639615.1). Taxonomy (GTDB): domain Bacteria; phylum Planctomycetota; class UBA1135; order UBA1135; genus CAYWNK01. The sequence continues at coordinate 16,882 of JBLIOL010000043.1, read as the reverse complement.
GTTCTGATCGCTCTCAACGCGGCGCACGAAGCTCATGGCGGATCCGAGCAAGACGGTGTCGCCTCGGGCAATGCCGGTTTCGGCCTGCTGCTCGAGGGTGATCACGTCCTGTTGGATTGTCGCGCGCATACCGCTGAGGTGGCTGCGACTGGAGGACCAGGTGAAGAGGGCCGCTACGGTCACCAGAGCTCCGCAGGCCAGCGCGAGTGAGGCGCGGTTGCGGCGTACGAAGAGTTGCGCGCGATAGGCGTTGGTCCAGCGCTGGGCCTTGACCGGCCGACCTTCGAGCAGGCGCTCCAGGTCTTCAGCGAAGGCCAGGGCGTTGGAGTAGCGCTGTCCGCGGTCGAAGGCCATGGCCTTAGCGCAGACCGCTTCCAGGTCGGCGGAGAGCTTGGGCTTGGCCTCGCGCAGCAGGGGCGTGACGCCGCTTTGGATCTTGGCGATGACCGCCGGTGATTCACGGCCCGGGAAGGGCAACTGGCCGGCCAGCAGTTGGTAGAGCACGACTCCGAGGGAGTACACATCTGTGCGCCGATCCAGAGGGACGCAGCGCAGTTGCTCAGCGCTCATGGTGTGTACGCTGCCGGCGAGGAAGTCGTGGGCGGTGACGGTCTCGGAAGAGGCCGTGCGCGCCAGGCCTAAGTCCACCAGCTTGGGAACTCCATTGCGCCCGAGCACGATGTTGGCGGACTTCACATCCCGGTGGATGACGCCTAGCTCGTGGGCGGCGTGCAGGGCGTGCGCCACGTCACGCACCAAGGTCAGACGCTTGGCCAGGTAGTGCTCTTCGTCGACGCTGGGCAGGATGGCTGGAGCATCACCAGCGCTGCCCATGCCCAGCTGCAGGCTGATCTCCTGGGCGAGGTCGTGGCCGTCCACCAGCTCCATGGCGATCCATGGCCATGCGCCGTGTTGGCCGACGTCGTAGATTTGCGCGATACCGGGCTCGTTGAGACCCCCAAGTACCTTGGCTTCGCGCCGCAAACGCCGGCCGTCATCGTCGGAGCCGGGGCGTAGGACCTTGAGGGCGACGCGTCGATCCAGGGAACGCTGTTGTGCTTCGTAGACCACGCCTCCACCGCCGCGACCGAGCTCGCTGATTACACGGAAGTCAGCATCTACCTCCGGTACAGCGCCGCTGCCGGAGTCCCGTGTCAGCGCCACCTCGCGGTCACTCTCCAAGGGTTCGAGATCCAGGAAGCCTTGCGGGCAGTCGACCATGCGCCGCAGCTGCCGGCGCACTTCCGTCTCGAGTTGTTCGTTGCCTGCGCAGGCGCGGCGTAGGCTTTGATCTTGCTCCGCTTTGGGGAGCTCATCCACCAGGTCGAGCACCCGGTTGACCTCTTGCCAAAGTTTGGGCTGCATTAGAGCAGCCCGTAGAGGTGGGCGCGCGCGCGCGCAAACTTGCGTTCGAAGGTGCGTAGTTTGAGCCCAAGGAGATCGGCTACTTCGTGAACCTCGTATCCCATGGCGCGCAACTCCGCCCCATGCGCCATGGCCGGGTCGAGCTTGCGGAACTTATCCAGCGCATCGTAGAAGTGGTCGAGGTCGCCCTCGACCCGAGCTTCGATCTGCTCGATCATTTCGTCCAGGGGCTGGGTGTCTTTGGAACGAACTTGCTTACGGTGGTGGTCGCGCAGGGCGTTGCGCATGGCTTGCACCGCGTAGGCCACGAAGTGCTTGCGGTCGGGCCAACTGGCGGCGCGCGGTCCCTTGCTGATCTTCACGTAGGCCATGGAGATCAGCTCCGTGGCCTGGGGCGCAGCGCTGCGCCGAGGGCCGGCCAGTTGCCTGGCCTGGCTGCGCAATTCCTCATACAGGAATGACCAAACCTGGTCTTGGGCCTCACCATCACCCCCAGCGACGCGGCTTAGGAGCTGCGTCACCTCAATTTGCGCCTCTTGGGGCGATTGTGGGCGTGCCGGCATGGCGTCACCTGGGCAGAGACCGCCTCGGTAGCTACCGGGGCGACAGGGGATTTTAGCGATGATCTGCATGGTCTCCTGGGAAGAAGGGCAGATGGCAAACGGGCGAGAGTCCTCGGCCCGCCATAGAATCGGAGATTCTGTGGCCGGTAATAGATCCGCTTACTACCCGAATACTACCGCCCTAAGCCCGTGCGCGGCGGCCCCAGGACAATTCCAGGAGCAAACCGAGAACGCCGATTCCCAGTCCCATCGCCGGCGTAAGCACTTTGACCCAGGTGAACAGGGCCAGCAGCGTCATGGCTAACCCGACCGTGAACATGCCGCCGGTGAGGTCGTTGTTCCAGGCTGAGCCAAGGTCGTTATGGGCCGTGGAGAGCAGCGGTAGGGTCACGTAGCGCTTCCAGAGCACGCGCAGGGTCCAGAGCGCCGCGAGGGCGGCCGGCGGGCCCAAGCGCAGCGCTAGATCCAAGTCCGCGCGTAAGGCAACCAGCGCGAAGAGGCAGACCAGTAGCGGCGCGAGGAAGCGCAGAGCCACCGCCTTGAGCGCCCCTTGCATCTCGTCCACCGGACGCAGGGGCGAGACATCGAGCAGGTGGCGCGCATCCGGCGTGGCCGTGCCGGGCACGAAGAGCAGGAGTGCCGGCAGGTACGTGGCGGGTGCGAAGAGCAGGATCGCGAAGAGGCCCTGGCCGTCGCGCGTATTCGGGTCGGCGCCGAGCATCAGGAATGCGAGCGGCACGGCCACCAGTGGGTAGGTCCGAATGACGAACTCGCGCTCCGCGGGCAGCCCGTCGTAGGCCAAGTCGAAGGCCGCGCGCTCTTCGGGCCTGACCCAAATGCGCGTGGCCAAGCGCCGCAAGGGATGCAGCAGGAAGCCCAGAGCGCTGCGCGTGGACGCGTTGCGCGCCGCGGGGGGGAAGGGCGCGGCCAAGAAGGTGAGCCCAGCGAAGAGCAGCGCCGCAGCGGCGTACCAGGGCGCGGGTCCGTACTCGCCGCTAGCGAAGGGCAGAGCAAACCAGGCTGGCGGATAGCTAAGTAGCGCGCCGCTCGGACCTTCAAAGGCAGCGATACCGGCCAAGTGACCGAGCATGCTCAAGAGACCCACCAGGACGCCCGTCAGAAGCACAGCCTGGAAGGCGACCAAGAGTCCCTCGGCCCGTTCCGCGCAGGCCGCTTGCACCCACAGGATGAGCGCGGCCAAGAACGCCGTCTGCGCCAAGCCGCCCACCACCAGCCCCACCCGCGCAAGCCAACCTACATCGCCCGGCGCCAGCAAGCACATGGGTAGCAAGACCGCGCAGGTGATCGCCACCAAGGCCAAGCCCAACACCATGATGCGCGCCAAGCGCAGCTCACTGGGCCGCACCGGTTGTGCTCCAACCCACTCATTGGCCGGATCCGCGCGCAACAGCGGCCCGAGCTCGCCCAACAACGGCAAGGCCGTCAAAGCCAGCGCCACGGTCAGCGCAAAGACCCCATAGGGATAGGGCCCCAGGGCATTGCGCGTAAGCAAGCCAAATAGGGCCGACAACGAGCTCACAAAGAGCAGCGGTGCAATGGGCAGTCGCTCCCCGAGGAATTCTCCCTCAAGCCGAGCGCGTGCCAGAATCAGGGCGCGACGTATCACGTGCGCGAGGCTAACGTATTCCCCCATGCAGGTTGGTTTTGATGGACCGGTTGGTCGCCTAGAAGGCGTGCTCTGGGAACCGGAAGGCGGCCAGGCGCCCCGGGCGGCCATAGTCATGTGTCATCCGCACCCCAGGGGCGGGGGCAACATGGACAACAACGTGGTGCACCGCTGCGCGCGCGGGCTGCAGGAGGCGGGGCTCGTCGTCCTGCGCTTCAACTTCCGCAGCGTGGGCGCCAGCGAGGGCGAGCACGACGGGGAGGGCGCCGAGGACGGGGATCTCTCCGCGGCTCTGGACGAGCTCCAGCGGCGCTACCCGGACCTCCCGCTCTGGGCCGGCGGCTTCTCCTTCGGCTCGCGCACGACCGTACGCGTGGCCCTGGGTGAAGCGCGCATCGAACGCGTGCTGCTCGTGGCCCTACCGGTCCTGGCCTATGACTGCACCTACGCCGATGATCTGGCGCAGCCGGGCCTGGCCATCATGGCCGAGCTCGACGACTTCGGCACCCTCGCCGTCCTGCAAGAGCGCCTACCCAAGCTAGCCGCGCACCTAGAGCTGCAAGAGATCGCCGGCGAAGGCCACTTCTTCAAAGGCGCCCTCGATGACCTGCGCGCGCGCGTTTACGACTGGGCCCGACGCTCGCTAGGCTAGGGACTAGCATGGTGGCTAGGCATCGCAATGCAAGGATCCGGGACTTCCGGGATCGGGCGCGTCGTGACCCGAATGGCCCACTTGTTCATCCGGTGGGAGTCGGGGAATCCGTGACCTTGCATCCCTTCTCAGATGACCACTGCCTCGTAGGCAAGCTTGGAATGTCACCAAGCGACTGCCTCGGTGTGGACGCCTATTGGCTGATCCATGGCGATGTTGTGTTCGTTCGGGTCCACGGCTCGGAGGCCGGTTGGCACCTCGGTGTGGGGCTCCATGCCAGGATCGACGATCGGCGAGGCCGCCGTGTTAGAGGTGGGTCGCTTTCCGTTGCCAGGTGACCCCGAGTTCAAGCTAGCTCGCGCCGGCTGGTAGGCCGGGCTTGCTACTTGGTACTTCAAGAAGTCGCCGGTGGAGGGTACTTCTTCAAAGGGGTTCTCGAAGTGTTGCGGGGGCGTGTTACAGAGGGGGCTCGACGCTCACTTCGCTTGAGAGAGAACGACCATGACGCACAGCTATCCCTCTGAATCCATGCCTGCCATTCGGCGGGTGATGATGCCCCGTGACACCAATGCCGTGGGCACGATCTTTGGGGGGGTGATTCTGTCGGAGATTGACCTCGCGGCGGCGGTGGAGGCTCATAAGCATCACTGCGGCAGCGTGGTCACCGTGTCCATGGACAAGGTGGACTTTAAGGCGCCGGTGTATATGGGCGACTTGGTCTCCTTCTTTGGGGAGACCCTGCGGCTGGGGCGTTCGTCGATCACCGTCAAGGTGTCGGTTTGGGCGCAGCGGCGTTTTGGCGCGCAGGATTGTGAGTACGTGACCGAGGCTCAGGTGACCATGGTGGCGGTGGACGAGAACTTCAAACCGATTCCGATCAAGGGTCCCTGCTAACGCTTCGGGCCCATGGTTGTTGGCCTTGGGCATGAGCGTTTGTGATCTTCGGAAGGCAGCCTTGGGGCTGGTTGTGGGTTTGTTGTTTGGCTGTGGTTCGACGGGCATACGGAGCTATTCCGGCGATGGCGTCTTTGCGGTTAAGGGCGGGGATCCGGGGCACTACCGGCTGCGCTATTTGGACGGGCAGGTGTCGGCCAATGATTCCTGCGCCATCAAGTTGGGCAATCGGCTCAATCCGAAGGTGTCGCCGCTGTACGTGAACGGCGAGCCGGTTGGCTCTTGCTGAACCCCTTGCCCCGACGTCTTCGTGCAAGACGTGCCCGGTTATCTGCAACGCGGTGGATTAAAGTATGCGTGCTACATGGACCCGGATAGCCAGGCCATCGTGGATGGCACCTTCGCGTATCGGGTGAACTACGAGACCTACCTCTTTGCCGATACGACGGCGCGCCAATGCTTCAGCGGTGACGCGGTGACGCGGTGACGCGGTAACGCGGTGACGTGGTGACGCGGTGATGCGGTGACGTGGTGGCGTGGTGGCGTGGTGGCGTGGTGACGTGGTGACGTGGTGCGCTACTGCGGCCTGGTGACGGATCCGGTAACCAAGCAGCGCTTTCGGCCTAGGGACGATGGCCCGCGCTATGAGTACGAGAAGGTGACCTACCTCTTCGTGGATCAGGACAGCTACGAGGCCTTGGTGGCCGATCCGGAGCGCCATGTCCTGCCCGGGTTCAGCATGTGACACGCGGCCAGCAGGACTGGAGTGCTTGGATTAACCTCTGAGGCGACCTGTAGCGGATGCTGCGGGTCGTCTTGCGCTTCAGTCTTCCCCTGCACTTGCCACCATGCTTCCCAGCTTCGTCCCGCTGCTTCTTTGTGTTCTTCCTACTAGCGTCCAGGTTCAGGATGGAGCGGCTGATTTACAGCTGATCCATCGTCCGGATGCGGATGAGATTCGTCTGGCCGACGGCCGCCTACTGCATGTGGGCGAAGGGGCGATCAGTGATCTGCGGCGTATCGACGCCGGCGATGCTGACGTGTTCGTGGCGCTGTGGAGCGAGCAGAGCGCGAACGGCGTAGTTGAGCGCTATCGCATTCAGCCCAGTGCGGATAGCGCCTTCGGGCGCGTGCGCGATGTGGTGCCGACGGTGGACTTGCAGCGCGGGAGTTTTGATCCGCTTGCGGGGCTAGCGCCGGAAACGGTGGACGGGCTCGAGGCTTCGGGCCAGCTCTTCATCGTGCAGTTCCATACGCAAGGCATTGAGGCCTACCGCGAGGCGCTGCGTGCGGAAGGTGCCGAGGTGTTGCACTTCATGCCTCATCAAGCGCATGTGGTGCGCATGGATGAGGCCACGGCCGCGCGTGTGGGCGAGCTGCCCATGGTGCGTTGGGTTGGACCCTATCGCGCGAGCTATAGGCTTGAGCATGAAGTGTTGGCCGGCTTGGTGGAGGGCAACTTGCCCACGCAGCGCTATTACGTGCAGGTGCTTGATCGCGGTCCCCTGATGAAAGGTGTCGTGGCTTCGCGGTTGCGTGGTTTGGGTGCGCTGATCGAGACGCAGTATCCGGATGGCTATCGCTTGGAGGCGACCATGACGCCCGAGCAGGTGCGTCAGGCGGCGGCTTGGGACGAGGTCTTCTGGATCGATCGCTGGAGCGCGCCGGAAGAGGACATGAACAAGGTGCGCAACGATGGTGGTGCGAATGCCATCGAGACCATGGCCGGCTTCACCGGCGTTGGTGTGCGCGCCGAGGCTATGGACGGGAACTTGGACTTCGGTCACCCGGACCTGCAGTCGAACCCGGTCATCGCGCACGGGGGCAATTCCGGTGGAGCGACGCACGGTACGCCCGTGACGGGCATTGTGTTTGGCGATGGTGCCGGTCTGGCAACGCGGCGCGGACTGTTGCCGGATGGCCAGGGCATCTTTGCTAGCTACAACAACGTCGGGAACCGCTACGCACATACGGCCCAGTTGCTGGCAGCCCCCTACTTCGCCGTGTTCCAGACCAACTCCTGGGGTACCGGACTGACGTCGAACTACAACTCCACTTCGATGGAGATGGACGACATCCTGTTCGACAACGACATCGTCATCTTCCAGAGTCAGAGCAATACGGGGAACACCTCCTCGCGGCCGCAGGCTTGGGCTAAGAACATCGTCTCGGTGGGTGGTATTCGCCACCAGGACACGCTCAACACGAACGACGATGCTTGGGCCGGCGCTGGCAGCATCGGTCCGGCTTCCGATGGGCGCATCAAGCCCGATCTGTCCTACTGGTACGACAGTATCCTCGCGCCCCAAGCTGGCGGTGGCTCAACCCAGTTCGGTGGTACGAGCGCGGCCACGCCCATGACGGCTGGCTACTTCGGTTTGATGTACGAGATGTGGCACGCGGGCATCTTCGGCAACACGCCGGCGGCGACGGTTTTCGATAGTCGCCCGAAGGCGACGACGGCGCGCGCGTTGATGATCAACTCGGCTGCGCGTTATGACTTCAACGGGCAGAACTCGGATCTGACGCGCACGCACCAGGGTTGGGGACGCGCCAACGTCGAAAATCTCTACAGCGCGCGCGATGACATGTTCATTGTGAACGAGGAGGACGTGCTGACCGAGTTCAGCAGTGCCGTGTATCCCATCGCCGTGGACGCGAACACGCCGGAGCTCGCCGTTACGTTGGTCTATCTCGATCTACCTGGAACGACATCGTCTTCGATCCACCGCATCAACGATCTCTCCCTGCGCGTGACCTCGCCCGGCGGCGTCTCGGTCTACTGGGGCAACAACGGCTTGCGCCAGGACAACACTTCAAGCTCGGGCGGGTCCTCCAACACGAAAGACCCGATCGAGAACGTGTTCATCGATAACCCGGAAGCGGGTACTTGGACCATCCAAGTCTTCGCCGACGAGGTCAACCAGGACGGACACGTGGAGACTGCAGCGATGGACGTGGACTTTTCGCTGGTGGTGCGCGGCACTTCGGGGCTGGGCGGTACGCCTTGCTTGGAGCCTGTCGTCATCTGCGAGGGTGCACCTAACAGCTTTAGCGTTACGGGGACCGTAGTCTTCACGCAGGGGTCGGTCTCGGTGGCGAGCAATGACCTGGTGTTCGTCATGGGCGGACTGCCCGCCAATGAGTTCGGCCTGTGGTTCTACGGAACGGCTCCGAACAACGCTCCCGTGGGCAATGGCACTATTTGCGTGGGAGGTAGCGCTTACCGCCTTGCGCCCGTGCAGTCGGACTTCCTCGGAACGCTGAACTATGCACTGGACCTGTCGTCACCCCCGGAGCCCGCGGCGCAGGTGCTTCCTGGGGACACTTGGTACTTCCAGTTCTGGTATCGCGACCCGGCTGCGGGCGGCGCGAACTTCAACTTCTCGGACGCCTTGAGCATCACCTTCTGCGAGTGATGCCTTGCGAGTGAACGCGGCGGCTGCTGCTCCTGACCGGGGGTGGCGGCCGCTTACTTTTTGGGGCCCGTGTAGATGGTGGACATGCGCGCGGTGTTGCGGCTACCGCTGAGGTGCATGGCGAGGATGCGCCAGTTGCGCCAGGTGGTGCGCGCGATGCCTAGCTGCTGCCAGCGGCGGCCGTCGCTGGTGATGGTGGGTGAGAGGATGCTGGGGCGGCCTTGCTTGCGCAGGGACTTGGCTAGTGCGAGGTCTTCTAGGAAGGGCTCGTTTGGAAAGCCGCCTGCGGTACGGAAGCAATCGCGGTGCGCGAAGATGCCTTGGTCGCCGTAGGGCAAGCCCAGGCGTGCGCGCAGGTTGGCGCCGGCTTCGATGATGCGCATGCTCCAGTGCGGGTGCGCGATGTGCTGGCGGAAGCAACCCCACCCGGGGGCGGCCGTGGCGCAGTGGGCTTGCAGGGCGTCGATGGCCTCGCGGGGCAGGCGCGTGTCCGCGTGCAGGAACCAAAGCCAGGGGCTGACGGCGGCGGCGGCGGCGAGGTTCTGCTGGGGGCCGCGGCCGGGCGCGCTCCGGTGGTAATTCACGCCGTGGGCTGCGGCTAGCTCCTGGCTGCGTTGGCACTGGCCGCCATCGACCACGTGCACTTCTAAGGGCTTCGTTGCCTGGGCTAGGTCCGTGAGGCAGCTCTCTAGGGGTTCGGCGTCGTCGAGGACGGGCACGATGACCGCGATGCTCACGGCCCGAGCAGCTCGGCGGCTTGCTCCACCGGGTCGGCCGTGTTGGCCAGAGCCCCAAAGACCTGCTCGAGGGTGCCGTCGGAGCCGGCGCGGGCGCGCAGCTCATCCAGGTCGCCCTCGGCCACCAGGCGGCCCTCGGTCAGGATCGCCATGCGGTCGCAGACACGCTCGACCACGTCCAAAAGGTGCGAGGTGTAGACCACGCAGCCGCCGCGATCGGCCCAGCCGCGCAGGACTTCCTTGAACATGGCGGCGGTGGGGGCGTCGAGTCCGGAGAGGGGTTCGTCGAGAACCAGCAATTTTGGGCGATGAAGGATCGCACAAGCTAGGGCGGTTTTCTGACGCATGCCGCGGGAGAAGGTGCCGACGGGATCTTGGCCGCGTGAGGCCAAGCCGAGCACGTCGAGCAGGCGCTCGGACTCCCGAACTAGGTGTCCTGATTCGAGAGCGTGCAGGCGCCCCACCAGCAGCAGGTGCTGCATAGGGCTCAGGGCCGGGTAGAGCGGCGCGCCATCCGGCACGTAGCCCAGGGAGCCGCGTGCGGAGAGCGGATCGGTGGCTACGTCGTGGCCGTCGATCAGGATGCGGCCCTCCGTGGGGGGGAGTAGGCCGCACAGCATGCGCACGGTGGTGGTCTTGCCGGCCCCGTTGGGGCCGAGCAAGCCGTAGACCTCGCCGGCGCGCACCGTGATGCTCAGGGCGTCTACGGCGACCACCTGGTCGAAGCGGCGGGTGACGGACTCGATGCGCAGGAGGTCTGTCACCGCCGTAGTCTTAGCCTGGGTTGTTCAGGAAGACGTGCTCCAGACTTCGCAGCTCGTTTCCTGGCGGTGCTTTGGGAAGTTTGGCCTCGCAGGCGGCCCAGTAGGGCCTCCGAGGACGCCAAACTTTCAAAAGTGCCGCGAGGGGACGAGAGGACCCCAGAGGGGTCCGCTTGCGATTTCTGGTGTGCGTGTTCATGAAGAACCCAGGCTAGCTCTTGGTGTTGGTCCAGGAGTCCTGCTCGTGGAGCAGGAAGGTCAGGCCCGTGGCTTCAGCGGCCTGGTCGGCGATCTTCTGGCGCTTGGGCTTGTTGGCGGCCGTGGGCGCCTTGAGGCGCTTGTTGAGCTTGTCGATGCCGGCCACCAGGTGCACTTCCATGGGCTGGAACTCGGCTAGCTTCTTGATCCAGCCTTTGACCTCGGCGTCTTCGCTGTTGCTGCCGGCGCCGGTGTTGAAGTTGGCCTCGACAATCAGGTTCTCGAAGCTGTGCAGGTGCTTGATCAGGGTCGCCATCTGGGTGCTCTTGGCGCCTGACATGCTGGCGAAGGTCTTGGACGTGCCCCATTCGAAGCGCGTGATGACCTTGTTGTAGGTGCCGAGGGCTACGCGGATGTCGTAGCTGGGCAGGTCCGTGAAGCGTGAGACCATGACGAGCTTGGCGCGCTGGAACCACTTATCGCGCAGGGCGCGGATGTTGTCGGTGATCGCGCGCAGCTCGGGGTGCTCCGTGGGGTCCGCCGAGGAGCCGAAGACGATCACGTGGTCGGCTTTATCGCCGGCCTTCGACAGCTCCATCATGTGGCGCGCGGCGGTGGTGACGACAACCGATGCACGGGGCAGGTTGCAGTCGCGCGCGAGGGACATGCTGGCCTGGGGGGCCGTCATGTCGATGGTCAGGACCTTTCCAAAGCGGCTCGTTGTGAACGGGCCATAGAAAGTGGGCTGGGAGGTGCTGGGGAAGGTTGCAGTTTGCGACATGAACGGGCTCTATCTCGAATCACGGCGGGCCGAATGAGGCCCGGGGCGCTTGACCGGATCGTCGCCGGTCAGACAGGCGCAGGAGTCTAGTACGGACGGTGCAGGCCTGGCGCGGGGGTAATCCCTTATCTTTGGGGATAAGAAGACGCATTGGAAGGGGGTAGAGCCTGGTTCTGGGGCATTTCTGAAGGTGCGGTATGAGTAGGGCATTCCTTCCGGTGGGACGGTTCAGGCGCGGCGGGACGTATCGAAATGCACCCTAGCCCTGCGGGCTGCAGGCTACGGAAAGGGGCGCAGGGGGCCGGGCCCGAGGTTCTAACTGCGGCAACCTGCCACAGGCGCCCCAGGATGCTGGTTTCTGGGGCCTTAGGTCGCCTTGACACCCTCTCCGAGGCACCTCTACACTCCCCGCCGATCCTGTCTCCGTTCGGCTACCCGAAAGGTGCTTCGGGGGTCTCGGGGCGCCTTCACAAGGCCCTTCGAGGGAACGGTCAGCCTTGGGTGAATGCACCTCCTGGCGACCGGACCAACCCTGCTCCGCTGACTCCCTCCGCCTCACTTTGAGAGCGGCCCACCACCCCCTCCCCCCGCATGAAGTTCGACTACCTGAACGTTCTGATCTTCACCTTGGTGGGTCTGGCGTTCGTTTTCGCCAACACCATGATCGGTTCGATCCTGCGCCCCAAGCGCAAGACGACCCAGGGTCTTGAGGTGTACGAGTGTGGTGAGGAGACCATCGGTGCGGCCTGGATTCAGTTCGACATCCGCTACTACACCGTCGCGCTGATCTACGTGATCTTCGCGGTCGAGATCACCTTCCTCTTCCCCTGGGCCATGGTCTTTCAAGACGCGCTGGCCACGGAGGCCATCGGCCTTTGGGCGGTGGCGAAGGGCTTCATGTTCGTAGCCATCCTGTTCTTCGGGCTGGTTGCTGTGTGGGCCAAGGGCGATTTGGATTGGGTCATGAGCTTCGAGGACAAGCCTTTCGACCCTGAAGCCGCACCCGGTACGCACACGCCGCCGACCATGGGCGAGCTCGATCCGGAAGACGCTCCGGACGCCAGTGATGACGAGGGCGACGAAGCCGCCTAGCGCACCGCTCTTACTCATCTCATTGCCACCACCACCCCTCTCACACTAGAGATCCCAACCTGATTCCATGGGCCTGCTAGAAGAAGCATTCGAAGAGAACGTTCTGACCACCAAGGTCGATTGGCTGCTGAATTGGGCCAAGCTCAACAGCATCTGGCCGATGACCTTTGGGTTGGCTTGCTGCGCCATCGAAATGATGGCGGTTGGCGCCGCGCACCACGACATCGACCGCTTCGGCGCTGGCGCTTTCCGCGCCTCCCCGCGCCAGGCCGACCTGATGATCGTGGCGGGCACCGTCAACTTCAAGATGGGTGAGCGCGTCAAGCGCCTCTACGACCAGATGTCCTCGCCCAAGTACGTGATCGCCATGGGCGCTTGCGCTACGGGCGGCGGCCCCTACCACAAGTTTGGCTACACCGTCATGAAGGGTGTCGACCGGATCATTCCGGTGGACGTCTACATCGCCGGTTGTCCGCCGCGCCCGGAGGCCCTGCTCGAGGGTCTGATGGCGCTCCAGGACAAGATCCGCCGCTCGCACGTAATCACGCGCCCGGCGCAAACCGTCTGAGCCTCGGCTCCACACCTATGGATTTCCAGGGCATCTACCAGCGGCTGAAGAGCCTCGACGCGCCGGGCCTCGAGGGCTTCGACGAACCGCGTCCGGCGGATAAGAAGGCCAAGGATAAGGGGCGCTCCGGCAACCCTTACCTGAAGGTCGACGCCCAGCGTCTGGCCGAGTTCCTCGTGGTTGCGCGCGACGATGAGCAGCTTGGCTTCAAGGTGTTGATCGACATCACCGCTTCCGATCCGGCAGCCGACGATGAGGAGCTTTGGATCCTTTGCGAGCTGCTCTCCATCGAGAACAAGCACCGCGTCTCCATCAAGGGCACGCTGCCCAAGTCAGGACTCAGCATGCCGACCACCTCCAAGGTGCATCGTGCTGCCAACTGGCACGAGCGCGAGTGCGCTGAGATGTACGGCATCACCTTTGTCGGTCACCCCGATCCGCGCCACATCCTGCTGCCCGACGATTGGAAGGGCTTCCCGATGCGCAAGGACTACGAGTTCCCCACGGAGTACCACGGCATCTCCTGCGAGTAGCCGACTAGGTCCATGAGCGATACTAAACCCGCCGAGCCGCGCCCCTCGATCGTCAAGTCCGACGAGTCGCGCACCCTGCCCTCGGGCGAGAAGGAATTCTTCTTCGACGTCAGCACTTCGGATCTCGAAGTGAACATGGGTCCGCAGCACCCCGCCACCCACGGGGTGATGCGCGTGCTGCTGCGTACCGATGGCGAGCTGATCACCGGTGCGCAGGCGCACCTGGGCTACCTGCACCGCTGCGCCGAGAAGATCGGCGAGAACGTGGAGTGGCTGCAGTACCTGCCCTACACCGACCGGTACGACTACCTGTCGGCCATGAACAACAACCTTGGGTACAGCCTCGCCGTCGAGAAGCTGATGCCCGAGTTGGAGATCCCGCGCCGCGGCACGATGATTCGCACGATCTGTGCGGAGCTCAATCGGATCGCCTCGCACCTGATCGCGTACGGCACCTACGGCATCGACATCGGGGCCTTCACCCCGTTCTTCTATGCCTTCCGTGAGCGCGAGTGGATCCAAGCCCTGTTCGAGAAGATCTGCGGGGCGCGCCTGACCTACTCCTTCATCCGCATCGGCGGCGTGTTCAACGATACGCCTCCTGGCTGGCTGCAGGAACTCGAGTCCTTCTGCGACGTCTTCGAAGAGAAGTGGCGCGAGTACTACGACCTCTTGGCTGAGAACCACATCTTCGTCAAGCGTACGGCTGACGTCGGCGTGATCTCCAAGAAGATGGCCATGGACTACGGTCTGACCGGCCCCATGCTGCGCGGCAGTGGTATCGACTTCGACCTGCGCCGCGATCTGCCGTACATGGACTACGACGAGATCTGGAAGGCGGGCGTCTACGAGATCCCGCTGGGCACCGGTGAGAAGGGTCAACTCGGCGACTGCTGGGACCGCTTCTACGTGCGCGTGCAGGAGATGCTCGAGTCGATCAAGATCATCCGCTACTGCTTGGGCGAGATTCAGGACGGGCCGGTGATCGGCGACGTCCCGAAGGTCATCAAGGTCCCGCCCGGCGAGGCCTACGTGGGGATCGAAAACCCGCGCGGCGAGCTTGGACACTACGTGGTTTCCGACGGCGGCAAGATCGCCCAGCGCTGCCGCGTGCGCGGTCCCTCCTTCACCAACTTGGCTGTGATCGAAGAGCTCATGCCTGGAACCTTGCTGGCTGACGCCGTGGCGATCATCGGCTCCACCGACATCGTTATCGGGGAGACGGACCGATGAGCCTCGCACTCCTGGTTCAGGACGCTGGCCGCATCTCCGCGCAGCCGCACCCGAACACCAATGTCTTCGTGCGCTTGCATGAATGGCTGGCACCTGCCGACTTGCTACCCGATTGGATCCTGGTGCTTGGCGGCATCGGCATCGGCCTGGGCGTGATGATCGGCATCATGGCCCTTCTGCCCCTGTGGTCGGTGTGGCTCGAGCGCAAGGTCTCCGGTCACATCCAGTGCCGCTTCGGCCCGATGTACGCCGGCGGCTGGCACGGCTGGGCGCAGACCATCGCGGATGGCATCAAGCTCTTCCAGAAAGAGGACATGATCCCCACGGGCGCCGACAGGGTGCTCTTCCTGCTGGCGCCGGCGCTGGTGCTTGGATCGATCTTCGGTTCGATGGCAGGCCTGCCGCTTTCGTACGACTGGTACTTCGCGCGCATGGACCTGGGCGTGTTCATGATCCTGGCCTTGGGCTCGACCACCACAATTGGTGTGATCATGTCCGGTTGGGCTTCCAACAGTAAGTGGTCGCTCTACGGCGCCATGCGCGAGGCGGCCCAGGTGGTTGCTTACGAGATCCCGCTGGGTCTTGCGCTGCTGGTTCCGTTGTTTGCGCTAGGTAGCTTCAGCTTGCTGGACGCGAGCCAGGCGCAGGCGGGCTTCTTCGGCATGAATTGGGCCATCTTCACGAACCCTTTCATGGTCCCGGCCTTCCTGATCTTTGCGATCGCGGCACTAGCCGAGACCAAGCGCGCGCCCTTCGACCTGCCCGAGGCAGAGTCCGAACTGGTCGCCGGCTTCCTGACGGAGTACTCCGGCATCCGCTGGTCCTTCTTCTTCATGGAGGAGTACGCGGCCATGTTCCTGATGTGCGTGCTCGGCTCCTTCTTCTGGTTCGGTGGCTTCGAAAGCCCCGCGACGGCCATGCTGCGCGGCATGGGCGCGCAAGACACGATCCTCTTTAACGTCGTCTGCTTCACGACCCTGGTGCTGAAAGCCATGGTCGGTGTCTTCCTCATGATCTGGCTGCGCTGGACCCTCCCCCGGGTGCGCATCGATCAGGTCATGACCATGGGATACAAGTATCTGACTCCCCTCGCTTTGCTTTGCGTCTTGGGCCAAGCCCTCTGGACTGCCGGCCGTCACGTCATCTTCGGCTGAGAATCTCATGGTTAGCGTTAACGAGTACGTAAAGAACGTCTGGGACACCCTGCGGACCACCGCTGTGGGGATGAAGATCACCGGCAAGTACCTCCTGCAGAAGCCCATCACGGTGCAATACCCGGATGAGCGCCTGCCTATCCCGGATCGCTACCGAGGTATCCACTACCTCGAGCAGGAGAAGTGCATCAACTGCCTCGCCTGCGCGCGCGCCTGCCCGATCGATTGCATCGAGATGGATGCGATCCGTCACGGCAAGGAGCTGGAGTGGGTGCTCTTCACCCTGGATTACCAGAAGTGCATGTTCTGCGAGCTGTGCGTCTACCCCTGCCCCAAGGATTGCATCCACATGGGTACGGAGTTCGCGCTGGTCACCTACGACCGCAGTGAGCTGAAGCACGATCTCTTGTCCTTCAAGGGCATGGATCGCGCGGCCAAGGTGCGCATGAAGGAGGCCGAGGTGAAGAAGGCCGAGAAGGATGCTGCCAAGGCCCAGAAGATTGCTGAAGCCGCCGAGGCCGCCGAAGCCGCGAAGGACAGTGACGGGGACAAGAAGGCCTAGACGCTCCATGAGCTACAAGCTTCAACAGCTGGCCTTCTACGGCCTGCTTTTCTTCATCACCGCGATCGCCCTGGGAGCTGGTCTCATCAACGCCGGGGCCGAGGGCTTGGCCTTCGGGCTGTTCGCCTCGCTCACCTTGGGTGGGGCAGCGGTCTGCATCTGGGAGCGCTACATCGTGCGTAGCGCCTTCGCTCTGATGGCGACCTTCACAGGTGTTGCTGGCTTCTTCCTGCTGCTGGGCGCGGACTTCCTCGCCATGGCGCAGATCCTGATCTACGTGGGCGGCATCCTGGCGCTGATCCTCTTCGGTGTGATGCTCAGTCCGCCGGACCTCAAGGAGCGTCATCTGGGACGTATCGGTATCGCGACCCTCTTGGTCGGCGCCGGTACGACCTTCGTCGCCATGCGCGTGGCAGGCACCCTGGGCGCCTGGGCCACCGTACCCGAGGGCGAGCTCGAAGAGCCCGTGACCGTCGCACGCGAGATCGGCCTGGCCTTCTTGCACCCCGAACAATACGTGGTGGCCTTCGAACTGGCCGCGTTCCTGCTCACCGTTGCCCTGGTGGCCGCGGTCTACATCGCCCGGCGCCGCCGGGAGGACTTCATCATGCCCGAGGATCAAGTCTGATGGGTGTCGAAGCCTATGTCGCGGTCGCCGTGGCGCTGTTCTCACTCGGCGTCATCTGCATCATCAGCCGCCGGAACATCCTGTATGTCCTGATGGGCATCGAGATGATCCTGAA
>JBLIOL010000042.1:0-24194 GCA_047639615.1 Planctomycetota bacterium | reverse complement strand
AGGGCCAGTCCCTGAGCTCCCACCCAGTGCTCGTCCGCAGCCAAGCCAAGCTGCAGCTCATGCCCCACAGATGACCGCCTGCGAAGGCTTCCAAGCTGTGCCCAGCTTGCACACCAAAGGCCACGCGATCCGCGGCGCAGTAGGCGGCTAATAGCGGCATGGCCAAGGGCCAGAGATGCGCACCATACAAAGCCTGCGCAGCTTCTCTGCCGAGCAGTCCATGCACGAGCGTAGACATGCATACACCCGCCACCAGCCACCAGCCATGGCGTGAACGCTTCCCTGCACCGGCCCAACCCAAGAGCACCACCAGGGCCATGAACAATCCTGCGCCATCCGCATAGGCGGCCAGCAAGGCCGCGCGCAAGGCCAATGGCAATCGCCTCCGCCCCGGCTCCAGGTCTGCCATTGGATGCATACCGTCAAGGACACTGCTCACACTCAGGTGTCCCGTCCAGCGCACGGAGAGCAGATCCCTGTGATCCGGACTGGTGCTCGCGAAGAGGGTTGAGTGCACTTCGATTCGGGCGGGCATGGCCTGAATTGGCGCCTGCCAACGCACCTCCACCCACTCTGGAATGGGCAGGAAGGAGCCCGGGGTGGGCGGCAAGACGCGCACTCCAATCGAACCCATCGCCAGAGCCTCCCCATCCAGCCTGAGCCGATAGTGGGCCGCGAGGTAGCGCTCCACGGTCGCTTTGTGCGCAGTAACCTCCTCCGGTTCTACGAACCCGTTCGCATTCGCATCGAGGTCCGGCAGGATCTCCAGCAGGGACAGGATTTGCAGTTCCGAACGAACCTGCAGGCTCTCAGGCTGCAGCTCAATCCAGGTCCGGCTCACCGAGCCAGCATGGGGAAGGCCCGCAAGTAGGCTCAGAGCGAGTAGGAAGGGGGTCACCCGGGCAGTCTAGTCCTAAGTTCGGCCATCGGCTAATTGATCGTGAAGCCCCCGCAGGCCGGGACCGATAGAAACGAGGCATGCCTCAAGCCAAGCTCACATTCGTGGCCCGCCAGCCGATCCTGAACGCTAAGGGTGACGTCTACGCCTACGAACTTCTCCACCGGTCTGGACCGGACGGGGAGTTTACGGGTACGGAGTCCAACCAAGCCACTATCGAAGTGCTGCGTACAGCCCTTCTGAGCGGACCTCTCAAGCGCTTGACTGGCGGCCAGTTGGCCTTCATCAACGTGCCCGAGGAACTCTTGGTGCGGGACTTCCTCTCGATCATGCCTACCGAGACCACGGTCATCGAAGTCTTGGAGACCGTGAAACCCACCCCGCGGGTGGTCGCCGCCCTGCGCGCACTCAAGGCCAACGGTCACAAGATCGCCATCAACGACTTCGAGGGCAAGGACACCTTCGAGCCCTTGGTAGCCCTGGCGGACTACATCAAGGTCGACTTTCAGCAGGTGCGCCCTGGCCAACGCGCCGAGGTCGTCAAGCGCTGGGGCCGGCAGGGCCTGACCTTCATCGCGCAGAAGGTCGAGAGCACCTTGGACCAGGAAGAAGCCCTTGAGGCGGGCTACGAACTGTTCCAGGGCTACTACTACTTCAAGCCGGAGCTCACTCAGTACAAAGAGATTCCGCGCAACCGCGCCAGCTACGTGCAGCTCATGCACGCGCTCTTCGAAGAGGAGCCGAATCTGGAAGAGGTTGGGTCGATTATCACCCGCGACATGTCCCTGACGGCGGGACTGCTGCGCTACATGAACTCGACCGCGTATGGCACGAGCGAAGAAATCGCCTCCATTCGCCAAGCCCTCGTGCACCTCGGCCAACGGCAACTGAAGCGCTGGGGCACCCTATTGGCCTTGACTGGACTCGGCACCGACAAGCCTGACGAGTTGGTACGCACGAGTCTGATCCGCGGGCGCTTTGGGGAGCTCATCGCCGAGCACCTAGGGCGCGAGGAGCGCACCCTCGAGGCCTTCCTGGCTGGCTTATTCTCCACTTTGGATGCCCTGCTGGACATGACCCTAAAAGAGGCCGTGGACGAGCTGAGCCTCACAGAGAGCATGACCAATGCGATTCTGGGAGACAACTCAATAGGCGGGCTCTCCACCCAACTCGCGCGCGCCATCGAGATAGGCGACTGGGCAATGTCAGCGATGTTCTCGAAGGAACTTGGCATACAAAGCCAGATGGCTCACGACATCTACCTAGAGGCCATCCTCTGGGGTGACAACAGCCTAGATACCACCGACCCCGAGGCCGAAGCGGCCTAGAGAAGCCCTAGAGAAGCCCTAGAGAAGCCCTGCCTCGAGCGCGTCCTCGACGCGCTCGATCCAGATGAAGGTCAATTTCTCGCGGGTCCCCTTGGGTATCTCCAAGAGATCGCGGCGGTTGCGTGCCGGCAAGAGAACCGTGCGCACGCCAGCCGCCTGAGCAGCCAGTACCTTCTCCTTGATGCCTCCCACGGGAAGCACTTCCCCGCGCAGGCTGATCTCGCCGGTCATGGCCAAACGGCCGCGCGGCTTGCGCCCGGTGAGCAGGGAAACCAAACAGCAAGCCATGGCCACCCCGGCACTAGGGCCATCCTTCGGCACCGCCCCAGCGGGGATGTGCAGATGCAAGTCTTGCTTGTCGAAGGGCTCCTGATCGAGGCCTAACGCCTCATCATTCGAGCGCACCCAGGTCAGGGCAGCTTGAGCACTCTCGCGCATCACATCGCCCAGTTGACCGGTCAGCGTGAGCTTGCCCTTACCAGGCATACGCGCCCCTTCGATGAAGAGAATCTCTCCGCCGACCGGAGTCCAAGCCAGACCGGTAATCAGACCCGCTGCGGGATTCTTCATGCGCTCTTCGTGTTCGTAGCGAGCCGGGCCGAGGATGCGTTCCAGGTCCTTGGGCTCGATGATCAAGAGCTTGCGTCGGCGCTTGGCGAAGAGGGTCGCTGCATGCCTGCATAGAGCGCCGATGGTGCGTTCCAATTCACGCACGCCAGCCTCGCGCGAATAGCTTTCGATCAGCGCGCGCAGGGTGCTCACGGGCAAGCGCAGCTGGCTAGCCTTGAGGCCACAGCCCTTGATCTGGCGCTTGACCAGATAGCGCTTGGCGATTTCAAGCTTCTCCTTGGCGGTGTAGCCGGGGATCTCAATCACTTCCAGACGATCCCGCAAGGGACCGGGCATGGAGTGCAACATGTTGGCCGTGGCCACGAACATGACCCGCGATAGGTCGAAGGGCAGATCGAGGTAGCTGTCGCGGAAGCCCTTGTTCTGGGCCGGATCTAGCGCTTCGAGCAAGGCCGCCGAGGGGTCCCCATGCATGCCGCTGCCGAGCTTGTCGACCTCGTCCAAGAGGAAGACCGGGTTGCGCGTACCGGCCTTGCGCATGCCGTTGATAATGCCGCCGGGCATGGCGCCCACGTAGGTCCGCCGGTGTCCACGCACCTCGGACTCGTCGTGCACACCGCCCAAGGACAGGCGTACGAACTCGCGCCCCATGGCGCGCGCGAGACTCTCCCCAAGGGAGGTCTTGCCAACCCCGGGAGGCCCAACCAGGCACAGGGTCGGGCCCTGGCCATCGGCCTTGAGCTTGCGCACCGCCAGGAACTCGAGCACGCGCCGCTTGACCCGTTCGAGTCCGTAGTGATCCTCGTCGAGCACCTGCTCTGCCCGCTTCAGGTCGAGCAGATCCTCACTCTCATTGTTCCAGGGCAGATCCACGAAGGTCTCGAGCCAGGTGCGCAGCATGGGATGCTCGGCAGACCCTTCGGGTGTGCGCGAGAGGCGACGCAGTTCACGATCAGCCGCCTTGCGCACCTCAGGAATCAGCTCCAGCTCGCCGATGCGTCGGCGCAGTTCAGAGACCTCGCTGTTGACGTCGTCGCCATCCTCCTCGCCCAGCTCGCGCCGGATCGCGCGCAGTTGTTCGCGCAGGAAATACTCGCGCTGAGCCTCGTCCAATTTGCCGCGGGTCTCGTGGCGAATCTTGTTCGATAGCTCCATCACCTGGGAGAGTTCGCCCAGGATCTCGTTCAATTTATCTAGGCGCCGGCGCAGGTCGAACTCCTCGAGCAGCGCTTGCTTGTCCGCTGCGGGCACGTCCATGAAGGTCGAGACCATGTCGGCCAGCACGGAGGGATCGTTGATGGCCTGCACGGCCTGGGTCAGTTCCTCGGGCGCACCGGGAGCCAGAGCGAGCACTTCGCCCGCCCGTTGGCGCAGCACGCGGAAACGCGCCTCGATCGAGCGGCCCTTACCCTTGGCCGCCGGAATGATCCTCACGCGTGCCCTGGGGAAGGGCTCCCAGCTCAGCATCTCCACCACCTGGAAGCGTTCCTGGCCCTGGCAGATGGCGTGGTGGCTGCCCTCGGGCGAGCTCCAGTAGCGCATAAGCTCCACCACGGTTCCGACCTCGTACAGGTCCTCCGGGCGCGGCCGCTCGATGGACTCATCGCGCTGCAGCAGAAGCCCGACAGGTTCCTGGTTATCCACAGCGTGCTGCACCGCGGCCAGGGACGGCTCCCGACCGATCATCAGCGGCAGCACAACCCCCGGAAAGAGGACCATATTGCGGACCGGAACTAGGGTGAGTTCGACGGTTCCATCACCAGCAGGCCTCTTGCGCTGCGGGCGGCGGGGACGTTTTTTTGTTTTGGTGGCCTTTTTGGGCATAGCAAGCCCCTAGACCATGCCGAATTGGGGTCACCCCCCGTTAGAGCAAAACCTCGCCTGTGCTCATGAATCCTCGGCTTAGAGCAAGGACTTCAATGGACTGCGAAAGCAGTCACGCTCTTGAAGACAATCCTGCGGGTGGGCCGGCTCGCGATCTGGCCCGAGAACCGTCATGGTTCGCGAGCACCAGCAGTGCTGGGAGCGGTCGAGCACATCGCCGTCCTCCAAGGGTAGCCCCTCGGAGACAAGGATCTTCTTCGAGCACAGATCCTGACAGTAGGGACTGATAGCGGGTCGAATTGAAGCACCCATGATTAGGCCAACCTTTGGAAAGCACGGGTGATTAGGCCCTTGGTCAAGGGCACCTTGAAACCGTTCTCGGACAGGGGCTCGGCACCATCCAAGGCCGACTCGCGGGCGAGTACCATCGCTTCCTCGCCGACCTGCCGACCCTTGAGCTTGTTCTCCGTGCGCTGCACGCGCCAGGGCCGCGGCGCCACGCCGCCCAACACAAGCCGCGCATCGCGGATCTTCGAGCCATCCTGATAGAGCACCAGAGCCACGGCCGAGAGCGCCCAGTCGTAGGACCGCCGCTCCTTAAACTTGAGATAGGTGCTGCGCATGCCAGCGGCCGGCTTGGGGATGCGCACCTGCGTCAGCACCTCATCCGATGTGGCCACAGTCTCGCGCAACACGTCGCCGCTAGATGGCAGCGTGTAGTAGTCCTCGAGCAACATCACACGCTCGCCGCGCGGGGAGACCAAGCTGATTTCCGCATCCAAGGCGATCAGCGCCGGGGCCAAATCCGAGGGATGCACGATGTACGAGGGTCCCCCGCCAAGGATCGCGTTGAAGCGGTTCTTGCCGTAGTAGGAGAAGCACTCCACACCTCCGCGCTTGAGACATGCGCTCGACTCATTGCGGTAATACCAACAGCGCGGGCGTTGGTTGAGGTTGCCGCCCACGGTCGCCGTACTACGAATCTGCGGGCTGGCGATGCTGGCGGCCGCTTCAGAAAGCACCGTAAGCTTTATCGCGAGCTGCTGATCTTCCTCGAGCTCAGCCACAGTGGTCAGGGCGCCAATCACCAGGCTGCCATCGGACTGCCACGCAAATTCGCGCAGAGCAGCGTCCTTGGCGCTCTTCAAGTTCACCAGGGTGTCGGGTTCCTGGATGTACTCTTTGAGCTCGGTCAACAGGTCCTGGCCGCCAGCCAGGAGTTGCGCCCCAGTGGGCGAAAACTCGGCGGGCAATTGCGCCACGGCCTCCTTGACGGAAGCCGGGAGTGTCATGCGAAAGGCCTTCATAGCTTAGTAGCTCCCTAAGGCCTTCAGGACCTTGTCGGGTGTAATGGGCAAGGAGCGCACGCGCGCTCCGCAGGCGTTGTAGACCGCGTTGGCGATGGCGCCCGCCCCTGCGATGCAGGAGGCTTCGGCCATGCCGGTGGTGGCGGGCCGGGTGTCCTCGTCGTCGATCAGGGCCACCAACTCAGGGATCTCCATACAGCCCGCGATGCGGTAGTTCTCCAGATTGGCGCTAAGCATCAGCCCCAGGTCCGGGTCCATGATGCGCTCCTCGAGCAAGGCGTAGGACAGGGCTTGGATCATGCCGCCGTTCATCTGGCTGCGAATCGCAGCGCGGTTGAGCGGGATCCCCATGTCCTGGATCTGAACCATCTTGAGCACGCGTACCTCGCCGGTGAGCGTATCGACGCGAACCCGTACGGCTTGGGCGCCGTGCACGCCGCTGGTCATGAGCGAGCCGTCAAAAGCACCGCGCGCCGCTAGCGGATCGGACCCGAGCAAGGCGCAGGCCGCCTTCCAAGTCATTCGACTGCCAGCATCCTCAGCCGGCCAAACCTCGCCGCCCTTCCAAACGTAATCACCGACCTCCGCGCCGAGCACAGGCTTCAGCTTGGCCTCGAATGCCTCGCGGGCATTATGCGCCGCCATTTTCACGGCCGGCGCCACCGAGCCGGTGGTCACGCTACCGCCGGAAGCGACACCGGGCGGTAGGTCACTGTCGCCGATCCGTGCCGTAACATCGTCCAAGGCCAGACCGAATTCCTCGGCGACGATGGCCGCCACATAGGTGCGCGACCCCGTACCCAGGTCCTGCACGGCGCAGCTTGAAGTTACGGAACCATCGGAGCTGATGCGCACCTCGGCGCCCGCGCCCGGACGGCCGCCCCCACCCCACTGGGCCACTGCGAAACCGATGCCTTCGACAACCGAACCATCGGCCTTGCGCACCTGCCCCTTGGAGGGATGTGCGTGCCAGCCGATGGCGTCGGCCACGGCAGCGAGCTGCCTGTGGTAGACCTGGTCCTCGAGGTTGCGCATGCGGAACTCCAAGGGATCGAAGCCGCCTCTGTACGCCAGCTCGTCCACCATGGATTCCATGCAGAAGGAGGCCTGGGGGTGACCCGGCGCACGCATGGCGCGGTTCGCGTCCAAGGCAAAGTGCACCGAGCGAGAGCTAAACAAGGACTCACCCGCCTTGTAGATATAGGGCAAGCCCGGGAAAGCACCGCCGCCCATGCCACCCAAGCGGTCCACATCGCCGATCAGCGCCACCAGGTTGCCCTCGGCGTCGGCGCCGGCGCGCAGCTCCGCGAAAGTGCCCGAGCGGTTCCCGGCCATCAGGAATTCCTGGGGTCGGTCGAGCAAGAGGTGCACGGGCCGGCCGAGGGCCAAGGCCACCACGCAGGCCATGCGGCCCTCCAGGCCCGGGCCAAATTTGGCGCCGAAGCCGCCGCCCATGACCTCGCACAGGATTTCCACCTCGTCCGCCGGACGATTGAGCAGCCCGGCGTAGATGGCCTGGGAGTTCGAGACCATCTGGGTTGAAGGGTAGATCGTGGCTCGATCGCCGCCAGGATCGACCACCACCCCATGGGTCTCCAGACACACATGGTGCTGGGTAGGTAGTTCGTAAACAGCCTCCACTTGGAAAGGCGCTTCCTCGTAAGCGAGATTGGCGGCTTTTTCGTCCCCCCGCGAGCGCTCGCCCTCCACGTTGCCGCGGCGACTGAGCGCGGGCGCGTCCGCGTCCTTGACCTGCTCGCGGGTGACCATAGCCGGCAATAGTTCTTCTAGCTCCACCACCACGGCGCGCGCCGCATCACGTGCCTGCTCCGGAGTGTCCGCAGCCACCACCGCCACCGCGGCGTCATCACCGAGGTAGCGGATGTCCTCCTTGCTGACGTCGATCAACTCGGCGTAGGCGACACCGGGCATGTCCAGGGCGGCACTCAGATCCACCGAGAGCAGCTTGGCGCGCGTCACAGGCGCCAACACCAGGCGCGCGTAAACCATATCGGGCAGACGAACATCACTAGGATAGACGGCCTGACCGGTGACCTTGATCGGACCGTCGACCCGGCGTAGGTCCGTGTTCAGCACCTGCATGTCCGCACGGTTTTTCCAGGCGGCGGCAGCGCCGGCGTTGCTGGGCGCGGGCATTACTTGCCCCCCATTTGCCCGCCAGCTTCCAGAGCGGCGCTGAAGATGTGCGGGTAGGTGCCGCAGCGGCAGATGTTGCCGGACAGGCCGTGCTTGATCTCGTCCAGATCCGCCTTCGGATTGCGCTCGAGAAGGGAGGTGGTCGCGACCACGAAACCGGAGGTACAGTAGCCACACATGGAGGCGTCATGCTTGCAGAATGCCTCCTGAACGGGCGAGAGTTGCTGGGGGCTGCCGAGGCTCTCGATGGTGCGGATTTCCGTCCCCACCAGGTCCACAGCCAGCTGCATGCAGGCATAGCGTGTGCGACCGTCGACGATCACCGTGCAGGCCCCACAATTTCCCCGATCGCAGACCTCCTTGGTGCCTGTCAGGGCCGGCTCCAGGCCGTGGCGGAGAAGCGCGAGCAGGGTCGTGCGCGGCTCCACCTGGACCTTACGCAGGCTGCCATTTATGCGCAGCTCGATGCTGAGCTCCCCCTCCAGCACCCGCGGATCGCGGGTGCTCTCAGCATCCGCAGCCTGGCTGAGCGCCCCGCCGGCCGCAGCCACCCCCCCGGCGCCCTTGAGAAAGGCCCGCCTTGACAGAGCGGACGTCGAAAGCTGGGGAGGATCTTGGGATTGGGTCATGCTCAGCACTGGGCTAGGGAAGGCGTTCCAAAAGTCTAGCCGTTCCTTGGTCCAGTTCCGCGCCTGAGCTCAGTAAGCCCTCCTACCAGAGATGCAGGGCCCGGCCGCAGTCTGCTAGGCTCTGCGGCTCGCTTGAGATACGTCTCTCCCACAAATCGCAACCCACGAACCCCAGCACACCATGTCCGCCCTCAGTCGACGCCAAATCAACGGCGCCGCGCTACTCCTTTTGACCCTCAGCGCCTGTGGCCAGCCCACCGGCGTAGCGGCGTCCCAGACCCTGTATTTCTCAGCCATCCCCGACCAGAACCGTACCGCTCTCGAAGCGCGCTACGCACTTGTGGCTGACTACTTGACCGAGCACATGGGTGTGCAGATCGAGTACGTGCCAACCACCAGCTACGAAGCTTCCGTTGAAGCCTTCGTCGGCGGCGACTTGCACTTGGCTTGGTTCGGCGGAGTCACCGGCGTGCAAGCCAGGCGTCGCGTTCCCGGTGCCGAAGCCATCGCACAGGGCAAGGTCGACCCGACCTACGTGAGCTACTTTATCGCCAACGTGGCGACCGGCCTGGAGCCCTCCGAAGACTTCCCCGTGGGCCTTGAAGGCCTAAGCTTCACCTTCGGTTCACCTAGCTCCACCTCCGGTCGCGTGATGCCCGAATTCTTCGTGCGCGAGGCCACCGGCAAGTTGCCGGCCGAGTTCTTTGCGGGCGATACCAACGTCTACTCGAACAGCCACGACAAGACCGCCAAGCAAGTGGAAAGCGGCGTGGTTGCCGCGGGCGCCCTCAGCTACAAGGTCTACGATCGCATGGTCGCAGAAGGCAAAATCGACCCGGCCAAGTGCCGCAAGATCTGGACCACTCCGACCTACGCGGACTACAACTGGAGCGTTCGCCCGGACCTCGACTCCAGCTTCGGCGAAGGTTTCACCGCACGCTTGAAGCAGACGCTCATCGACTGCAAGGACCCCCAGGTCCTGAAAGCCCTAGACCGTGAAGAAGGCCTCATTTCGGCCAGCAATGCGGACTTTGCCGCCCTGGCAGAGACCATGCGCTCGGTCGATATGTAGTCCGAAGACGCCACTCTGCGCCGGGCCCTGCGCCCGGCGCATGCTTGCGCCTCCCACCATGCAGCCCCCCATCTTTGAACTCCGCCAAGCTTCTACAGAGCTAGGCGGACGCACGGTTTTAAGGCCGCTCGATCTGATGGTGCACCCCGGCGAAGCCGTGGCCGTGGTGGGTCCCAGCGGAGCCGGAAAGACCACGCTGTTGCGCGTGCTAGCAGGCTTGCAACCCTTGAGCTCCGGACAGGTGCGCGTGCAGGGCGAGGAGCTTGCCGGCCTGTATTCCAAGGAGCTGCGCCGCAGTCGTTCACGCATCGGATTCGTGCACCAGGACCACGCCCTCGTGCCAACCCTGCGCGCCAGTCAGAACGTAATCTCCGGCGCCCTCGGACGGCGCAGCATCCTAGGCGGCCTGCGAGACTTGATCTTCCCCAAGCAAGGAGACTTGGAGCGCGCCCATCGCCTGCTCGAACGGGTCGGCGTAGGCGAACAGCTCTTCCAACGCACGGACACCCTCTCCGGTGGTGAACGCCAGCGCGTGGCCATCGCACGCGCCCTCTTCCAAGACCCCGTGGCCCTGCTGGCCGACGAGCCCGTGGCTTCCGTCGACCCGGTTCGCGCCCGGGACCTGATCGACTTACTGACCGGCCTCGCCAAAGAACGCAAGCTGGCCCTAGTCGCCAGCCTGCACGACCTGGACCTGGCGCGCCGGGCCTTCCCGCGCATCGTGGCCCTACGCGATGGACATGTGCTCTACGACGGACCCTCCGCAGAGCTGACCGACGACCTGGTCAAGCACACCTACGCCCTCGCGGATAAGCCCGCACAAGGCTAATGACCCACGGCTCCCCGCTGCAGAATCGGCCCGGGCCCCTAGGCCCCCGCGGGCTGCTCAGCCTGGGGCTGCTGCTCGCCACCGCAGCGGCCGCTCTGGCCCTGGGCCTAGGCCCTAGCGGCCTGATTCCGCGCGATGTGGGCTGGCAGGTGGCCCGCGAATTCTTCAGCGCCGCCCTACATCCGGCCCTCGACTACGAAGCTGGCTGGGTGCCTCCGGGAGCACCTCCCTTCCTTTACACCGTGGCGGCCGCAGGCCTGCGCACCCTGGCCTTCTCCCTAGCGGCCATGAGCTTGGCAATCCTGCTGGGCCTGCCCCTCGGCTGGGTCGCCAGCGACGCCTTCTGGCATCCGGGCGGTAAGGGCGGCCCCGACAAGGCCCGCGGCGGTGCCTGGCGCGGACCGCTACAAGGCGGAGTGCGTGCCTGGCTGGCCATGCTGCGCTCGGTGCACGAACTACTCTGGGCTGTCGTGTTTCTGGCAGCACTGGGTCTGACTCCCTTCACCGGCGTCATCGCCTTGACGATTCCCTACAGCGGAACCCTGGCCAAGGTCTGGTCCGAGCTGCTGGACGAGTCCGAGCAGGACGCCTCGCGCGCTTTGCTCGCCTTGGGTGCCGGCCCGACCACCGCCTTCCTGGTGGGCCGCCTGCCGCGCGCCCTGCCGGACATGCTCTCCTACGCCTTCTATCGCTTCGAGTGCAGCGTGCGCGGATCCGCAGTCTTGGGCTTCTTCGGCTTCTCGACCGTGGGCCTCTACTTACAGCTCGCCTTCGAGGACCTGCACTACCGCGAGGTCTGGACCTACCTCTACATGCTGCTGGCCATCGTGCTGGTACTGGAAGCTTGGAGCGCCGCCATGCGCAAACGGTTCCACGCATGAGCGACTCCAAAGCCAACGTGCGGCGCTTGCATCGTGCCCGGCCGCGCAGCCCTTTTGTACGCGGCTCGATTCTAATTTTCTGCCTAGGTGCAGCCGTCGCCTGGGGCAGCGGGGTACTCGCACCCGGCGACATTTTTAGCGCCCGGCGTCAGGAGAACCTGATGCGCTTCCTCAGTACGGAAGCCCTGCCGGCTCCCCTGCGCAACGGCGAAGGCATGAGCGGGCTCTTCGACTGGATGCGCGATCTGTGGGTTGGAAAAGCCGCTGCCGCCACGGGAGCCACCCTGCAATTGGCCCTGGTCTCCGCCGTATTGGCCGGCCTGGGGAGCCTCTTGATCGCCCCATTGGTAGCACGCACCTTGGCTTGCCCTGACCCCTATGGAGCGCCGGGCCCCCAAGGCTGGCGTTGGAGAATCCTGAACACCGGGGCCCGCCTGGGCTGCGTCCTGGCCCGGGCTCTGCCGGAGTTCGTGCTCGCCTATTTGCTCATCGCCCTGGTGCCCAGCGCCAGCTGGGCCGCGGTGCTAGCCCTAGCCATCCACAACGGCGGAATACTTGGCCGCCTCTTTGGCGAAACATTCGAGAACAGCGCGCGTACCCCGTCGGAAGCCCTAGCGACGCTCGGGGCCAAACACGTCCACCTGGTCTTTGCGGCCGGCCTGCCCCTCGCCTTACCCCGACTCTTCGCCTACTTCTTCTACCGGCTCGAAACCTGCGTACGGGATGCCACCGTGCTCGGATTATTGGGCGTTGCATCCCTGGGCCACGTGATCGTGGAAGCCCGGGCGCGCGGCGCCTACGACGAGTTGCTCTTCTTCGTGGGATGCGGCGCAGCCATCGTGCTGCTCGCTGACCGCTTGAGTCACTTCTTCCGAACCCGCATTCGCGAAGCCACCTGAAGCCCATCCCCCCCCATATGGACACCCCTCCCATCTCCATTCGTGGCCTGGAGAAACGCTACGGCAAGGTGCACGCCCTGCGCGGCGTCACCATGGAAGTGCCCTCCGGACCCGTGGGTCTCCTAGGCCCCAACGGCGCCGGCAAGACGACCCTGATCAAGCTCTTGCTGGGGCTACTGGTGCCCAGCAAGGGCGAAGCCACTATCGCTGGCTGCTCCCCGCGCAAGCGCGCTGACAGGCTCGAGGTGCGCAAGCGCGTTGGCTACATGCCCGAGGGCGACTGCCTGCTGCCGGGCATGAGCGGCGTGGAATTGGTCAGCACCCTGGCGCGCCTGACCGGCTTGTCCAAGCAGGACGCCATGACCCGCGCCCACGAAGCGCTCGACTATGTGGAGCTCGACGAACAACGCTACCGGCCCCTGGACCAGTACTCCACGGGCATGAAGCAGAAGCTGAAGCTGGCCCAGGCTCTGGTGCATGACCCGCCGATCCTGCTGCTCGACGAACCGACCAATGGCCTCGACCCCGCGGGTCGGCGTCACATGCTGAGCCTGATCGAGGATCTGGGACGCGTGCAAGGCAAGAGCGTGCTGCTCTGCAGCCACTTGCTGCGCGACGTGGAACGCACCTGCGATCATGTGGTGGTTTTGCACCAGGGCACGGTAGTCAAGCAAGGCGCCGTCGCTGAACTCACCCGGGCCGACACTCTAAGCCTACGGGTTTGGGTAACAGGCGATCAGGCAGTCTTTCGCCAGAACCTGCAAGCCGCTGGCGTTGCATCGGAATCCAAGGGAGATGAAGAGTTGCTACTGACACTACCCGAGGGCACCGAGGACGCGGATGGCGTCTTCGCCCAGGCCGCCGACTGCGGTGCGGTGCTAACCCGCGTTGAATCCGTTCGCTCCACCCTCGAGGACGTCTTCCTATCAGCCGTCGGCGAGACCGAACCTGGCAAAGGCAACTCAAGCGCATGAGCGCCACCACCCACGTTGAGATCTATCGGCCGTTTAAGGGCACGATCAAGCGCTTCCCCCTGCGACCGCTCGTGCTGGCTTGGAGCGGTGTGCGCCTCGGGTTCCGCAAGAAGCTCCCGGCCTTCTTCCTGTTTACGCCGCCAGCCATTGTGGCACTGGTCTACGCGATTCGTGTGCACCTGATGTTCACCTTCCAGGAGCAGGCGAGCGAAGCTGACGGCATGCCCGTCATGGCCGCCGCGCAACTGTCCAACGTGCTAGGCAATGTGGCCCGCAACATCTTCGAATTCATGGTCGTCGTGCGCTTCTTCGCTTTGCTCGCCATCACCTGGTATGGCTCAGCCCTGATCGCCGACGACAAACGCCTAGGGGCGAACCTCTTGTACTTTTCCCGCCCGCTCACCCGAGCTGGCTACATGCTCGGAAAACTACTCTCGGCCATGGTCTTCGGCAGCTGTGCAGTGCTGCTACCGGTCATGCTGATCTGCGCCCAGGCCAGTCTCTCCTCACCGGACTGGAGCTTCCTCAAGGAGGAGTGGCCCCTGATCCTCAAGGCCTTCGCCTTCTCCATCCTGTGGGTCTTCGTGGTCTCCTGCATCGTGCTCAGCATCTCGAGTCTCGTGAAACGACGCACAATGGCACTCTCCATGGTATTCGGTGTCATCTTCGTGCTGCACGGAATGAGCCAAGTGGCAGCCGAGATCACCGGCAACGGAGTCTGGGGACTGGCCAGCCTGTTCACCAACTTCTCCGCCATAGCTGACCAGTGGTTCGACCAACCCACCACCGCCGTGTGGGACGTCGAGGCCAGCTACTGGGTACTAACCCTGATCACGCTAGGCAGCCTCTTCTTACTCTCGCGCAGCGTCAAGCGCATGGAGGTGGTGGCATGAGTGCCATCATCGAATGCGTGGGCCTTGGCCGTTGGTACGGCGAGGTGATTGGCCTCGGCGATCTAACTGTTGATATTGAGCCGGGCATCACCGGCTTGCTCGGACCAAACGGCGCAGGCAAGTCGACCTTCATGAAACTCATGGTGGGCGAACTCAAGCCCTCGCGCGGCACGATTCGCGTGCTAGGGCACCAGCCTTTCGCCAACCTAGAGCTGTTCAAGGATCTCGGATTCTGCCCCCAGCAGGACGCGCTCTACGACCACATGACGGGTCGCGGTTTCGTCGAGCACCTGCTGCGTCTCAGTGGCACCCCACGCAAGGAGGCGCGCAGCCGCGCCATACGCGCCATGGAACGTGTGCACCTGGAGGACTCCATGGATCGCCGCTGCGCCGGCTACTCCAAGGGCATGCGTCAGCGTACGCGCTTGGCCCAAGCCATCGCCCACGAACCCAAGCTGCTGGTGGTGGACGAACCGCTCACAGGCCTCGACCCCATCGCGCGCCACCAGACCCTCGAGCTCTTCCGTGAGTTCGTGGGCGATGGCGTCAGCCTGATCGTCTCCAGTCACGTGCTGCACGAGGTGCAGAGCCTGACCGAGACCATCGTCATGATCCACCGTGGACGCTTGCTCGCCCAAGGAACCGTGGGCGAGGTGCGCAAGCTGCTGGCGCGCCACCCGCGCAAGGTGCGCGTCACCGCTCGCGACCCGCGCCGCTTGGCCGAGGCCGTGGTCGCTATGGAACACGTGCGCTCGGTGACCCTGCCCCATGAGGGTGGTCAACTCATCGCCGAGACGCGCGATGTGGACGCCTTCTTTACGAGCCTGCCAGCCATGGCCAAAGAGCTGCGCGCCGGCGTGCAAGGCCTCGACAGCTCCGATGACGACCTGGAGGCCGTCTTCGACTATCTAGTCGGTTAAGCAAGTCCCATGTCGAAGACCCTCTCAGCCTCTTGGCTTTTGATGTTGGCGCATATGCGCGCCAGTCTGCGTTCCAAGCGCTTTCTGATCTGCTTGCTGGTGGCCATGGCGCCGCCCTTGATCGCTCTGGCCGCAGGTGCGCGCAACGATGCGGAAAACATAGCCACGGCACTCTCTTTCTTCCTGATCTTGCAGGTGGTCGCGCCGATCATCGGCCTGGTGCTCGGCTCGGCCGTGATCACCGAGGAGATCGAGGACCGCACCATCAGCTTCGTATTCACGCGCCCTGTGCCCCGCGCGTCGCTCTTCCTGGGCCGCTACGCAGCCACGGTGCTATTGGTCATGCTGACCCTAATCCCATGCAGCGTGGCCTTGGTGCTGGCTACAACCACGGCGCGCGAGGGGGATCAAACCGCACGCATCGAGCGCGTACTAGAGGTTCAGAAAAGGAGCCTTGGCGACACGATCAAGTACAAAGAGAAACGCAACCTACAAGGTCGGAGGACCGCGAACTGGCGCAACGAGGACGGGCGCTGGCGGCGCAAGGACATCTCCGGTGTGGGCGTTGGTGAAGTGCTCGACTTGGGCGAGAACGAAGACGGTAAACTGCAACGGGTTGTAGGTAAGGGCTACCTCCCCATCAACCGGGAATTGCCCGCAGGCTTCCTGCTGCGCTTGATCTTTTCGGCCTGTCTGTCGGGCGCGTTCTACGGTCTGGTGACAGCTGGCATTGGCACCCTGCTCAAGCGGCCCATGATCTATGGACTGGGCTATGCCTTCGCCATGGAGATGGTGCTCGCCAATATCCCCGGCTCGGCCCAGTCCTTCTCCGTGCAGTACTACCTGCGCGGTATCTTGATGGGTGACCACCGCGAGATCTTCGAGAAGCTGGACGTGATCAAAGGCATTGAATTCCTCACGCCCATGGCTTCCGCCATGCAGCTGGGCGGACTCATGTTCGCCGGGATACTGCTGGCATCCTGGATCGTTTCACGGCGCCAGTACGTGCTGACCTCCTGAGAAGACAGAACCCGCTCAGGGGGGACAGTCACCCGATACGCAGCCCCTAGTGCGCCCGACCCAGGTCCGGCCTTGGGGGCTGTTTCTTTGGCCCAAAAACCACTTCCTGGCCCCAGGATGGAGGATTACCTGTGATCGGCCGAACCAGGCTGACGCACTTGGCACGGCTCATGCTCTTGCTCCACCACAACCCGGGACACCCCCGGCCTCCCAAGGAACAAGCCATGAACCTCAACTGGAAACGATCCCTTCTCGTCCTCGCCGCTTCCCTCAGCCTAGCCACGGCCGCCGCGGCTCAGGCGCCTCGCATCACCGCCAGCAAGGGCGGCGTCCGGGTCGGAATCAGCCAGAACGGGTTCAGCGCCTCGGCCAGCAAGGGCAACTTCAACGCCTCGATCAGCAAGGGAACCCGAGGACGCTGGCAAGCGCCTAGTGGCTACTACAAGAACGTCAACGAGCGCGTCTGGGTCGCCGGCCAATGCAGGCAGGTTTGGGTCCCGGAAAGCTACGGCTGGATCTACGACAACTGCGGCCGCAAGCGCTGGGCCATCGTCCAGCAGGGCTACTACCAGCAAGTGCAGGACCCGGGACGCTACGAGTGGCAGGTGCGGCGCATCTGGGTCTCGTACAAGACCTACGGCAACAGTCGCGGACACAGCCAACGCTACCGGTCGCGGGGCATCACGCGCCGCTACTAGAGAGCAACGAGAGAGGACCTAAGGCACAGGGGGCGTCCCGAGCGGGACGCCCCCTGTGTTTGTTCTAGCCGCCAGAGAGTGCGGCGATCACATGCAGTACGGAAGCTCCAGCTGCGCGCGTGGCCAGGTCGCTGATGGGTTGCTCGCCCAAGAAGAGCTTGATGTGCTCGCGCAGTCGACCGTGCTCATCGATCACCCGGAAGCGAATGCCCGGGTAGCTTCTATCGAGGTCCAGAAGCAAGTCGTCAATAGTCTCCCCAGTCGCCTCCACGCGGCTCACCTCTCCGGTGTACGAGCGCAAAGGCGATGGGATGTGCACGATCACGGAGCGACACCAACGGTCTCTACGCTGTACACGTGCGGCAAATGACGTGCGATGTTGCGCCAGCTCTTGCCTTCGTTGTTACTGCCCCAGACCTCGCCGTTGCTGGTGCCCAGGTAGATGCCCAGGGGGTTGTGCGCGTCGTGGCTCATGCACTGGCGCTTGACCGTCCAATAGGCGTGCTCCGCGGGGAAACCCTTGTCCTGTCGCTTCCAGCTATCGCCCCCATCAGTGGTGCGATAGACGGCGGGCGCCCCATCGGGGCTGGTGCGCGGCCAGACGGAGGTGCCGTCCATGGGGAAGACCCAGGCCATGTCAGGATCAGCAGGATTGACCAGGATCGGGAAGCCGATGTCGCCAACATCCTCGGGCATGTTGAGACCTACGCGCTGCCATGTGTTGGGCTCATCGCTGTCCCGGTCCATGCGGTAGATGCCGCAGTGGTTCTGCTGCCACAGTCGGTCGGGATTGGTAGGCGATTGCACTACACAGTGCGGGTCGTGACCGAAGGCTACAGTGGGATCCGGCAGAAAGTCCGCCTCACAGCCGACGTTGAGCGGCTCCCAGCTGCGGCCACTGTTCATGCTCTCGAAGACACCGCCTGAAGACATGCCGATCAAGAGATGCTCGGGGTCGCGCGGGTCCACCAGGATCGAGTGCAGCTTGGGACCGTCCGGCGTGCCGTCCTTGTCTCCGCCGGACCACAGGTCCAGGTCAGGGTTGCTGTTCAAGCCCGCGACCGGCTTCCAGGTCTTGCCTGCGTCACGCGAACGGAAGAGGCCTTGCGGCGAGGTGCCTGCGTACCAGGTGCCGGGCTCGGAGACGTGCCCGGGCGTCAGCCAGAAGCTGTGATTGACCGTGCGCAGCAGCTGGCCGTGCTTGGGGGCGTCGAAGGCCGGCGGCTTGCTGGCTTCCTTCCAGTTCTTGCCCGAGTCCTCGGAGCGGAAGATGGTCGGGCCCAGGTGGCCCGAACGCGCGGCGCAGAGCAGCACCGAGCGCTCGCGCGGATCGCTAACCAAGTGGTGCACGGTCTGCCCCAGGAACCACAGAGCGTGGACGCTCCACTGCTTGCGGTCGGGATCGCTCTTCAGGCGGAAGGCGCCCTTGCGCGTGCCGACCAGGAGTTGGACCGCTCCCTTGCGGGGCCGGGGGACGCGGAGCTTGTGCTTGGGGGCGGGACTCATGGGCAGAATACTAGCAGAGGAAGGCGGCGGTATCCGTGCCTAGAGGTTCGCGAGCCGCTCTACGGCCGCTTCTAGCTCCGAGTCCTGCTTGGCAAAGCAGAAGCGCAGCAGGTGTTCGCCGCCATCACCTTCGTAGAAGGCACTGCCGGGGATGCTCGCCACGCCCGTGCGACGCAGGAGCTCGAGGGCCGCTTCCTTGGAGCTGGACTGGCCGAGTTTGCGGCAGTCGGCCAACACGTAGTAGGCACCCTCGGGCCAGTTGGGGCTAAGGCCCACGCGCTCGAGGGTGCTGCAGAGCAGCTCACGCTTCTTGGCATAGTCGGCCCGCATGGACTCGAAGAAGGCCGGCGGCTCATCGAATCCAGCGCAGACCCCGTACTGCAGGGGCGTGGGCGCGCAAATGTAGAACAGGTCGTGCACCAGCGTCATGGAGCGCAGACGTTCGGGCGAGGCCACAGCGTAGCCCAGGCGCCAGCCGGTGATGCTGAAGGTCTTGGACAGCCCCATGATCGTCACGCAGCGATCAGCCAACTCGGGCAGGCTGGCCGGGCACAGGTGTACGCGATCGTCGTAGCGGATCTCCTCGTAGATCTCGTCGGTGATCACGAGCAGGTCGTGTTCCTCGGCTACCCGCGCCAGCATTAGGAGCTCCTCGCGATCGAACATACGCCCGCTAGGGTTGCCGGGAGTGCAAACCACGATCGCCTTGGTATTCGCTCGGATGGAGCTGCGCAGGGCACTCTCTGTCAGACGGAAGCCCGGCATCTCGAGGGTCAACGTCTGCGGCTCGATGCCCGCGATACGCGCCGCGCCCTTGTGATAGCCGTAGTAAGGCTCCATCAGCAGCAGCCCATCGCCGGGATCCAAGAGCCCGTGCAACACGGCCGTGAACGCACCCGCGGAGCCAGCGCTGATCAAGATCTGGGTCGCCGGGTCGACCACGATGCCATTCTGGCGCGCGAGCTTCAGAGCCACCTTCTCGCGCAGCTCCACGATGCCCTCGGGATAGGAGTAGATCGAGCGACCACCCTCGATGGCGGCGATGGCGGCCTTGGCCACGGCAGGCGGGGTCGGCAGGTCACAGATGCCCTGACCCAAGTTGATGCCACCCACGCGCTCGCACTCGCGGGTCATGGCTCGAATATCGGACTGCACGAAGCCTGCGAGGCGTTGGGATCGATCGAGGGGCATATGGCGTAGTAAGAGAGTCTGGGGCCGCTGCATACTACTTGTGAGCCTTCCGCGAACGCACCTCCCTCGGCACATCTCCGAGGAAGCCTCTCCATGATCGTCCAACCGCGCCTGATCGCCCTCGCATTGCTAGCCGTCAGCTTCGGCTGTGGTGGTCGTCAATCTCAGGACACGCCCAGGCACGTGCCGGAGCGCTTCAGAGACCTCAGCAGCCCGGATGCCCAGCAGGCTCCCCTATCCGGCGCGCAGGAATCCACCGAGGTGCCCGCACCGCTGCCCGGCCAAGGCCTGCCCTTCCACGCCCAAGGTGGCGTGGTGGATCATGGAATCGGAACCAGTGCGGGCCGCGAACGAGTCGACCCCGCTGAACAAGCACGCTGGTCCCTCGACCCCGGTCGGCTCGTGGCGAACCTAGAACTGGCCGCACCCAGACGGCGCACCTTCGTGTTGCGCGCAACCTTGCCCGTGCCGCGTGAGTACCGACTGCCGGAACCTGGCCGCACCAACCTGCTGGTCGAGGACCGCGCCAGCGGCCTGCTCATTGCGGCCCAAATCCAAACCGTTACGCGCAGCGCCGACGGTCGACCGGAGGTGATCGAGCTGCTGGCGAAAGTAGGGCTGGCTACGAGCGACAATCCAGGTCGGCGCATCACCTACAAGGTAATTCTTGGCGACGAGCCGCTTCGCTCAAAACCGGCTGTTGCCGCCGTTGCGAGGCGTTTGCTGAATGGGCAGGGGACTCGCTTGCGCCTGCGCACGCGCGACGTCTACGGCAATGTGTACGAGGCTGATTTACTGGGTTCGAAGGAGCACCCGGGCCACGGCTCCTCGGCTTGGATTCGCAGCGGGCCCGCCGCGCGACAACGGCGCGTCTACAGCACACTCGTGCCCGTAGAGTTGAGCGGCAACGGACTCCCCCTGCCACACCTGATGGGCGTCCACGCCTACCTGACCGAGTGGGATGGCGACGAGCGCCTCAGCTTGGACCTACGCGTCAACAACGGCGCCAGCTCCGGCTCGCGCGCTCCGAGCACCCTCGAAGCGCCCGCGGGCATCGTCTATTGGGAGAGCCTGGAACTCGTCCTGCCCAGCGGTTGGGACGTGCTGGCCTTGGCTCCGGATCCCTTCCTGGGGGAAACGCAACGCTCTCCGGAGCAGGTGATCGTGCCCATAGTGAAGGCCCTGCCCGAGGGTCGCCTGCACATGATGGGCCCTCAGGCTCAGTTTCACCGGCGGCTGACCTTGGTCTCCAATCGCTCCACCCACGGTCAGCCCGAGCACCCCGCGCAAGAGGGATTGGCCTTCCCCCTCGCCGGTCCCGCGCTGTGGTCCTGGTCGCAGCCGCGCACACCGAGCTTCCTACCGCAGAAGGGCGTCATTCCTACCTGGCAGGCCTACCGCTTCGAAAAGCTACGCGGGGCCCCAGCCCTGCGCGCACGCCTCGCCGCGGAACGTGCGCACCTGCAAAGTTTGCTGCGCAGTGGTCAGGCCGATGGTAATCAGGTGGTGGCCGAAGTCATGGGTTGGGCTCATCCATGGTTTGTAAGCGCGCAGGGCGGAACGGGTGGCGTGGGCATCGCGCCCTTCCAAGGTCAGCGGGTTGCGGCTGCCGCCTCCTTGGCGGGCTACGAGAAACTGCAGCTATTGCATCGCATGAATGCCTCGCGTCAGGCTGACACCCAGTACGACCAAGGAGGCGACCCGCTCGGCGTTCATGGTTGGCTGGATGACCGGGGCCAGATCCCCTTCGACTTCCGCACCAACGCTCGCATGGTGCCCCATTCCCTGCGTTTGCCAGCTTTCGGTGGTCCGCCCTCCTCGGCCCAGGTTGCGGCGGTTCATGCACGCGGACAACGTCCGCACTACGACCGCGGCAGCGCGCACCGCGCCGGTGGCGTGCTCGAGTCCTCCGACGCGGAGCTGCTCAACTGGATGCCCCACGACGGGCAGCACATGGCGCGCTATTCGAAGTTCATCGAGGCCTTGGTTTGGCTCGGAAACGATGCTCTGGCCAAGGACGATCTGCTGCACGCGGCGAGCCTTTTTCGGCTCGAGTTCCACGGATTCCCACACCGTGTAGAGAGCTGGTCGGAGGGCGTCACACTGGCGGTGTTTGAGCGCATGGCAGCGCAATACCCTCACCATGGCTTGCCCCTGGATCGCAACCATGCCTGG
This sequence comes from Planctomycetota bacterium, assembly GCA_047639615.1. Lineage (GTDB taxonomy): Bacteria > Planctomycetota > UBA1135 > UBA1135 > CAYWNK01. The sequence continues at coordinate 2,423 of JBLIOL010000042.1, read as the reverse complement.
GGCATCGACCTGGCCAGCGCGGCCTACGCGCTCAGCGATGCCCCCTGGCGGCGCGAGCGGCAAAGCTGGTACGAGCGCGTAGCAGACCTCTTCCTAGCGGGCGCCATGCCCAACGGGCTCGTGCAACGCCGCCACCTGCCAAGCATCCTCGGCGGACGCTACGACGCCTGCCAGACCTACCAAGTGTGCTTCCTCTCCCATGCTGTGCGTTGCCTCAACGAGTCGGTCTTTGCTGGCAGGGATGAACCGCGCAAGGCACGCCTGGAGCTCGACCAACTCAAGCTGGCTGAGTACCTATTCCTGGGCCCGGTCTGGATCCGGCAGACGCGCGAGATGCCCGGCGGAGGCAGAGAGGCCCAGGCCGGGCCGCACTTCTCCTTTGCCGTGGCCCCACCCGAGGCACCCTCAGCCGCACCCTATTGCGATGCGAGCAGCTGGCCTGACCACCAGCTGCCGGCCGACGGACGCAGTGAGCGCATCGAGTGGTGGAACATCTGGAGCGTGCTCGAGTACGCCGCCAGGCTGGATGACCCAAGCGGGCGCCAGGGATTGGATAACCGCTTCCTGCGCCGGGCCGCCGCCGCCTGGACCGCCCCCGGCAGCCTGGGTGCGCTCACTGAACTGATGTTCCAGGAGGCCGCCCGATCCGCCAATGACGACTCCGGTAATTGGGCTGGCCTGGTGGCCCGCCTGCAGGAGCTGTCTCAATAGGGGGCTGGCCAAAGTGCGTAGCACCCCTGATTGGCCCTCAAGGGCGCATTTTGAATCGGAACAGTACAGATTCAGTCCGGGGGATCGAGATAGTTAGGGTTGCCTTGCCGCTTCCCCTGGGTAGTCGTAGTTTGAATGGGTAGCGAGCGAAGGCTCGAGCGCCTTTAGGCGCTCTCGTCCGCTGCCCCCAACAGGCCTTTGGCCACTCTCTCCTCATGGCGAAATCCAGAATCCCGGCGCTTCTCGCGCTCGGTGCTGCGATGGGTATATCCACCGCTAGCGCCCAACAGTTACAGCCCTTGCAGGGCCAGCCCATCAGCGGGCTAAGCGCTGCAGAATTGGTGCTCTTCGAAGCAGGTGCAATCGCCTTTGGCGAGCCACTGACCATCAGCGGCGGCCTCGGCCCCATCTTCAACGAACAATCCTGTGGCGCGTGCCACAACCAGCCGGCTACCGGCGGCCACGGCTCACGCCTCGTGACCCGCTTCGGTCTCGCGGCCAACGGCGGCAACCCCTTCGACGACCTTGGCGCTATTGGCGGCAGCTTGCTCCAAGACCAGGCCATCGACGTCCAGTGCCAGGAGGTCATTCCCGGCGTCGCCGACGTGATCATCAACCGCGCCACCCCGACAGTCTTCGGCATCGGCCTGATCGAGGCCATTCCGGACTCGGTCATCGTGGCGCGCGCCAACAACCAGCCGCCCGGCATCAACGGCCAGGTGCGCATGAACCAACCCCTTGAGGATCCCATGGGTCCCATGCGCGTGGGTAGGTTCGGCTGGAAGGGTGGCGTCTCCACCGTCGATACGTTCTCCATCGACGCCGCCAAGAACGAGATGGGCCTCACGAGTCAGTTCTCCCCCACGGAGAACGCTCCCAACGGCAACCAAGCACTGCTGGCCCAGTGGGACACCGTCGCGGACCCCGAAGATGCTCCCGACTCCCTCGGCTTCACCTTCACCGACCGCATCACCCACTTCCAACAGTGGAGCGCACCGCCCCCGCAGATGCCCACCAACGGTCACGCTGGTGCCCCCATCTTCGACCAGGTTGGCTGCGCCGACTGCCACGTGGCTACCTACACCACCGGGACCGTGGCTAGCCCCGCACTCTCCGGCGTGGAGATCCACCCCTACTCGGACTTCCTGCTCCACGACATGGGCGCCCTTGGCGACGGAATCGTCGACGGACAAGCCACCGAGACCATCATGATGACGCGCACCCTCTGGGGTCTGTCCAACCGCACCGGCTTGCTGCACGACACGCGCTCAACCGGCGGCACCTTCGAGGCCAACGTTGAGAACGCCATCGGTGAGCACCAGGGCGAAGGCCTTGCCAGCAACATGGCCTACAACGCCCTCTCTCAGGGCGACAAGGACCTAATGCTGGGCTTCCTGGCCACCCTCGGCCAGGGCGAGTTTGACTTCGAGAACGACAACGACATCGACGTCTTCGATTGGTTCTTCATCGAGCCCTTCCTGAATGGCCCGGCTCCCGCCGTGGCTTACACCCCGGAGGATGTGGCAGCGATCTGCGACATCGACCAAGACGGTGACTTTGACATTCGTGAATTCGGCATCATGCAACGCGCCTGGACCGGCGAGTAAGGAGCTCTATACCATGCAAGCGATCCAAAATTTCGCCCGCGGCGCCGCCGCGGCAATGCTCGGCTCCGCCCTCGCGGTTTCCGCCAGCGCGTCCGACCTGAACCT
>JBLIOL010000041.1:0-24347 GCA_047639615.1 Planctomycetota bacterium | reverse complement strand
TTTCACGCTCCGAAGCTCGTTCTCTAGCTCTCTCTTTTAGTCATGCGCGTACTCGTCACTGGCCACAACGGCTACATCGGTCAGGTCCTTTGCCCCCTGCTCACGCAGGCTGGCCACGAGGTGGTCGGACTCGACACCTACTTCTACGAGGGTTGTCAGTTTGATCCCTGCCCCGAGGTGGAGTCCATCCGTCGCGACATTCGCGACGTGACTCCCGAAGACTTGGAGGGCGTGGACGCCGTGGCATTCCTGGCGGCGCTTTCGAACGATGCCCTGGGCGATTTGGATGCCGGCCTGACCGAAGAGATCAATGACTCCGCCACCGTGCGCTTCGCGCGCATGGCCAAGGAAGCGGGAGTCACGCGTTTCGTGTTCTCGTCCTCCTGCAGCCTCTATGGCGCGGGCGCGGACGCGGTGCTGACCGAAGACTCCGCCATGAATCCGGTCACGCCCTATGGCAAGGCCAAGATCGATGTGGAACTGGCGCTGACGAAGCTCGCGGACGACAACTTCTCGCCCACCTACATGCGCAACGCCACGGCCTACGGCCTCTCGCCGAGCCTGCGCATCGATCTCGTGGTCAACAACTTGGCCGGCTACGCCGTAACGAGCGGCCAGGTGCTGCTCAAGTCCGATGGCACCGCCTGGCGCCCGCTCGTGCATGTGGAGGACATCAGCCGCGCCTTCGTTGCGGCGCTCGAAGCGCCCCGCGACGTGATCCACGACGAGGCTTTCAACGTGGGCCGCAACGACGAGAACTTCCAGATCCGACAGGTAGCACAGATCGTGCACGAGGCCGTGGAAGGCAGCACGATCGAGTTCGCCAAGGGCGCTAGCGCTGACACGCGCAACTACCGCGTGAGCTTCGACAAGATCGAGGCCCAGCTGCCCGCCTTCAAGCCCCAGTGGACGGTGAAGAGCGGCACGGATGCGCTGGTTGCTGCGTACCGTTCGCACGGCTTGACCTTGGACGAGCTCTCCAGCACCAAGTACCTGCGCATCAAGACCATCCTCGGCCACCGCGACGAGGGCCGCTTGACGCCCATGCTGCGCTGGTCCTAGGCGAGTTCGTGCGCATGGGGTCAGGCACAAACCGCACGAACTCGTCGGCTTAGACTTCGCGGAGTTCGGGGATCGGGATCAGGAACTTGCCGCCGCCTTGGCGCCACTCGGTTTGGGCGGCGAGGATCGGGGCTTCGAAGTTCCAGGCTAGGAGCAGGGCGTGGTCGGGCTTGTCTTCGGCCAGGGTTTCGACCGGGCGGATGAGCAGGCGGTAGCCGGCGGTCCAACGGCCGTGCTTGTGGTGCGAGAGATCTACGGCGTACTCGAGGGTGTCGGCGGGTAGGTCGAGGAAAGCCAGCAGGGTCGTGGCCATGCCGCCGGAGGCGCCGTAGGCGACGATGCGCTTGCCGTCGGCGCGCAGGTCGGCCAGGCGCGTGAGCAGGTCGGCGCGCAGCTTGTGAACGCGCTCGATGAAGGGTGCGAAGTAGGCGGGTGTGCCTACGCCGTCGGCCTTCTCTTGGGCAAGCAGTTCGCTGGCGGCTTGGCTGGGGGAGCCCTCGCGGGAGAGGTACATGCGCAGGGAGCCGCCGAGGATCGGGATGTGCTCGACGTCGATCAGGCGCAGGCCGGAGCTGGCAAAGAGCGTCTGCAACGAGGTCGCCGTCCAGTAGGTGGCGTTCTGGTGGAAGACCATGTCGAAGGCGGTCATGGAGATCATGTCCGCCAGGTAAGCGCTCTCGATCACGAGCATGCCGTCGGGGGCCAGCAGGGTGTCGACGGCCTCTGCGAAGTTGGTCGGATCCTGGATCAGACACAGCACGTTGTTGCCGGTGATGACGTCGGCTTGCAGGCCTTCGGCCTTCAGGCTATCGGCGGTGGCGGCGTCGAAGAACAAGCAGCGGCTGGTGATGCCGAGTTTGTTGGCGGCTTCTACCGGGCCGCTGGCGGGGTCGATGCCGAGCACGTCCGTGCCGCACTCTTGGAAGGCGGCCAGTTGCGCGCCGTCGTTGCTGGCTGCTTCGATGACCAGGGAGCCCTTGCCCAGGGGCTTGCGCTCCATGATGGCTGCGGCGCCGTCCTGGAAGTGCTTCACCAGGGTCGGATTGACCGAGGTGTAGTAGGAGTAGCTGTCGTTGTAGAGGATCTCGAGCGGAATGTCCTCGGTCACTTGGACCAGGCCGCAGTCCAGGCAGAGGGCCAGCTCGAGGGGGTACTTGGCGTCCTCTTGGGGCAGGTCCTGCTCTTCGAGCAGGACCTCGGCCAGGGGTACCTGGCCAAAGTCCAAGAGGGTGTCGAGGCGGCTGCCCTTGCAGGCCCGACAGGTGGTGCGAGTGGTCATTTGGTCCAGATTTGCCAGGGTGCTTCGCCTTCGGCGTGCAACTCGTGCAGCAGGGTACGGTCCTTGAACGTGTCCATGTTTTGCCAGAAGCCGTCAAAGGGCTTGGCCAGCAGCTTGCGCTCCTCGATCAGGCGTTGGAAGGGCTCGATCACGAGCTCTTCGCCTTCGTTCATGTAGTCGAATATCTCCGTGCGCAGCACGAAGTAGCCGCCGTTGATGCGCAGCTCCGAGTGACGGGTTTCTTCCAGGCCGTTGACCATGCCATCGCCGCCGATGTCGACCACGTGAAAGGAGTTCGGCGGCCGCACGGCGAGGAAGCCCGCGACGGCGCCGGTCTTCTGCACTTCGGCCACCAGATCGGGCAGGTGGAAGTCGGTCAGGTTGTCGGAGTAGTTGGCCAGGAACATCTCTTCGCCATCGAGGTGCTCACGCACCCGGCGTAGGCGCTCGCCGATGCACGAGGAGTAGCCCGTGTCGCAGAAGCTGATGTTCCAGTCGTGGATGTCCTCGTTGAGCAGGGTCATGCCGCCGCCGCTCTGCAGGGTGAAATCGTTGGACACGTACTCGTCGTAGTTGACGAAGTAGTCCTTGATGTAGTCCGCCTTGTAGCCGAGGCAGAGGATGAAGTCCTTGTGACCGTGGGCCGCGTAGTACTTCATGATGTGCCAGAGGATCGGCCGATAGCCGATCTCGACCATGGGCTTGGGCACCTTCTCGGAGTAGTCCCGGAGACGCATCCCTAGTCCACCGCAGAATAGAACGACTTTCATCGGACGAGGACTCCTTCGGTCTCTACCACACGCATCTCAGGGATGGGCACGATGAAGCGCGCGCCCCATTCTGTGGTGTGCGCGAGTTGGGCGGTGATCTCCTTGGCGAGGTTCCAGGGCAGGATCAGAATCCAGTCCGGCTTGGCCTGGTCGAGGGCCTCAGGGGGGTGAATAGGAATGTGGGTGCCCGGGGTGAAGCGCCCGTGCTTGTAGGGGTTGCGATCCACGGCGAACTGCACGAGGTCCGTGCGAATGCCGCAGTAGTTGAGCAGGGTGTTGCCCTTGCCCGGGGCGCCATAGGCGACCACGGTCTCGCCGCGTTCCTTGGCGGCGATCAGGAACTTGAGCGTCTCGCGCTTGGAGCGTTCCACCTGGCGCGTGAAGTCGGCGTAGGTATCGAGGTCCTCGAAGCCGGCGGTGAGCTCGTGCTCGGAGAGCGTTTGCACGGAGCCCTCGATGGGGCGCGCGGCGCCCTTGCGTTGGGCCCAGACGCGTAGGGAACCGCCGTGGGAGGGCAGCTGCTCCACGTCGAAGCACTCCAGTTCGTGGGCTTCCAGGATGCGCTGCACCGTGCGGAAGGACAGGTAGGAGAAGTGCTCGTGGTAGATGGTGTCGTACTGCACCTCGGCCATCAGGCGCTCGAGATGCGGGAACTCCAGGCTGATGGCGCCCTCGGGGGCGACCAGGTGGGCGAGGCCCTTCACGAAGTCGTTGATGTCGGGCACGTGGGCGAGCACGTTGTTGCCTGCGACGAGATCGGCGTGGCCGCGCTCGGCGACGATGTCCTTAGCGGTCTGTTCGCCGAAGAAGCGCACCAGGCTCGCGACGCCGACCTTCTCGCCGGCGGCGGCCACGTTGCCGGAGGGCTCGACGCCGAGGCAGGGCACGCCGGACTCGACGAAGTTGCGCAGTAGGTAGCCGTCGTTGCTGGCGATCTCTACCACGAAGCTCTTTGCGTCGAGGCTGAGCAAGTCCGTGGCCTGGGCGCAGAAGCGCTTTGCATGGGCCAGCCAGGAGTCGGAGAAGGAGCTGAAGTAGGCGTAGTCGTCGAAGATGTCTTCAGAGGCGACGAAGTCCTGTAGTTGGACCAGGAAGCACTCGCTGCAGACCATGGCTACCAGCGGGTAGAAGGTCTCGCCGCGGTTTAGGTCGGAGGCCTTGACGAAGGACTCGCACGGGGGCGATTGTCCCAGGTCGACGAAGGTCTGCTCGAGGGCCGTTCCACAGAAGCGGCAGGGGGGGGGATTCTGCATATCAGGCGAGACGAATTTCTGGAGACAGGCCGAGTTCCGCTAGCGAGGTGCGGATCTCGGATTCGTAATTGGGGTTCATGATGATGATTACGTCGGGCTTGAACTCGAGTAGCCACTCAGGAGCGGCGACGCATTGAGCGCTGCCAGCCACATAGCGTCCGTGCTTGCGCGGATTGAGGTCGACGGCGCCTTCGATGCGGCGATGCTTGTCGGCCAGGTTGAGGAAGCTAACGCCACGCGCGCCGGTGCCCCAGATGGAAATGCGTTTGCCCTCCGCACCCCAGGCGTCGAGCTGCTCGGTCCAGCTGTTGCAGCGCTTGGACCACTCCTCGGCGAAGGCTTGGACCTCGCCGCCTAGCTGCTCGAGGTCTGCGAAGCTGTCGGGAACGGAGCCTGCGCCCGAGGCGGGCACGGTGGCTTCCACTAGGACGAACTGGCCGCTGTAGGTGTCCTGTGCGTGCGTCACTTCGAAGCCGGCCTTGGCCAGCTGGCGCGCGAGGCTGCCGGCGGTGAAGTAGTGCACGTGCTCGTAGATGAGGTCGGTCCACGAGACGCGCCCGAGGGTGTCGCTGGCGTTGGGCACTTCGAAGACTACGGTGGCGCCCGGGACGCAGGCGGCGCGCACGGCTTCGAGGAAGGGCTCGGGCTCTTCGATGTGCTCGAGCACTTGGCGGCAGACCACGAGCTCGGCCGCCGGGGCGGGGGAGCCCTCTGGCGGGAAGAAGTCGCGCACGATGCTGACCTTGCCGTCCTCGAGCGTGTCGGGGCGCTCGGCGGCCCAGCTGGGCTCGTAGCCGATGCCCTGTGCGCCGGAGCGGCGGCAGATGCTTGAGATGAAGTCGCCGTCGCCGGAGCCGATCTCGATCACGCGCTTGCCGGAGAGGTCGTGGCGATCGGCCAGGTCCTGGGCCAGGTCATCCAGGTAGCCCTGAAAGAACTCGGAGAAGCCCAGGCTGTTCTCGTAGCCCTCGGCGTATTCCACGCAGCGGGCGTCGAAGGCTAGGTTGCTGATGCGGCCGATGCTGGGGTCGTAGGCCAGGCGCATATCGCCGCGCGGGCAGCCGCGAGCGGAGTCCGCGTCCGGCCAGAGCACGCACACATGCGCGGGCAGGCCGCTGGCTTCGAAGACCAGGCTTTGGGGGGCGGTCATAGGCGCTTGGCTCTCGGGCGAGGAGGTCATGGCGGGGATTGCGAGCGATGGGGGGAACTAAGTGCGAGGGGAACGTCTCGTATTGGACCCACGGGGGCGCCGGGATTGAGCCCTTGCTTCCATGAAGATGAATCGGTTCCCGTGGGCCATGGGCTTGAGGGCCCTGCGCCTCACCTACTAAGGAGTGTTTTGAGGCCATTCGGTGGCCTCATATCGGGCACCCAGTAGGCGTCCGATAACTTTGATTTTGAGCGGGAAAATACGAGCCAGCTTCCCCTACAGCCATCAGGTACTCTTGCTTGTTAAGCCCCACATTCCGTGTTCTTACGGATACAGGGGGGTGCCGCATCCATGCACACGAATATCCAGCGCCAAATCCTCACGACCCTGGTGGCAGCCTTGCTTCTAGGCACCCTCGCCTCCGGGCAGGCGGGTGCCGGCAGGCAGCGTCAGGGCCAAAAGGCACGCCGAACGCCCGTGACCAGGCCTGTGCAGGGGCCCACGGTGGGTCCTTGGGTCACGTCCAAGGCGCCGAATCGGCGCCTGCAGGTGGTCATCTCGCCGCCCAGCACCTCCGTTGGCGGAGTGGGCAACACGGGCGGCTGGTCGCCCCTGACCGGGACCGCTGGCTTCCGCTCGGACGACTTCCAGAGCTGCCCCGACATCGCCGGTCAGTGGAAGTTCACGGATGCGCCCACGGGCGACTGCAGCGCAGCACTCGAAGGCGCGGGCACGGCCGAGGCCTTGCTGCGCATCGACCTGCCGGCCGGGGTGGAGCACCAGGCCTACAACTCGCTCGACGCTCCCTATCTGAGCCAGAAGGTCAAGAACGAGGACTTCGAGCTCGAGGCCAAGTTCATTACGCGGCCCCAGGCTGCGTTCACCATCCAGGGCCTCTTGGCCTTGGAGGACAGCGACAACTGGATTCGCTTCGACACCTACGGAACCGGCTCCAGCACGCGCTGGTTTGTGGGCGCCACGGTCGGCGGAACGACCATGCAGGTGGGGGATGGACCCCTGCCCGCGTTGGCGGATCCCAACTGGCTGCAGGTGGTGCGTGTGGGGGATCAATGGACCCTGCGTTACTCCACCGACGGTTCGCTCTTCAGCGACTTGGTGAGTTTCAACTTCGTGCTCAATCTGAAGCGCATGGGGCCCTACGCGGGCAATGGATCCGGCGCCTCTACGCCGGCCTATACCTGCCTGGTGGATTACGTCTTCGCCGTGGCCAACCCGGTCATCCCCGAGGACGGCATCACGCCCACCAGCTACACGCTCGATGTGAGCGTGCCCACCGGCGGCGGAACGGTGGATGTGAACCCCAACCAACCCACCTATTCCTGCGGCGATGTGATCACGCTCACGCCCCTGCCCGACATGGGTATGCAGTTCGATGGCTGGGGTCTCGATGCCTCCGGTAACGACAATCCGCTGGATTTCGTAATCAGCGCCGATACGGATATTAGCGCTGCCTTCAGCCTGATTAGTACGGGGCCTGTGATCTCGAACCTGGCTGTGAGCCCGGGCTTGGATACGGCCACGGTGACCTGGGATACGGACGTGCCGGCCACGAGTCGCGTGGACTTCGGGACGAGCGTGGCCTATGGCAGCTTCGAGGAAGAGTTGACCCTCGTGCTGAGCCATTCGGTGTCGCTCACGGGGCTTAGCGTGAGCACCCTCTATCACTATCAAGTGACCTCCGTGGACGGCGCTGCCGACAGCACGTCCTCACTGGATCAGACCTTCACTACCCTGGACCCGCCGCCCCCGGTGCTGGTCTCGGATGATTTCAACGAGGCCAATCTAGATCAAGGTCTCTGGACCTTCACGGACCCGGGCGGTCTGGCAGACCTGCGCCTTTCGGGCTCCGGCACCAGTGACGCACACCTGGAATTGGAAGTGCCCGCGGGCGCTGACTACACCGCCTACGGCATCAATCGCGGTGCGCGCATCTCCCAGCCGGTTCCTGATGGCGACCTGCACTTCATTGTCCGCTTCGACTCCGAAGTCGCGACGGTCAACGGCAGCACGGGAGTCTTCGTGGAAGCCGATGATGACGACTGGGTGCGCTTCGACTTTTACTACGACGGCGCCGATCTAAACCTCTTCAGCGCTAGCTTCACCGGCGGCGTCGCGGGCGACTTGAGCACGACCGTACTGCAGAGCGGCCCCTGGCTGGCACCTACGCCGCTCTACCTGCGCATCACGCGTACGGGCAACTTCTGGGCCGCGGACTATTCCTTCGATGGGATGAACTTCACCCCCGGTACCTCCTTCAGTCAGCCTCTAGCTGTTCAGCGGGCGGGCATCTTCTGCGGCAACGACCAGGTCAACCCGCTGCAGCACCTGGTGGTAGCGGACTGGTTCTTCGATGGTTCCGCGCCCATCGTGCCGGAGGATCCGATCCCCGGTCCCGACACGCTCGCGCCCTACGCCTACACGATCAGCTCGACCGTGCTGGGTCCCAATGCCGCCGAGGTGCGTTGGCGCACGGATGAGCTCAGCACGGGCGTAGTCGCCTATGGCCTCGATACGTCCTACACCGAGGGCAGCGTGGCTTCGGCGGTGCTTGCCTACGAGCACACGGCTCTGTTGGTGGGCCTGACCGCCGGCAGCACCTACCACTTCAAGGTCGACCTGCAGGATGGCGCTGGCAATCTGGGCGCCACCCCCGACGCGACCTTCGACACCACCGGAGCTCCCGCTCCCGGCGAGCCGGCCGTGGAATTCTGGTACGGCGATGCGGACCAGGTAACGGGCACCAACGTCCAGCGTTTTGGTTTCCTCGGGCAGGCCCAAGCTCAATTCAACGTGATGGGCAACATCACGGATTCGGACGAAGACCGCGTGGCTCTGACGGTCACTCTGCAGTACAGCCTCAATGGTCGTCCCTTTGAGAACGCGGCTCTCGGGGATGATCGAACAATCGACTACGAGCCCTGGCGCTTGGCAAACGAGGGTGACTTCAACATCGAACTCGTGCCCGGCGAGTTGATCAACGTGCCGCTCGTGAATGGCGTCTACCGCAACACTCTAGAGCTTGTCGCCACCGACGATGACGGCAATGCCACCAGCCGCGCCTGCTTCGTGGACTACACGCCGAGCGTGACTTGGGAGTCCGATCCCAACGTGGTATGGAGCGACGTGGACCTGAACCATGGCGGCGACATCACCGAGGTCTTGCAGGTGGTGGATGGGATTTGGAACGTGGAGACGGTGCCGGGCCTCGGCACGGTGCTACGCACGCAGACCAATCAGTTGGGCTATGACCGCATCGTGGCTCTGGGCGAGGCGCTGGGCGCGAATGGTTGGGACGACTACGAAGTGCTCGTCCCGATGACCGCTATCGCGCTCGACCCGCAGGGCTTCACTACGGGTACTGCTTCCCACGCCATGGGGGTGATTTTGCGCTGGGATGGGCACACGGCCAACGGTCCCTTTCCACAGCCTAAGCACGGTATCTACCCCTTGGGCGGTATTTGGGTCTATCGCTGGTATCCCAACCAGGAGCGCTGGGAGCTCTGGATCAACGAGAACCAGCAGATCATCCCGCAGCAGGCCAACAACATCAACTTGGGCGCGACCTATTGGTATCGCTTCCGCTGCGAGGGTCAGCTGAACGGCGGGACCTTCTACGCCATGAAGGTCTGGCTGGACGGCAACGCCGAGCCTGGTCCCTGGACCTTCACGCACACGACCAACCCCGGAGACCCGGCCACGGGCTCCTTCGCATTCTTTGCTCACCACGTCGACATGGCCGTTGGTGACATCCAGATCACGCAGCTCCCCTAGGCTGCAGTGAAGCCCCACTCGTCCTCCGAATGATCCGACAGCGTCTAGTCCTAGTCCCCATCCTGATCCTCGCCGCAGCTTGTCATCGTAGTCGTGATGGTGGAGGCAGTGGCGTGATCGGACCCCCGACAACGGACGGGGGCAACTTGGAGATAGCGCCCAACTTCGCTTGGGTTTCCTGGGACACGACGGATGGGCTGCAGGGCTGCGTGCAATGGGGGCCAACGGATAGCTACGGGGATGATGCCTGTGAACCGGAGACAGGAATCGATCACAGGTTGCTGATGTCGGCGTTGAGACCGCTGCACACCTACCATTACAGAATCGGCTTCAATGGGCCCGAAGGTCCTGTATTCGGGCCGGACCATACCTTCGTGACGCTTCCCGAAGAGGCCGCCTACTCCGACGATTTCAACTACCCGAATCTCGATCGCGAACTCTGGTCGCTAGTGGATCCGAATGGCCGCGGGACTTTGGCCATGGAGGGCGCCGGAACGGGTGACGCTGGAGTGCGTCTGACCACACCGCCCTTGGTCGACTACAGCGTGGATGGGGTGGATCGTTCCTTGCGTCTCTTGCAGGCGGTCGGGCCGGGGCCCTTCGTGAATCTGGTGGAGCTGACGGCGGAACTCGATTGCCCCGGTGAGAGCTGCGGTACGGTTTGGAAGGCGGACGAACACAACTACGTGCGCTTCGGCTTCGAGTACTACATGGGGGATGTGTACCTGACCGGGGTGCTGACAGAGGGTGATGTGGCGCTGGAGAGCGAACGAGTGCCCGTGATCTTCGGCTCCTGGACGGGGGAATTCCCTCTGCACTTGGCGGTTGAGCATCAAGCTCAGAGCTGGCGTGCGACCTGGTCCTTTGACGGGCTCACCTGGCACCCTGGAGTGGAGCTTCAGCGCGCGCTGGTGGCGCAGACGGGCGGCCTGTACGTGTCTGGTGGCGAGGGTTATGCGACCGGCGTCAGCGTCAGCGTGGATTCCTTCTTCGATTCGAACTTCCCCATCGTGCCCGAGGACGAAATTGTGCGGGTGGACCGCACGGCGCCGTACATTTACCGGCTGGAACCCGAGGTGCTATCGGATTCGGATCTACGCTTGAGCTGGTACATCGACGAGCCCTGCCACGGGGGACTCGATTGGGGCGTGGCTCCAAACTTCGAGTTCCACGAGATGGTCGACGGCTTCTCCTATGGCCAACGCGTGAGGCTCTCGGGCTTGGAGGAGGATACGGTGTATGTGCTGCGCGCTAGGGCCCTGGATGCGAGCGGTCATGAGACCCTCTCCGAAGAGGTTGAGCTCGAGACCGGGGACCAGGGCGACGACGACGACGACGATGACGATGACGATAACGATGACTGAGCGTGACTACTCGGGCTTAGGCAGGCCTAGTCGCTGAAGCTCTGCGTGCATGCGCTCCGCTGTGAGTGCGTGTGCTTTCGGATTGGGGTGGCTGTCCGTGGGGGAGTTCACCAGATCGCGCAGCTCCAGGTCCGCGAACCAGGGAGCTGTGTCGGCGATGGGGATCGGCGCCGTGTGTTTGCGGGCGTCCTCGAGCAAGCTGTCTGACCAGGGGTCGGAGCGCCAACGGAAGTGATAGAGGGCAAGGTCGAGCTCCCGGGCGGCGCAGAGCTCCACTAGCTCGGTCAGAGCCCGCATGTTGCTCTGCCAGCCGGAATCCTCTGGGCCTAGATCGCGCTCGGGGCCGGTGGCGTGCTTGTCGCCGTCGTCTCCAGCGACCTTGGTGAGGGTCTGCACCAGGTGCGAACTCTGCAGGGTCTGCTTCAGGCGTCGGCGCAGGGGCGGCTTACTTGCTTCGGCTTGCTGCCAGCGCTTGCCGTAGGTGAGCACGTCGTTGTCTATGTAGACGAGCACGACCAGGTCTGGTTCGAGGGCCAGGCCGCGGTGCTCTAGGTAGAGCCGCTCTTGGATGGAGTTGTAGGAGCAGACGCCGGCGTTGATCGGGGTCCAGGTGGAACCGGTTTGGGCGCTCAGGCGCTCGGCTAGCAGGCTACCGAAGAGCGCTTGCTCTTCGACGCCCCAGCCGAAGGCCACGGAATCACCGAGCACGAGCAGGCGCTTTTCCGTTGGCTGCTTGGGGCCGATCTCGGCTCCGCGCAGGCCCAGGCTATTGAAGCGAATGTGGGCACCGTCGAGGACCAGCTGCATGTCCTTGGGTTGCACGTAGGCGAGCACGCTGTCGTCCTGGCGCAGACCGATGTAGCGCGCGATTTCGTCGTGGTAGTTGAGGCCGAGAGGATCAGCAACGCGCAGGAGGACTTCGCCGGCGGCTAGGGAGAGGGCCAGGGAGAGGCCCAGTAGCAGGAGCTTGGCACGGGCAGCCCAGAGTCGCGCCTGGATGGCGGGGAGGGCGCTGACCCAGGCCAGGGCGCACAGGGTTAGCAGCGCCTTCAATAGGAGTGCGTACTCCCCTGACCAGCGTCCGAGCACGGTCGGGTGCGCGGATTTCTGGGCTAAGGCCAGGCCTAGGACGGCGCTGAGCAGCAGACTGCCGGCGAGCCACAGACGGCGGGCTAGTAAGGGGACGGGCGGCATGGGGTGGGGGCGCTGGTGCTTGAGCGGCAATCCACTCAAGGAATGGCTCTCCAGGGGTCGAGAGCCTAGCTAACGGGACTTTCTAGGCGTAGCTTGTGACACCGTTCGGATGTGGGGTAGCACCCCCTTGGTTCCTGGCTTGTCTCTCGCCGATACTGGGAAGGGACCACCCCAATTCCCCGTGACCGACTCCCCCCAAGTTCGAACCATCCCTGATAGCGGGGGCCAGAAGCCCCATGCTGAGGGTGCGGTCTTCCGCTCCACCCGCTGGAACTCGCTGGGGGCGGGCTGTGTGCAGCTGGTGCGGCTCGGGGTCTCGCTGGTGCTCTTCGATCACCTAGGCCCCTCCGATGTGGGGCTGATGGCCATGGCCCTGGTTGTGGTGGGCTTCCTCGACTGGTTCAAGGACTTCGGCACGGGCCAAGCGGTGGTGCAGGCCAAGACCCACGAGCCGGGATTCCTGTCGACGGTCTTCTACGTCAACCTGCTGCTGGCGGTGAGTCTCTCGACCTTGATCTGGGTCCTGGCGGAGCCCATCGCTTGGCTCTTTGATGAACAGCGTGTCGCGGACTTGCTGCCGTTGCTCGGCCTGTCCTTTGTGATCACCGCCTTCGGGTTGGTGCAGCGCAACCTGTACGCACGCGCCATGCGTTTCGATCGTTTGGCCTTCGCGAACATGATCAACGCTGTGGTCTATGGGGTGGTGGCCATCGGCATGGCGCTCAATGACTACGGCGTTTGGTCCATGGTCGTCGGAACCTTGGTGGGGTACATGGCGTCGAACCTCTCGCTCTGGTTCGGAACCAGCTGGCGCCCTGAGTTGGCTTTCAGCCTCGAGCACCTGAACAAGATCAAGGGCTTCTGCTTGGGTCTGCTCGGCTCGAACATGGCCAACTTCACCCTGCAGAATATGGACCGCGTGGTGATCGGTCGCTTCCTCGGTACAGAGGCCCTCGGTCTGTACGCGCTCGGCCTGCGCCTGATCAACTTCCCGGTGCGCGCGATCAGTCGCATGCTCATGGGCGTACTGCTGCCGGCCTTCGCCAGGCTGCAGGAGGACTTGGACATCTACCACGCCAAGTTCCTGCGCGCCTGCGCCGGGATCACCATGATCGTGGCACCCATGATGGCCGGCTTGGCGGCTACAGCGCCGGTGTTGGTGGAGGGCTTCATGAAGCCCAAGTGGTTGCCGGCGGTTCCGATCATCATCGCCATGACGCCGCTTGGTCTGATCTACTCAGTCTCGGGCTTGACCGGCACGATCTATGTGTCATTAGGTCGCACCACGGAGCTCTTTCGTTGGAGCTTGATCTTCGGCTTGGTGAGCCTGGTGGGCTACGCCGCCGGCTTGCCCTGGGGCGTCTTCGGTGTGGCCTGTTCAGCTAGCGTGACCCAGCTGCTTTTGGTCTACTTCTACTTCGCCATCCCGTTCCGGATGATCGGCTTGTCGGTTTCCAAGCTCGCTACTTGCCTGGCGCCATTCATCCTGGCGAGTGGTGTCATGGGAACGGCTGTTGTGCTCACCAGGATTGGGCTCTCGGCCTACGGCTTCGGCCCCAAATTGGTCTGCCTGATCTGCGTCGGAGTGGGTGTGTCGCTGTACGTAGGCTTCATCTGGCGCCTGCGTCCGCCGGCTCTGCGTGACCTCGTGAAGTTGCTTGGCGTTCGTCTCCACCGTGGCCAATCATAGACTCCAAAATCCGTTTGATGCGTATCCTCGTCGCCATTGCCAATCACGGCACGAAGAACCGAGCCTTCCTGGATCGGTTGCTCGCCGAGTATGCACGCATGCCCCACGAGGTGTATGTGGTCGTGCTCAGTGACCAGCCCAAGCCCGACTTGAACGGGCTGGCGGAAGTGCTGGTGGGTGCACCCACCTCGAACCCCTGGTCTCTGCCCTTTGCTCATCGCGCACTATTCGCGGAGCGCAAGGATCAGTACGACCTGTTCATCTACTCGGAGGATGACACCCTTCTAACCCCGCGCAATCTGAGCGCCTTCCTGGAGGTCAAGGATCAGCTCGCGCCGACCCAGGTGCCCGGCTTCCTGCGTTACGAGCGCTACGGCGACGGCCGCGTGTCCTACTGCGGCGTGCATTTCCACTATCACTGGGAGCCTGAGTCGGCCTTCCGGGTGGGGCAGAATGTCTTCGCGCGTTACACAAACGAGCACTCGGCGCTCTACGTATTGGATCGCGCCCAGTTGCAGCGCTGCATCGACTCCGGCGAGTACCTGGTGGCTCCCCACGAGGGGCGCTACGACATGCTCGTGTCGGCGGCCACGGATCCCTACACGCGCTGCGGCCTTGAGCGTGTGGTGTGTGTGAATCGTGTCGAGGACTTCCTGCTGCATCACCTGCCCGATGTGTACCTGGGCAAGATCGGCACGGACGCACCCGATGTGCAGGTGCAGTTGGAGGCGCTGCTCAGCGTGGTCGACGGCGAGACGCCGGCGGGCACGCTCTTTGACGGCAGTACGCAACTGGCCGTGCGCGAGGGATTTTGGAACAAGCGCTACTACGAGAAGCCGCGTCCGCGGCTGGCCGCGCGCTATGCGAAGCCGGGCAAGAGTGTGCTCTCCCTCGGCGTGGGATCGGGGCAATTGGAAGCGGATTGGATTGCGGCCGGTGCCCAGGTGACAGGCATACCCATGGACGCGGTGATCGGTGCTATGGCGGCGCGACGCGGCGTGGAGATGTTGCCGCCGAACTTGGAAGACGCTCTCGAGGCGCTCGGCGAACGGCGCTTCGATGTGCTGCTACTGCCCTTTGTGCTCGAACACGTTGAGGACCCGGTGGCTTGGCTGCGGCGGTTAGTGCCTTACCTAAAGTCAGGCGGCATGCTGTTGGCCCTGTGTCTGAACCAGCCCGGTCGTCTGACGCGCGCCAAGGCGCGCGGGGAGGCGCACCCCTTGCCGCGGCCGTTGCCCTTCAGCCATACGGGCATTCACTACACGGACGCGAAGGTGGTGCGCTCCTGGATGCAGGCAGCCGGCCTGCGTCCCGAGCGCACGAGCTATGCGCTCAGTGGTAAGGCCAAAACCCTTTCGCGCCTGAGCGCAGGTATCTTCGATGCACGCCTCGGTCAGGACCTGGTCCAGATCGCTCGACCCTGATGAGCCGCACCGTGAGCCAGGATCAACAAGACCACGAAGTCTGCCTGCCCGCAGGTGATGGGCCGAGATTCAGCGTGGTGATTCCGGCCTACAACCGTGAGGGAACCATAGAGCGCTGCATTCAGAGCGCCTTGGATCAAAGCCACGCTCCCATGGAAATTCTGGTGGTGGATGATGGCTCCAAGGATCGCACGGCGGAGTTGTCCGCTTCCTTCGGCAGCGTGGTGCGGGTGATATCAAAGGCCAATGGCGGTGCGCCCTCCGCCCGCAATCATGGGGTGCGCGAAGCGCGTGGTGAGTGGATCGCCTTTCTCGATTCGGACGACTACTGGGAACCGGATCACCTGCGGCGCATGGCGCAAGCCATCGTCGGAACAGAAGGGCGCGCGGAGTTCTACTTCAGCAATATCCACATGGCCGAGAACGAGGGCGGCCGACCCCAGTGGGAGCGCGCGAGATTCTCCATTCCGGGCGAGTATCAGATGCTCGAGGACGGAACCGAATGGGTGGTTCGGCACCGTATTCCCATGATGCTGCAGGCCTCGGTCTTTCACCGTAAGCGCCTCGTGGATGCGGGCTGCCTGCTCGAGAATTTGCACATGCGCGACGATACCCACGTGTTCTTGCGCCACGGAATGCGCGGATGTGTGTGCGCGGTGAACTACATCGGCTGCCAGCAAACTTCCGATGATCAGAGCGACGTGCGACTGACTACGGCCTTCTCCAACAAGACGTTGAAGTACTGGTTGTGCAGCGTGACCATGTGGAGCGACTTGATCGCCGGGGAACCGCGCATGGATTCGGCCGCGCGTAAGGTGCTCAAGAGTAGGCTCGCCGTGAGCCATATGCGCGCCGCACGACTCTCGGCCAGCGGTGGAGCATTCGGTGGTTTCTTGGCTCACTTCTGCAAGGGCATGGCGGCAGATCCCATCAGCGCTCTGCGCACATTGGCCGCTCGCGTTGGTCTGGCCAAGGCACCCCAGGCCTAATCCGATGGCGACTCCCCGGGTAACCGTCGGCGTTCCTGTGCGCAATGGCATGCCGTATCTGCGACTGTGCTTGGACTCGATTCTGGCCCAGAGCTACGAGGACTTCGAGCTCCTGATTTCCGACAATGCATCGGATGATGGCAGCGAGGAGTTGTGCCGCGAGTACGAGCGCAAGGACAGTCGCGTGCGCTACCTGCGCCAAGAAGAAAACCTCGGTGCGGCGGGCAACTTCAATGTGCTCGTGCAGGAGGCGCGCGGCGAGCTCTTCAAGTGGAGTGCGGCTGATGATGAGCTTGCGCCGGAGCTCTTGCAGGATTGCGTGAGCGCTCTGGACGCGGCGGGGGATGCGGCGGTTTTGGCCCATACCCAGACCCGTTGGATCGACATCGAGGGCGCGTTGATCGAAGACTACGGCGCAGGCCTACCTTTTGATGACCGTACGCCGCATACGCGTCTGCGCACGCTCTTGCGGGATCCTGTGCGCAGCCATCTGTTCAAGTGCTCGGCCATCTGCGGCGTGGTTCGTCGGTCTGTTTTGCAGGATACGGGCCTGATTCGGGCCTTTGGGGCCTCCGATAAGGTTTGCCTGGTGGAGCTCGCCCTGCGCGGAGGCTGGGTGGAAGTGTGCGAGCCGCATTTTCGTCGGCGTGTGCACGAGCAGTCCTCGTTGAATGCGAATGGGGACCCGGCGGAGCTGGCGCGTTGGTTTGACCCCAAGGCCGGGGAACAGTATCCGGCGCCGCGCACGACCCTGTTCAAGGGCTACCTCGAGGCCTGGCGCTCGGCGCCCTTGGGCCTATGGCAACGCCTGCGCTGCCTGGGCCCGATCCTCGGGCTCTTGTGCCGCGAGTGGCGCGTGCTCGCAGGGGAATACAAGATTCGCGCCAAGCAGCGCTTGAGTCGCTAGTCCGTAGGAGCGCTGGCGGCCGCCGCTAGGGCGTCCATTTGCTCTTCCACCTGGAGCTTGGTGCGCGGCACGGTGTCGGCCAGGGATTCACGGTCCTCCTCGCGGGTGCGGAAGGCTTGCATCAATGCTTCGAGTGCTTCGCGGGTGTCGAGTTCGCGCGGGTCGATCACGGAGTCGCCTACGTCGAGGCCGTCGAAGACGCCCTGGAATTTCAGGCTGTAGGCGATGGCAGCGGTAGGGACGCAACCCGAGAGCGCGCCGATGGTGCTGTGCATGCGCGTGCCGCAGAACCAGTCGAGGCGGTGCAGCACGTGCTTCACTTCGGCGGCACTGTAGGGGGCTTCGAGTACGCACACGGAAGCCTTGATCGAGGAGGGAATTTCCGCGGCCACCTGCACGCAGGCTTCGGGATCCGATTCGGGCGCGCCGTGGGGTGCCAACACATGCGGCACGAGCACGACCTTGGCGCCGTCTTCTACGAGGGCTTGCACCAGGCCGAGCACCAGCTTGGCGTAGTCGGCTTTGAAGCCGTAGCGCGCGGCGGCGGCGGCGGGATCCTTGTAGATTAGGCCCGAGACGTTGATGCCCACTATGGGGCCGTCGCTGGCAGCGAGCCAACGATCGAGCTCGGCTGAGAGTGAGCGGCCCGGGGGCTTGGGCACCAGGCCGAAGGCCATATCTACGCCCAGGCGATGGCGCTCGGGGTCGAACTTGTCGCCGAGCAGGTCCCTCAGGGCGTCGAAGCTGCGCTGGTCGCGGGCCCAGGCGGCGCGGGCCTCGCCCACGGCGTCGGCTGCGATGGCGCGCAACTTGGGGCTCGCGAAGGGGCCGTAGGTTTGGGGTAGGAGCACCAGCCGCGCGCCCTGCTCGAGGGCTAGGAACTTGGGGTGGGTGGTGGTCCAGAAGCGTTTGGAGCCGTAGAGGTCCGTGAAGCTGTCGCCGCCGGAGACGTCGAAGAGGGCGTCTGCGCGGCGCAGGGCGCGTACGGCCGGCAGCTGGTTCCCAAGCGGTCCCATGCGGCCCATCAGGCGCTGGGTAGCCATGCATTCGGGCGTCCAGAAGCGGCGCGAATTGCTGGCTGCTACGCGCGTCACGCGCAGGGGGCCGGAGGCTAGATCCAGGTCAATCTCACCCGTGCCCTGGCCGAAGTCGAAGACCGTCAGGTGGGCTTCCGGAAAGCGCTTGGCGAGGCCCGCCGCGGCGGAATGCAGGAGCGCTTCCACGCCGAGATTGCGGGTCGTCGGAGCAGCTCCGGCCAGGCAGAGTCGAGGGGAGGCAGGCGGGACGTCGATCACTTGGGCGAGGCGGCTGGAGAGTGGGGCGATTCCCGGGGCGGTTCCTGCTCTCAGGAACAGTGACGATCGTGGCAGGAATCCCACAAAGCCCCTGGGTCCGGAGAGGAGAGAGTCGAGACAATACCAATAGGGGGTACGGAAGCACGCCCGCCGACCTTCCCCATGGCCAAGATCCGCAGTATCCAGGACGTCACCGAGCGACATATGTGCACCGGCTGCGGGGTTTGCGCCTACATGCAGCCAGATGCGGTGCGCATGGTGGATGACCTTGGTCAGGGCCGTAGACCCCTGGTGGAGGCCGGATCCGATACGCAGGAGGCATTGCGGGCCTGCCCGGGCATCGAGCTGGCGCACGACTACGATCCCGAGCAGCCGAGCCTGGTGCGTGAGTTGGAGGAGCACTGGGGACCGGTACTCGAGATGTGGGAGGGCTACGCCACCGACGACGAGATCCGTTGGCTCGGATCTAGCGGCGGCGCGGCCACGGCCTTGTCGCTCTTCGCCCTCCAGGAAGTTGGATTTCACGGGGTGCTGCACGTGGGCGCGCGCGAGGACGTGCCCTGGCTCAACCGCACGATCCTTTCGCGCAGCCGCAAGGATCTGATCGGGGCCACGGGGTCGCGTTATGCACCGGCGAGTCCGGGTGATGGCCTAGCCCAGGTGGAGGCGGCGCCCGCACCCTGCGTGATGGTCGGCAAGCCCTGCGATATCGCCGGCGCCAGACGCGCCGCGAAGCTGCGGCCTGCGCTGGACGAGAAGCTAGGCCTGACCATCGCCATCTTCTGCGCGGGGGCGCCCTCGACCCAGGGCACCCTCGACATGATCGAACACATGGGCTTCCCCGAGCGCGGCCAGGTGGACAGCCTGCGCTACCGCGGCAAGGGTTGGCCCGGCGGCGCCGAGATCACTGGTCTGGACGGTTCGCAGCAGCCGCGCGCGGCGCGCATGACCTACGCCAAGTCCTGGGGCAAGATCCTCCAAAAACAACGGCCCTGGCGCTGCTACGTGTGCGCGGATCACACGGGCGAGTTCGCCGACATCGCGGTGGGGGATCCCTGGTATCGCGAGATCCCCGAGGGCGAGCCCGGCCGCTCCCTGATCGTGGCGCGTACGGAACGTGGGCGCCAGTTCTTGGAGCAAGCTATGCAGGCCGGCGTGCTGCAGGTCGAGCCGGCGGCGGCGCACCTCTTACCCGACGCGCAGATGAATCTGTTGCGCACGCGCGGTTCCGTATGGGGGCGCAGTTGGGCCTCGCGACTCTTCGGCGTCGCAGCTCCGCGCCTGGTGCGCCTGGCTACCTTCTCGGCTTGGCGCCGGCACCTGACTTGGAAGGCGCGCGCCCAATCCTTCTACGGCACCTTCAAGCGTGTCTTCAGCAAGGGACTCTACAAGCGTCGGCCCGTGCGGCCGGTGGATATGGCGGCCCTGGTGGCCGAACGCAAGGCCGCCCTCGAGGCGCGCTCTGGCGAGGCGGCAAGCAAGGTTCAGTCCTGATGCTAGCCCTGGCCCTCAGCCTTCAGGAGCCCTGGCGTAAGGCCGGCTTCGGCGAACAGGCATTCCACGGCCAGACCACCCTGCACCCTCTGGGCTTCGTTGCCATCGTGGTGCTCGGCCTGGCGGTGCTCAGTGTGCCGCGCAAGTATGCGGCCCTGCCCTTCGTGCTGATGGCGTGCTTCGTGTCGCCGGCGCAGCGCATCGTCATCGCGACCCTGGACTTCAACCTGCTGCGTCTCTTGGTGCTCGCCGGCTGGTTGCGGCTAGCCATGCGCGGCGAGTACACGGGCTTGCGCTGGCGCAAGCTCGACAACTTGGTGATCGCCTGGGGCATCAGTAGCGCCATCGCGTACATCCTGCTGCGTGGCACCTTCGGGGCCTTCGTCTTTCGAGCGGGGCAGCTATACGACATCTTCGGCATGTACCTGTTCTTCAGGTGCGTGATCCGCGGCTGGGCGGATGTGGATCGAGTCGTGCGCTTCGCCGCTTTGCTGGCGATCCCCATGGCGCTGCTCTTCGCCTTGGAAAAGTCTACGGGGCGCAACTCTTTCGCCTTCTTGGGCGGAGTTCCGCCGATCACGATCGCGCGTGAGGGGCGCTTGCGTTGCCAGGGACCTTTTCCCCACGCGATCCTAGCCGGGTGCTTCTTTGCCGCTTGGCTACCCATGGTCTTCGCCCAACGCCACCGGGCCAAGGGCAAGGCGCGCGCGACCTTGGCCGTGGTGGCCATGGTCGCCTTGGTGATCATGTGCTCATCGTCCACGCCTCTGGTGGGCGTCATGGCCGGCGTGGTGGGGGCCTTGGGCTGGCTGGTGCGCTACCGCATGCAGGTGGTGCGCTGGATGACCTTGGCCACCTTGGTGTCTTTGCACATGGTCATGGAAGCGCCGGTCTGGCACCTGATCTCGCGCATCTCTTTCAGTCGCGGCAGCACCTCCTATCACCGCTATCTGTTGATCGAGAACGCGATCAATCACTTCAATGAGTGGGCCTTGCTCGGCTCCTTGGACACAGGGCATTGGGGCCATGCCATGTATGACCTCACCAACCAGTACGTGCGCGAGGGCGTCAAGGGTGGCTTCCTGGCCTTGATCTTTTTCGTGTGGGCCATGGGGCACGCCTTCCTCTTGGTTGGGCGTCTCTGGCGCAGCGTCAAGCGTGAGCGCTACAAGCGCAGCATGGCCTGGGCCCTGGGTGTGTGTCTCTTCGTGCACGGCATGATGTTCCTGTCGATCTCGATCACGCACAGCCAGCAGAACATGATGGTCTTCTTCCTGCTGTTCGCGGCCATCGGCAGCTTGGCGCCGGATGGGAAGCGCAAGCGCCGCCGTAAGCGCCGGCCACAGGAGCAGGCAGATGATGAAGAGGAGCTTGATAGCTCGGGCAAGTTGCAGCTGGTGGGGGGGCCCTTCTCGTGAGCGAATCCAGTCAGGATCCGGCCTTCAGCGTGATCGTGGTCAGCTACGGCACGCGCCTGTTGACCTTGGATTGCCTGCGCAGTTTGTACGCGGAGACCAGCGCGCCGGCCTTTGAAGTGATCGTGGTCGACAACGCATCCGACGACGGTTCAGCGGAGGCCATCGCTGAGGCCTTCCCCCAGGCTGAGTTGCTTGCCTTGGACGAGAACCTGGGCTTCGGTGCGGCCAACAATCTTGCGGCGGAGCGCGCCAAGGGGCGCCGCTTCTTGTTGCTGAACCCGGACACGGTGGTGCAGGGGCGTGCACTCGAAGCTCTCTGGCAGGACTCGGAAGCGAACCCCGATGCGGGCATCTGGGGCGGGCGCACACTCTTCGCGGACGGCACTTTGAATCGGTCCTCTTGCTGGGGAGCGCCTACTCCGTGGAGCGCGCTTTGCCTGGCGCTTGGATTGGCTTCGGCTTTCCCAAGCAGCGCCTTCTTTCACCCCGAAGGGCTCGGCCTCTGGCCGCGGGACACGGCACGCGAGGTGCCGATCGTTTCGGGTTGCCTGATGCTGGTGGATGCGCAGTTATGGCGCCGCCTGGGCGGCTTCCACGTGGACTTCTTTATGTACGGGGAGGACGCGGACTTGTGCCTGCGCGCGCGCGCCGAAGGCGCCGCGCCGCGCATTACGCCGGCCGCCACCATCGTGCACCTAGGCGGCGCCTCCGAGCGCGCGAGGGCGGGCAAAATGGTGCGGCTGTTCACCGCCAAGGCGCAGCTCTACGCCAAGTTCTGGGGCTCTGTCCCGGGACGCTTTGGGCTCTTCACTTTAGATCTCTGGGCCCTGCACCGCTTCGTGGCCTTCTCACTGCTTGGGCTCGTGCGTCCGGCTAAGCGTAGTTCGCGCGATACCTGGCGCGATGTTTGGTTCAGCCGCGGCACCTGGCACGCGGCGTTTGACCGCACGGAACCCTACGGGGGGGCGCGCCAGTGACTAAGTCCAAGCGCATCCTGGCCGTGGCATCCGGCGGCGGGCATTGGGTGCAGCTCATGCGTCTGCGCCCGGCCTTTGAGGGTCATGCGGTGAGCTACGTGACCGTCGATCAGGCCTACGCCACGGACCTGGATGGCGAGCGCCTGTATGTGGTGCCCGATTCGAACCTGACCAGCAAGTTTGGCCTGCTGCGCACGGCGTTGGCGGTCTTCTGGGTTGTGCTGCGCGTGCGACCGGATGTGGTGCTGTCCACGGGCGCGGCGCCGGGTTGGTTTAGCTTGGTCTTCGGCCGCTGGTTCGGCGCGCGCACGGTCTGGCTAGATTCCATCGCCAACGCCGAGCGACTCTCCAAGTCCGGCGCACAGGCTGGGCGCTACGCGGACCTGTGGTTGACCCAATGGCCGGAGCTGGCGCAGCCGGACGGTCCTGAGTTCGCGGGGTCCGTGCTGTGATTTTCGTCACCGTTGGCACCCAGAAACCCTTCGACCGCATGGTCAGCGCAGTGGATGCCTGGGCCAAGGCGCGCGGGCGCGTGGATGTCTTCGCGCAGATCGGCGCGGGGGCGAAGCCGGAGCACATCCGTTGGGCGCGTGATCTGGCGCCCGCAGAATTCAAACGGCAGCTGGAAGAGGCTGATGCGATCGTAGCGCATGCTGGCATGGGCACGATCCTCTCGGCCTTAAGCATGGGTAAGCCGGTGCTGGTCTTGCCGCGCCGGGCGAGCCTTGGCGAGCATCGCAACGAGCATCAGTTGGCTACTACGGAACGGTTCGAGGCTCTGGGCAAGGTCACTGCCGTCTGGGAGACCGAGCAAATGCTCGCGGCCTTGGACCAGCTGGATAGCGCTGCGGAGCAGGAACGACTAGCGCGTTTCGCTTCGCCGGATCTTCTGAAGCGCTTGCAAGCCTTCCTGTCCGAGGACTAGCTGGGACGAGGTCCGCGGGCTTCTATGCCACCCAACGGCGTAGCACTGCGCGCAGGTCGTCAAGCCTTACGGGCTTGCTGAGGTAGTCGTCCATGCCAGCAGTGATGCAGCGCTCACGATCTCCCTCCCTGGCCTTGGGCGCTGCTGGCAAGAGCTACCAGCGTGAGAAGAAGGACTGGAAAGGATAGCTGCATGACGGGATCAAGCCGCTGGCGATTGGCCGCGGAGAATCACTGGACTACGCACTACATCGAGCCTCTCCCGATATCTGCCCTATAGGCGGGATCGCTTTCATTCCGACGCCGGGACTCCAAACCAGCCCGGTGCGTAAGCACTCCAGGCCGGGGTTGCGGAGGCGTATCCGGGGCTAGGGCGTCCAGGCGTCTGAACCGTACCACTGCTCCGTGACCGCTTCTGTGGCCGCGCGCAAACGATCGATTTCTGAGGGCTCGAGTCGGCTGGTCCAGTTGCGAACATTGGCGCGGCTGTCGCGGGCTAGGGCGTGGGCTGTGCCGGTGGGGGCCTCGGCCGGATTGTTCGCACCGGTGGTGGCTTGCAACCAATCGCGAAGTTCGTCGTCAAAGGGCACGGCGAGCTGCTCGAAGAGCGTGCGGAACTTGCCCACGGGATCTATGGAGAGCTCCTCATGGGTAAGGAAAATCCAGTCCGAGTGCTGGGCGCGCATACGTGCGGCAACCTCGTAGATCACGTTCCAGCACAGGGCGGCTTCTTCAATCACATCCAAGGGCGTCTCGGCTGCGGCGCGTAGTTGCTGTTCCCAAGGTCCGAGCCAGTCCCTCATGAGCAGCGGTTGGTCGAGCCAGTTGTGGAAGTCGAAACGCCAGTCCAGGCGCTTGAGGCTCGAGGCGAAGGCAGCCGGATGGCGCACCAGCACGACGACCTGCATGGCGAAGCGCTCGGCCAGCCAGGGCGCGCTGAAGAAGGCGATCGGGTCCTTCATCAGGGCCCGGTCCCCACGCCGCCGGCGGCCGGCGCAGCGTCCTGCGTCACGCAGCATGCGGCCGACGTCGCGCGGCGAGCGCAGGCTGAGCAGCTCAGCGCCGTAGCTGTAGCGGTGCCCTAAGGTGTCGGCTAGGGCCTCCTCATAGGGCGCCGCGTTCTCGGCGGTCAGGTAGGCGTACCAGGACTCCCACTTCGCGCGGCAAGGCCCCGGGCGGTGCTTCATGTGGAAGGGCTCGTCTAGGTACGCCATGCCCGGTGCTCGGCAGAGGGTCTTGCCAACCCATGTGGATCCACAGCGATGGGATCCGGTGACGAGGATGGGGGCGAGGGCCATGGGCAGATGATCCCATGCGGGCGGGCTTGGTTCCAGGGCGGAGGCGGCGGGCAAGGGCATGCGGGGC
>JBLIOL010000040.1:0-24409 GCA_047639615.1 Planctomycetota bacterium | reverse complement strand
GCGCCGCTACTGGCGCACGCTGCCGTACCAGATGCTCTTCTGGGTAGCGGTCACCCTCGCGCTGATGCCGCGTAGCATCGGTTCCCTGCGCCTGCGCCTCTCGCGCCTGCCGACCCTGGCCGGCTGCGAAGTGCTCCTGGAGGGTTTGGACATCCGTTGGCCACGGCAATTGCGGCGCACACTCGCGGACTCAGCCAGCGCCAAGGAGCTTCAATCAGCCGGCAATTGGAGCGACCTCGAGCTCGCCGCCATCCGCGATGAGCTCGAGCTCTACCTCTTCAAGGGCATCGGCTCCTGGCATGGATGGCTGCTACAGGAGGTCGGCATCCGGCGTGTGCAGGATCTGGCCGCCTGGGAGCCAGAAGCCCTACATGAGGAACTCTGCGAGCGCGCCGCACGAGCTGGCTGGCACGACCCCCACCTCGACTGGGTACGTGTGTGGGTGCTGGCCAGCCGCGGACAAGGTGTCCTATTGCGAGCCATTTAGGCGGCTGGAGCAGCAGGCAATCCCAGCTATCCAACTTCCTATTCATCCCTGGTACTACGGGGACCGATAGCACATCTCAGGAAGTCAGCACCCCAGCTGGCTGGCCAAATCCCCACCGCACAACACCTACTCCATGTCCGTAGCCGATCGCCTCCGTGAACTCCGACCCGATGCCGTACCCGGCTCACTCTTTGATCGAGTGGGCGGGCGTCCGACGCTCGATTTGGTGCACAAGATCTTCTACGACAAGGCCTACGAACACGATTGGATGATGCACTTCTTCCTCGGCGTGGAGCAGGAGGCCATCGAAAGCGCCCAGAGCGATTTCATGACCCAGGCCATGAAGGGCGGCAAGATCTTCTGCGGCCGGCCGCCGGGCTTAGCGCACGTGCACGTGGCAGTCTCCGAGGAGCTCTTCGACCTGCGCCACCAGATGCTCGCGGAGAGCTTGGATGAGGCCAAGGTGCGCACCGACCACCGTCAGGAGTGGTTAGCCATCGACTACGCCTTCAAGTCGGTCATCCTGCGCGAGCTGCGTGATTGTCATCCGCGCTCGGGCACCATTTCCACACGGCCTGGGGACATTCTACATGTGCCCAAGCCTCCGGGAATGGACTCCGGCAAGCGCGCAGCGTAGCCCTCAGAATCGCGAGTAGTTGGCGCGCGCAGCTCTGGATTGCGCAGGATGGACGAGCAACACCTCCCACCTGCCTAGCCCCGAGAGTCGCCCCCATGAGAATCCTGCTCAGCGTCCTAAGCCTCGCCCTCTTCAGCTCCTGCACCTGCCTGTGCGCTGGCAGCACTTCGCTGTTCAACGGCACGGACCTCAGTGGCTGGCACACGGACATTCCGCAGGCCGATGACAACGCGGACCTGCCGCCTTCCTTCGAAGCTCGTGACGGCATGCTGGTGAGCAATGGCAACCCGCAAGGGCACCTGATCACCGACGCGTCCTATTCGGACTACCGGCTCGAGATCGAATACCGCTGGTCCGGCGAGCCTGGAAACTGTGGCGTGCTGATTCACGCCTCCACGCCGCGCTACCTGTACGGCATGTTCCCGAAGTCCATCGAAGCCCAGATGTATGTGGGCAACGCCGGCGACTTCTGGTGCATCGGCGAGGACATCAGCGTCGACAACATGGTCGAGCGCCGCGGCGCCGAGGAAAAATGGGGCGGCGAGGAAGGCGAGGCCCGACGCATTAAGAACACCACCGATGGCTCCGAAGCCCCTACCGGCGAGTGGAACACCATGGTCGTCGAGTGCCGCGGTAGCAGCATCACCGTGTGGGTCAACGATGAGCTGGTGAACGAGGGCCGCGACTGCACCGCTAGCGCAGGACAGATCGCGATCCAAGCGGAAGGCGCGGCCTGCGAGTTCCGCAAGCTCGCCCTGACGCAACTCTAGCCGGCTAAAAGACCGGGATCATCACCCGCGTGCCGCCATTCATGGCGGACTCGTGGGCGCAGATTCCGGTCATGGTCCAGTTCGCGCTAGTCACAGCGTCGGGCATGGGCGCGCGCCCTTCCTGGATCGCTCGCACGAACTCATGGGCCATGTGCGGGTGTGACCCGCCGTGACCGCTGCCTTGTTGCACAGAGAGGTGCTGGTTCTCGTCGTCGTCGAAGACACCTTTGGTGGTGTAGCGACGGATGCCCTCCGGCAAACGCTCCGCAAAGTCAGGCGTCTCCACCCGACGCGGCTCTTCGCCGTGGTGCAGGATCAAGGGCTCATGCTCCACCTGGGGCCACTCGAAGCTGATCTTCTCCGCGTGCACATCGAAGCTCTCACGGTATTGGCGCGCGATGTTGAACAGGCTGCGCGTTACTTCGGCGCACAGGTCCGAGTCGCGCATCTTGATGGTGGCGGTCTCGATCGCGAAGGGCGACCCGTACTTGGGGATCAGCTCTTCGGAGATGCGACCTGAGCCGTGGCAGACCACGGACTCGGCAAGCTTGCCCGGAAGCGCGAGGCAGGGACT
Organism: Planctomycetota bacterium; assembly: GCA_047639615.1. Classification (GTDB taxonomy): domain Bacteria; phylum Planctomycetota; class UBA1135; order UBA1135; genus CAYWNK01. The sequence goes on along the minus strand of JBLIOL010000040.1, from coordinate 21,941 downwards.
GACGCAGTGGGTTGCGTACCACATGGGCGGTAGGCCTTCCCAGTAGCCGGGCCAGCCCCCCATCTCCTGCTGGTGGGAGCCGCGTAGGAACTGGATACGCCCCATAGTGCCACTCTCGTGCAGCTGCTTCACGTAGAGGAACTCACGGCTGTAGACCACGGTCTCCATCATCATGTAGGTCTTGCCCGAGGCACGCTGCGCCTTGACGATGCGCTCGCAGTCCTCGGCGCTGGTAGCCATAGGCACGGTGCAGGCCACGTGCTTGCCGGCCTCGAGGCCAGCCACTGACATGGGCCCGTGATTCGGGATCGGCGTGTTGATGTGCACCGCATCGATGTCAGGGTCGCGCAGTACATCCGCGTAGTCAGTGAAGCGCTTCTCGATGCCATAGGCGTCGCCGATTTGGTCGAGCTTGGCCTTCGAGCGCTGGCAGATAGCCACCAGTTCAGCGTCGGGATGCTGCTTGTAGATCGGGATGAACTCGCAACCAAAACCCAGGCCGATGATGGCGATACGCAGCGGACGTTCAGAACTCATGTGAATGACGTGGGAATCAGGCGGAGGGGTAGATGCGCGCAACTTCCGTGCGGAAGCGCTGGCCGAGGGCGGCGTAGCTGGCTTGCAGTTCGGGATCCGGCTGCTGCGCCTCGCCTACGGGCTGGATGCAGCTAGCGGACAGGTCCTTGAGGGAGACGGGGTCCCCTTGGTCGTGGCGCCAGCTCCAGGAGGCTTGCAGGGCAGCGCCGAGGGCGGCGGAATCGTGCTCGGCCAAAGTAGTGACGGGAGCACCCAGGCAGGAGCTGAGAATCTCGCGCCAGAGCGGGTTGCGCGCAGCGCCGCCCACGAGCCGCAGCTCGTCAGCTTCCACACCGAGTTCCTTCAGGCGTTCGATACCCCAGGCGAGGTTCATGCTCGTGCCTTCGAGAGCAGCACGGTAGAGCGTTCCAGGACGTAGATGGCCGGGACGCATGCCGACCAAGCTGCCGCTGGCGCGCGGCAGGTCGGGTACGCGCTCGCCATTGAGGTACGGCAGCCAGAGCAGCTCGTCGCAGCCCGGCGCAACAGTGCGGGCGGCCGCGGTGAGCTGCTCATGGTCCAACTCGAAGCCCGCTTTGACCTCTTCGGTGACGCCGGTCAGGTTCATCACGCAGAGCAGCGGCATCCAACCACCGGCCGATCCGCAGAAGGGCGCGATGAGCCCCTCGGGATCCACCACCGGTGAATCCGAGTAGCCAAAGGCCGTGCCGGAGGTGCCCAGGCTGACAGTTATGACGCCGCGGCTGGTGGCGCCGCTACCGATGGCGCTCATCATGTTGTCGCCGCCGCCAGCGGAGACCAGCGCGCCTTCGGGCAGGCCGAACTCGGCGGCCGCGGCCGCGTTCACGCGGCCCATGGGAGCCTGGGGCGTCTTAGGATCCATGAGCTCCGGAAGGCGCGAGGCGAGGCCCGGGTCCGAGGCGCTGCCCGCAAGACGGTCGAGAGCTTCGATAGCCGCGCCGTCGAAGCGTCGCTCGACCACATCGAAGAGACCGCTCCCGGAGGCGTCGCCAGCTTCCATGGAAGCTTCGCCCGTGAGCAACAGGTTGACGTAGTCATGGGGCAAGAGCACGCGCGCGGTACGCGCCCAATTCTGCGGCTCGTTACGTGCGATCCAGAGCAACTTGGAAGCGGTGAAGCCCGTGGGAACCTGGCGGCCGATGGCCGTGGAAAATTCGGCGGCCTCGTCCGCTGTGGAGGTATCGCACCAGAGCTTGGCTGCACGCACGGGCTCGTTGTCTGCATCGAGCACCACGCAGCCATGTTGTTGGCCGGAAATACCTACGGCGACGATGGCGCGCAGATCGATGTCAGCCTCGCGGGCCAGGTCCCCCATCACAGCGCGGATGGCCTGCCGCCAGGTGTCGGGGTGTTGTTCGGCAGCGCCTGCGGGCAGGCCGTCGATCAATCCATAGCTAGCATCCGCGCGCGCGACGACCGTGCCACTTGCCAGATCGAGCAGCAGCCCCTTGGTGGACTGAGTTCCGACGTCAAGCCCGAGGCTGTAGCTCACCGAGCCCCCATCAAATATTCCACCATGAGTTGGTCTAGGCGCTCATAACCGAGGCCCTTCTGGGCTACGGCGTCCACGTCGATAGCGGCGCCGCGCAGGGCTGCCACGGTCTCCGAGGAATAGGGCGCGTTCAGCAAGGGATCCAGAGCCGGGTCTGTGACGTCCGCGATGATGCCCTGTACCTCCGCGTCTGCGTCGAATGCCAGCGCGCGCTGGACGAGCAGCTTGTAGGTGCGCATGCAGCCCTTGGCGAACTCCCACACACCGGCGTCGTCCTCGGTGCGGTAGGCGTGGGCGTCGAAGTGCAGGGGTCCCTTGTAAGCGGCGTTGCCTGCGGTGCCCTCGAGCAAGCGCACGAGGAGGAAGGCTTGCTTCAGATCCTCAGAACCGAAGCGCAGGTCCTGGTCGTAGCGACCGATGCGCTGGCCGTTGAGGTCGATGTGGAAGAGCTTGCCCGCTTCCATGGCCTGGGCCACGTTGTGGGTCATGGAGAGCCCGGCCATGGACTCGTGGGCCACCTCCGGGTTCACGCCGACTCGCTCGGGGCGGTCCAGAGTTGAAATGAAAGCCAGCATATGACCGGTGGTCGCCAGGTAGATGTCACCGCGCGGCTCGTTGGGCTTGGCCTCCAGGGCGAAGCGCAGGTCGTAGTCGTTGTCCTCACAGAAGCAAGTGAGGTAATCGATGGCGTGGCGGAAGCGCTTGACCGCTTCCTGGGGGTCGCGGCAGGCATCCGCTTCCGTGCCCTCGCGGCCGCCCCAGAACACGTAGGTCTTGGCGCCGAGCTCCACGCCCAACTCCATGGCGGTCATGGTTTTCTGCAGAGCGAAGGCGCGCACCTTGGGGTCGTTGGAAGTGAACGCACCGTCCCGAAAAATAGGATGACTGAAGAGGTTCGTGGTCGCCATCGGCACCACCACGCCGCTGTCTTCGAGTGCCGTCTTGAAGTTGCCGACGATACGGTCGCGCTCCGCAGCGCTGGACCCGAAGGGGATCAAATCCTCATCGTGCAGGTTGACGCCCCAGGCACCGATTTCGCCTAGTTTCTGAACGATCCGGCAGGGATCCTGGGTGGCGCGCACGGACGGCCCAAAGGGGTCGCGACCCGGGTTGCCCACGGTCCACAGTCCAAAGGAAAAGCGGTCGGCGGGGGTCGGAGATTGAACGTCGGGAGCCATGAGTGTTTGCGCAGGGGCAAGTAGGGGGGAAACCGTAAGGCGCGGCCATCATGCCATCTTGCTGGCATCCTGCTCAGCCAGCATGCACGGCAAGTAAGCGCCGCATGCGAGGATCGCACAGACGAGGTACAACCAACCTTATGATTTCCCTGATCTTGGCTGCTCCGCTCGTTGGTTTCTGCCCGGCTAGCTCCCCTGCTCTCTCCCAGGACCAGGGCTTCTCGCGCCAGGTCCTCGACCAGACCTTCTTCGGTGAGGGAGCGAACTTCGCCGACCTAGACAATGACGGCCACGCGGAGATCATCTCGGGCCCGTATATCTACGCGGGACCAGGTTTCACGGAGCGTCGACAGCTATACGAACCGAAGCCCTTCGATCCGCTGCACTACTCCGACTCCTTCTTCAACTGGAGCGGTGACATAGACGGGGACGGCTGGACAGATGTGGTCCAGGTCGGCTTTCCAGGTGCCGCGGCCTACTGGTATGAAAACCCTGGCCGCTTGGGAGGTGCCTGGCTGCGCCACCTGATCCACCCGACGGTGGACAACGAGTCGCCGCGCTTCGTTGACATCACCGGCGACGAAACACCCGAGCTGGTCTGTAATTCAGGCGGAGCCTTCGGCTACTTGGTCGCTGCGGCTGATGCCAAAGCCCCCTGGGTCTTCCACCCCATCACAGCCGACATCGGCAAGCAACGCTTCACCCACGGGCTAGGCGTCGCTGATGTGAACGGAGATGGCCGCGCCGATGTGCTCGAACGGGGCGGCTGGTGGGAGCAGCCCGCCAGTCTCGAAGGGGACCCGGCATGGGTACTGCACGCCTATTCCTTCTCGGGCCCCGGCGGCGCACAGATGTACGGCTACGACATCGACGGCGACGGCGATTGCGACGTGGTCACGAGCTTGCACGCCCACGGTTGGGGCTTGGCCTGGTTCGAGCAGGTGCCTGGAGCCGACGGCGGTGTGGACTTCAAGAAGCACGTGCTCATGGGCGCCCAACGTGGTGACAACCCCTACGGCGTGCGCTTCGCCGCGGTGCATGCCTTGGCCGTGGGCGATGTGGACGGCGACGGACTGACCGATGTCATCACGGGTAAGCGCCATTGGTCCCACGGGCCCGATGGTGATCCGATCAAGGGCCTACCCTCCGTGATCTACTGGTTCCGCCTAGAGCGCACCGAGAGCGGGGCGCGCTTCGTGCCGCACCTGATCGACGATGACTCCGGCGTAGGTACGCAGGTGGTCGCCGGCGACGTGAACGGTGATGGCCGGCTGGATGTGGTGGTCGGCAACAAGCAAGGCACCTACTACTTCGAGCAATCGAGTGCCGGCGTCGATGTCACCGAGCCGCCCCTGCACAAGCCGGTGCCGCGCAAGAGTCCGAACGAGCGCCCTGGCAAGCTTCCCACGGGCAGCGATGGCAAGCCCCTGAACCTCGGCTTCGAGCTGGGCGACTTAACCCACTGGACCCCTACCGGCGAAGCCTTCGCCGACCAACCTGTCAAGGGCATGACCGTGCTCGCGCGCATGGGCCAGTACGCGGACTTCGTTGGCAACCACTGGATGGGCGGCTACGAGATCCATCAGGACGGTCCAACGGGAACACTGCTCTCCGACAGCTTCGAGATCACGGCGGACTGGGCCAGCTACCTGATTGGGGGCGGAGCTCAGGAGGGCACGCGCGTGGACCTGATCCTTGAAAACGGCACCGTGCTTCACACCGCCAACGGCACCAACCAAGAAGGCATGAAAGTGGCCGTGCTCGACCTGCGCCAACACCGCGGCAAGCACGTAAGGGTCAAGCTAGTGGACGAAGTCGCCGGAAGCTGGGGTCACCTGAACTTCGATGATTTCCTCTTTCACCAGAGTCGACCGGGGGTTGCTTCCGGACAGTTGGCACTCACCAAGGACGTGATCGAACACAGCGGCCTCACGCCGCAGCAAGCCGCCGAGGCCATGACCGTCCCGGCCGGCTTCCATGTGGATCTGGTGGCAGGTGAACCGTCCCTACACCAGCCCATCGCGCTCGCCGTCGATGGCCGCGGCAGGCTCTGGGTGGCTGAGGCCCACACCTATCCCAAGCGTGCCCCCGAAGGCGAAGGTCGCGACAAGATCGTGGTCTTCGAGGACACGAACGCAGATGGAAACTTCGATCGGCAGGTGCTCTTCGCCGACGGACTAAATCTGGTCAGCGGATTGGAGGTGGGCTTCGGCGGCGTGTGGATCGGAGCCGCTCCCTATCTCATGTTCATCCCAGACGAGAACGATGATCTGGTACCCGATAGCGAGCCCGTGATCCTGCTGGATGGCTGGGGCCTAGAGGACACGCACGAGACGCTGAACGCCTTCACCTGGGGCCCGGATGGTTGGCTCTATGGTTGCCATGGCGTGTTCACCCACGCCAAGGTCGGAGCACCCGGCACCGCCGACGAAGACCGAGTGCCTATGAACGCCGGCGTCTGGCGCTTCCACCCCACGCGCCACGAATTCGAGGTCTTCGCCTGGGGTACGAGCAATCCCTGGGGCGTCGCCTTCGACGAGCACGGTCAGACCTTCGTCACCTCCTGCGTCATCCCGCACCTCTTCCACCTGGCCCAGGGCGGGCGCTACAACCGCCAAGCGGGCAGCCACTTCAGTCCGTACATCTACGAGGACATCGTCACCATCGCGGACCACCGCCACTACTTGGGATCGAATCCCCACAACGGCAACAACCGCTCCTCCCAGGCGGGCGGCGGGCACGCCCACTGCGGCGCCATGATCTACCAGGGCGATGCCTTCCCGGAGGAGTACCGCGGCAGCATCTTCATGAACAACGTGCATGGCAACCGCATGAACCGCGACTCCTTCGTGCGCGACGGGTCAGGTTTCATCGGCAAGCACGAGGACGACTTCCTGCTGGCCAACGACACCTGGTTCCGCGGCATCAACATGAAGACCGGCCCCAATGGCGAGGTCTACTTCATCGACTGGTCGGACGAGCAAGCCTGCCACCACAACGATGTCAACATCTGGAACCGCACCAACGGGCGCATGTATCGGGTGCGCTACGGCGACCTTCAGACCGGCTCCGAGGATCTAAGCCAAGCCTCCGCCGGCGAATTGCTCGCCCTGCTCAACCACGACAACTCCTGGCAGGCACGTGGCGCAGCGAGCGCCCTGCAACAGCGCGGCGGCGCAGAATTGCAGCCCGCCCTGGAATACCTGGTGCGCGACGGCGAGAGCGCGCGCAAGCGCCTACGTTCGCTCTGGACCCTGCACATCAGTGGCGGTGTCTCCGATCGCCTAACCCTCGAGCTGTTGGACGATCCCGATGAGAACCTGGTTTCGTGGGCCATCCAATTCGCCTGTGAAGACCGGCTAGTCGGCTCCGATATCGCCGATGCCATGCTGCACCTGGCCAGCGACTCACCCTCGCCGCGCGTACGCCTGTACCTGGCCTCAGCCCTCGAACGCATGGGCGCTGATCTGCGTGGAAGCTACGAGCTCTGCGCCGCGCTCCTGACCCACGCTGAGGACGAGGACGACCCGAACCTCAGCTACCTGTACTGGTACGGACTCTCGAAGCTGATCTCCGCCGACCCCGGCCGCGGACTCATCCTCGCCCGCGCGAGTGAGCTCGATCGCCCCCAACGCCTAGCCCTGCGTCAACTGAGCGCCGACGACTCGGGACTGAATGCACTCTGCGCAGAACTAGCCAGCGCCACTGGCGACTGGGCCAACACCTTGCTCAGCACCCTGGACGCATCCCTCGCCAGCCGGCGCGGCGTCACCGCGCCCAAGTCCTGGGCCGCAGCCTACGTCACCCTCGCTGCCAGCCCGGACCTGAACCACCGCGAGCGCGCACTCTGGATCGCCGCCGCATTCCAGGACCCAAGAGCGATCCCCGAGCTGCAGGCCATCGCCCAGGACACGGCGGCCACCGACGAGCGCCGCGTGCGCGCACTCGAGTCCCTCGAAGCCCAGGCAGCCGACACCACTCCGCCTCTATCCACAGTCTTCCTCAGCGCCCTGACCGCCCCGCCCCTGCGCGGCGTGGCCATCAACGCCCTGGCGAAGCACTCGAGCGCCGAGGTGCCGCCGACTCTGCTCGCCCTGTACGCAGACCTCGACGAGGACAGCCGGCGCGCGGTCTGCGCCACCCTAAGCGCCCGCATGGAATACGCCGGCGCACTCCTGGAGGCCCTCGAACAGGGAAAATTGCCCAACGCCGACGTGAGTGCTTTCGTCATTCGCAAGCTGCGCGCCTTCGAGGATGAGGCGCTGCTCGAGCGGGTAACAGCGCTCTTCGGTATCGACCGTGCCTCCAGTGAGGAGAAGCTAGCGCGCATCGAGGAGCTCAAGCAGCGCTTCGCCACGCCCAACCTCGCCCACGCACGGCCCGCCAACGGACGCGCGGTCTACGACAGGACCTGCGGCAAGTGCCACACACTCTTCGACGCTGGCGAGGACCTCGGTCCGGACCTGACAGGTTCCAACCGCACCGACCTCGACTACCTCTTCACCAACATCACAGACCCCAACGCGATCATCGGCCGCGACTACCAAGCGACCCTGGTGCGCACCTTGGACGGCCTGCTGGTGACCGGCCTGCTCAAGCAGGAAGACGGCGAGAGCATCGTGCTGCAGTCCGAGACCGAGACCAGCGTGGTGGCCCTCGACGAGATCGAGGAGCGCGTGCTAAGCACGCTCTCGATCATGCCGGAGGGTCAACTCGAAACCCTCTCCCTGGGTGAACAACGCGACCTGATCGCCTACATCACAAGCTCGGCCCAGTATGCAGCGCCCGAGTCGATCACCATGGAAGAGAGCCTCTTCGACGGCAAGAGCCTCGATGGCTGGAGCGGCGACACGGACGTCTGGCGCGCGGAGAACGGCGAGCTGATCGGCGAGAGCGCAGGCCTAGCCAAGAACTCCTTCTTGGTCAGTAGCCGCGAGCTCGCCGACTTCCGGTTCTCCTGTGATGTCCTGCTCAAGGACAACGCCGGCAACAGCGGCATCCAATTCCGCAGCCGCGCCTCAGACGACGGCAGCGTCGCCGGGTACCAGGCCGACATCGGCGCCGGCTGGTGGGGCAAGCTCTACGAAGAGCACGGCCGCGCCCTGCTCTGCGACAAGGAAGCCGACATCGAAGAAGGCGACTGGAACGCCTACGTGATCGAAGCCAAGGGCACGCGCATCCGCACCTGGCTTAACGGCGAGCTCTGCTTTGATTACGACGATCCCGAGGGCGCCGTCAGCGGCGTCTTCGCCCTACAGGTGCACTCCGGCGGCGCTACTACGGTGCGCTTCCGCAACCTGCGCCTAAGCGCGCCGGAGTAGTACCCGCAGGTGGAAGCTCGGGCACCAGACCCTGCACCTGCAAGGCCGCTACCTGGATGGCACACGCAACCCGCTCGGCTCCTCTACCTGGGTCACTGTGCTGGACTCTGCTTGGTAGGGCGCAAGCTCACCCACACGAGCAGTGCACACGGCGGGCCCGCGCAGGCCAGGGCGACCAAGCCCGAGCTAAAGCCATCGGAATAGTCCGCGGCCCAACCCAAGACGAGCGGCCCCGTGCTGGCGCCCGCCACCGTCAGGGTGGCGAGCGACCCGCGTACGGCGCCGAAGTGTGCGCGGCCGAAACAACGCGCCACCGTCGGTACGATCGCCACGCCGCCGAGGCCCTGGGCCACGCCCAGCAGCGCCATGCCTGCGTGCGCAATCAGCAGAGAGCCACCATGCGCCAGCAGCAACATGGAAGCCGAGAGCATGCAGGTCGACGTCACGAACGGCACATGCCAAGCCGTGCGGTCCACGAACCAGCCGCCGCTAAGGCTCGCCACCAGCATGCTGGCCGCGAAGATCGACATGCCCGCAGCGGCGCTCACCTGACCAAACCCAAACTCCTTGAAGAGCGGCTGGGAGTGAAAGTGCACAGCCGTGACGGTGGCCGCGTGCAGCATCACAACCAAGCCCGTCGCCACATAGGCGCGAGTGCGGATAGCCGCACGTAAGGAAACGCCCTCCAGGTTCGGAGCACTCTTGCCCTCCTTAACGGCCCCGTGCGGCTCATGCCGGGGCAGCAAGCGCGCCGCCGGCACGATCACAGCCACGACGATCGCACCCAGAATCACATAGGTCCAGCGCCAGCCCACGCCGCCGATCATGAACAGCGCGAAGGAGGGCGTCACCCCCACCGCGATGGAGATCGCCCCCACGCGCAGGCCCTCCGCCTTGCCGAGTCCCTCGTCGTAGGCCAGAGCCATCGCATGCCCGCTAACTAGGCCCATGGACCCTTGGCCGAAGAGGCGGATCAGGAAGAAGCCGAACGCCAGGCTAAGCCCCCCCGCTGCGCCCGACATGACCACGCAGCCAGCGCCCAACGCAATGGCCACGGCCGCCAGGGTGAAACGCGGCCCGCGCCGGTCCGACAGACGCCCCACCGCCACCAGGCAAACGGCAGCCAATACGCTCCCCAGCGCATACCAGGACCCGAGCTGGGTCTTGGAGAGCCCTAGCTCCGTGGTCCAGGACTCGTGGAAAGCCGAGACCATATAGGTCTGCCCCGGAGAGGACGCCAGCATGGCGAGCAGGCCAACCCCGAGGGCCCGGCGTCGTACGGCAGCGTTATGCATCGGCATAGGCTACGAAGCTGCAGGGCTCGGTACCCTATTGCTATGGGAAGCCTTAAACACAAGCTCTTGCCTCTGGCCCTGTGCGGATTTGGCGTGAGCGCGGTGCTCGTCAACCAAGACCCCGCCGAGACCGTCATCGAGGCGAATATGCATCACATGGGCGACGACCAGACGCCCGAGTGGGAGGAGGCGCCCGCCGCTCCCGAAGGCGGGCGCCTGCGCATCACCTTCCATGGCAACGCGACTAGCACGGAGCTGGTGCTCGCCGCAACCAGCCGGCACGTGGATGGCAACTGGAGGATGAGCATCAACGGCAAGCCCATCGCCAGCTGCAAGCTGGGCGCGGAGCTCCGCGAGTCCTTCTACCCGGTGCCTGCGGGCACGCTGCTGGATGGTGTCAACATCTTCGAACTCGTGGGCGACTCCCCCACCGACGACATCACCTTCGGTCGCGTGCATTTGCTGCAGCAGTCCTTCCGCGAGCTCTTCGACCTGCAACTACTCGAGGTCGAGATCCGCGAGATCCGCGAGGGCGGCGATGGACCGCGCCTACCCGCGCGCATCACCGTCGCCGACGCCCAAGGCAATCTGGCACCGCTCTACTACGCCGATGACCTGCACGCCGCCAGCCGCGACGGCGTGGTCTACAGCGCAAACGGCCTAGCACGCTGCGAACTACCCCGCGGCGAGTACCAGGTCTACGCCACGCGCGGATCCGAATGGAGCATGGACCAGGCCTCCGTCAATCTTGGCCAGGGCCCCGCGCGCATCCAACTCGCCATCGAACGCCAGGTCGACACGCTCGGCTACGTAGCCGCCGACACGCACATCCACACCCTGACCTTCAGCGGCCACGGAGACTCCTCCGTGGAGGAGCGCATGGTGACCCTGGCGGGCGAGGGCGTGGAGCTAGCCATCTCCACGGACCACAACCACAACACCGACTACCTGCCCTACCAGGAGAGCATGGGCCTGGTGGAATTCTTCACCACGGTCGTAGGCAATGAAGTCACCACACCCGTGGGCCACTTCAACGCCTTCCCCTTGAACCCAGAGGACGAGCTCCCGCCCCACGACCTGCACGACTACGGGCAGCTTGTGACGGGCATGCGCGCGAAGGGCGCCCAAGTCGTCATCCTCAACCACCCACGCTGGCCCGGTAAGGGGAAGAGTCCCTTCGCCGTGTACGAGCTCGACCCCTTCACGGGCGAGCGCATCACCCAGGGCGCCTTCACCTTCGACGCCATGGAGCTAGTGAACTCCGACACCGAAGAGCACGACCCCCTACTGCTCTTCCGCGACTGGTTCAGCTTGCTCAATCGCGGCGAGCGCATCTGGGCCGTGGGCTCTTCGGACTCGCACACGGTGCACGTACCCGTTGGCGGCGGCCGCACCTACATCCGCTCCGCCAGCGACAACCCCGCTGCCATCGATGTGGACGCGGCCTGCGAGCACATGCTGCAGGGCCATGCATCCGTGGCCATGGGCATCTACGTGGAGAGCTTCGCCAGCAGCGCCAGCGCGGCCTTGCCCATCGGCATGGGCGACTTGGCGAGCGCGAGCAAAGGCCAATGGAAGACCAGCCTACGCATCCAATCCCCGAACTGGGTGAAGCCCACCAAGGCCGTGCTCTTCTTGAATGGCGAACCCTTGAAGGAGTTCGCCCTCGCGCCCGAAGAGGTTGGCCAAGCGCCCGGCGGAGCCACGGACCTGCGCCTCGAGTGCGCCGTACCCAACACCTGGAGTCAGGACGCGTGGGCCGTGTGGGTGGTCCTGGGCGAGGGCATCGATGGCCCCTACTGGCCTCTGGCTAACGACTACACCCTGGGCGCTACGAATCCGATCTTCCTGGACTTCGACGGCGACGGCACATACTCGAGCCCGCGCCAGACCGCGACGCTACTCCTGGAAGGCATCGGCACGGACGCGGACATGTTGACGGCGGCGGTGGCCGCATCCCAAGCGGGAGTGGCCTACCACCTGCTAGACCTGGCGGGCGATCTGTACGCAAGAGCGGCCCGTTCGAAGCTCGAACGGGCCGCTCTTGGCGCGAGTGCAGTGCATGCGGAAATTGAGGCCTTCCTCAAGACCCGCGGTGATGTGCGCTAGAGCAGCTTCAGCTTGCGGAAGAACGCGGCCATGGTCGCGTTCTTCGCCAGGGCGTTGAAGTCTTCCGGTACATCGCGCTTGATTGCCTCGAGGGTACCGCCGACGCCGGCCATCTTGGTGATGCGCACGGCAGCGTCGTCTTCCAGGGCGCTGTTATTGATTCCGATCACGATCTGGATGCAGTAGCCCAATGCCTTGGACTTGTTGTCCTCCTCGTAGAAGCCAGCAGCCAGATCCATGCGCTCGTCAAAGTAGGCCTTCTCTTCGAGCTCGTGGGTCGCGATCAAGCCGCGCGCCACGCCGGCCTCGCTAGCATCAGCTCGGTCGAGGAACTCGTTCAGGACCTTGAAGGCTTCCTTGTAGTTAGCGGGGTAGGCCCAAGTCAGGGTCTTCGCCTCCCAGGTCACATCCGCCAGGCTGGAGGGCTCACCCATACGCCCCACCGTGGCGAACTGCGTCTTCATCCGACGCACATAGTCGGCCTCCGGGTGATCCGGCCAAGTCGCCAGGAACCACTCGGCACGCCGCACGAAGACCCGCGCCTGAGGGCGCTCGTTCTTGCTGAGGTACTTGGTCTTGTAGTTCTTGATCTGCTTGTCAAAGAAGCGCGTACCGATGCGGTTGCGCTCGGCGTTGTCGCCCTTACTGGTGGTGGCGATCAGCTGCTTATGAAGGTCGCTGAAGACCTTGTCCCACTCGGCCGTCACCTCGTGCAAGTCGACCTTCACGAACTCGAGCTCGGCAGTCTTGTAGTCACCTTCGGCCAAGGCCGTCTCGATGCGCATCTGACTGGTCAACTCATTGAAGGGACGCTCGGTCGTGCCCGTGCCGAGTGCGGTGAAGGTCTTGTATGCCAGGAAGATCAGCGGCACGGCCAGCAGCAAGATCGCCCAGGTGGGCAAGCTCTTGTCCTCCGTACGGCGGCTCCGGCTCTGCACACTGGCTTTCCCAGCACCAGCCTTCGCTACTCCGGCCTTGGACTTAGCCTTGGACTTAGCCTTCGCAGTCACGGCCTTCTCGTCCTCCGTGCGCAGGATCGCTGACCCCAAAGCCACCCTCTGCCCGGGGACGATCTTACGCTCAGCCTTCAAGCCGATTCCGCCGACCTTGACCGGACCGACGCCCTTGCGCGGAACCACGATGACATCCTCGCCATCCACGCGGATCTCGAGGTGCACATCGGCCACATCTTCGGACTGCACGGTCAGGGTGCAGCTCTCGCCGGAGCCGACGGTGAGGGTGCCTTGGTTGAGCTTGAAACGACGCGTCTCGCCGTTCTCTTCCAGAATCAATCGCATGGGGGGGAGCCTTGGGCTGAGGAGGACACAGGATACCCGCCACAGGCCCAGACGCTACGGACTACGTGGCTAGCTCAGCGCAGAGAATCCATCCAGCCCGTCGCTGCCCCAAATACCTGGGTCCAGTAGGCCCCTTCCTTAGAGACTCCAATCTCGTGATGGTGCGCCGAGAGCAGGTTTCGGTGGTGGGCGCTAGATTCCAGCCAAGCCGTATGCACCCCCACGGGGCCGTGGCTCCCCACATGGCAATTCTCGCCGCCATCGTGCTTGTACCCACGGCGGTAGCGCCGCTCGGTCGGCGTGCGGTCCAGGGCACCCTCCTGCTCGTGACCAAAGTGCCCGGTCGCGACCATGTAGTCCGAGTGCACGCGAGCCGCATCCTGAAGGATTGGGCTCCAACCCAGGGCCTGGCGACCGAGCATCAGCCGGTAGCGGTTGGTCACCTGCACCTGTTCGAGCTCATCCTCAGCCAACTGACCTGCGCCATCTAGCTGCGCCCAGAGCTCCTGATTGCGCGCCTGGATCAAGCGTCCGAGCGCCAGCGCTTGGGCCTCATCCCTGCTCCAGGCGAAGTGCGCCAAACCGACTTGCTCAAGCTCTGGATCCACGCCTTCGATCCAGGACGGAATGCCCTCCGGGGTCCTCACCAGGCCGCCGGCTGCCTCCATGCGCAACAGGCACCAGCGCAAGTCCTCGAGCGACTCCCGAAAGCGCCGACTCATGGACACATTGCCGGACGGCTCTTGCCAGTCCCTCTCGATCACACCGAGCATGCCGGAGATCTGCTTCTGCAAGGCGCGATACGTAGCCGCCTCCTCCGCGGAAACGGCCGGCATCAGGTAGGGATAGAAGTAGCGCTGATCGTCCTCGATCAGCTCCAGCAGAGCCGTCCGACGCGTATCCAATAGCGCACGCCGCCCGGCCATGCTCTGCAGCTTGCGCATGGTCTTGCTTCCCATGAGCGCACGCTTGGCCGAGTCCAAGCGGGCAGCCAAGTGGCGCGGCACGCTCTCCGCCGCCGCCAGGTTCGCCACAGCCAGGGACTGCAGCTCGGTAAAGGCCGCATCGCGACGCTCCCGATCGCCCCTCTCGAGCTCCTTCCCGAGCTTGCCTAGTCGCTTACCCAAGGCCGCCGCATCCGCCTCCGTGGCCGTCTTCCAACGCTCCTCTTCCCAAAGGTAGCCGCCGACAGGAATACGCGCCTGCCCCTGGTGCAGGGCGAGCCACTCATTGCGTTCGCCACCCGATACCAGCTGCTCCAATTCTGCTACGTGCAAGCGCCGCCCGCCCTCCTCTTGACCGCTACCGTCATAGAGGCCGAGCAGTTCCAGGGTCAATCCAAGACTGCTGTGAATGCCAGCCGCGCTCGACATAGCCAGCAATTCCGGCGCTTCCAAGTCAGCCCAATCGCGGCCCACTCCGGCAAGGATCAAGCCGCTCTCGCTGATCTCGGACAGACCCGGAAAGGGTGTAGTCTCGAAGGCCTGCAGCAAGCTTAAACGCAAACCACCGCGCGCACGAGCATCCCGCGCACGGGCGCTGAAGCGTGTCTGTTCCGCGCCCTCCGACTGCAGGGCCGCCTGCTGATAGCGGTCTGCGGCGCCGGTCAGCTTGCCATCGCGGGCCAAGCGGCGCGCCTCGATGGCCAAGGTCCCCGTGCGCCGATCCCAAGTGTTTGGCTCTCGACGCGCCGGCGCAGAACTCGGCGCCGAAGTAACGCTCGGCTGCGGCTCCCCCACCTCGGGCGCGGCCTCACCGGGCACGTGTGCGAGCGCATCCGTCGCATCCGGCCCGAGTGCATGCTCGGAATCCGCAGACTTGAAATTCTGTGTTAGCTCGAGCGGCTCGCCAAGCTCAATCACCAACTCGGTCCAGCGCAAGTGCACCGCGGAACCGGCGCCCTCTCGCAGGAATCGCCAGCGCTCCACTCCCAGGTACGCCAATTCCGCGCGCGCTCCCCGCAAGGTCTGCTCGCGCTGACCCGCAGCGAGCACCTGCTCTACATCCGCCGCTAAGGCCAGCCTTAGCTCCTGCTCGAGTTCCGTAAGAGCTGGAAAGCTCCCCTCCAAGGAGGCCCGGATCCCGATCAATTCTTCTTCCGCTCGAGTCCACTGCCGGTCTGCGATGGCCTTGCGCACATCTGCAAACACGAGCAAAGTCAACTCGTCGACGCGCTCCTCGGGTTCATCGAACTCAAGCTCGGAATCCCTGCGCACCGGGCGGATTTTCTTCGCCATGGGGCCCGCACGCTGCGCTTCCGCCCGTAGGTCCACAGCCCGCGAACGAGCGAGGCTGATTTGCTCGCTCTGCCAATAGTCGGCAGGTGCATCGGCCAATCGGGACAGGGCCTCGATAGCCTCCGGATCCCCTTGGCTGACCCGCTCGAGCAGGCCTTCCAGCGTGCTGAGGAGCTGGGCACGATCCGTCCGCGCTTGCCGCAGCCGCGCGCGCACGTCCTTGGCCAAGGGCCCCACAGCCGTACCGAGGAGCGCTTCCGCTCGATCGAGCCGTCCGAGGACCAGGGCATGCTCAGCGCGCTCGGCAGGATCGGCGCCCCCGCAAGAGACGAGCATCCACAGGCAGAGCCAGGTCGAAATCAAGCGCGGCTGGGCAGGGTTAGGCATCAAGTATCGGGTTGCCGGGCGAATATCGCGGGCCTGGGCCCGCAACGGGCACTCCCTTATATCCCGGCCAATAGCCTGGGTGACAGATCCTCGCGATGGATCAGCCCAGAGGTGAGAGCCAAGGCCCGCCGAATTTCGTTCTCGAGCTCGCGCACATTTCCGGGCCAGGTCCACGCCTCCAGGGCCGCCATGGCCTGCGCGTCCAGACTCCCTTCCCGCTCCATTTCCGCGCCGACCCGTGCGAGGAAGAAACGTACCAGGTGAGCCACGTCCCCTTCACGTTCGCGCAGGGCGGGAACCTGCAGGGTGATCACGTTCAGGCGGAAGTAGAGGTCCTCGCGAAAAGTTCCCGCTTGGATCGCGGCGGGCAGGTCCTTGTGACTGGCGGCAACCAGGCGCACGTCCACCTTGACCGTCTTGTTGGAACCCACGGGACGCACTTCGCCGTCCTGTAATACGCGCAAGAGTTTGGCCTGCATGGCGAGCGGCATATCGCCGATCTCATCCAGGAATAGGGTGCCACCGTCGGCGGCGACGAAGTGCCCCGGACGCTTGGCCACGGCTCCGGTGAAAGCGCCCTTCTCGTGGCCGAAGAGCTCCGACTCCAGGAGGTTGGCGGGCACGGCGGCGCAGTTCTCCGCCAGGAAGACCTTGTCCTTGCGCGGGGAGTAGTCGTGCAAGGCCCGCGCCACGAGCTCCTTGCCGGAACCCGTCTCGCCCTGAATCAACACCGCGACCTTCGCCGGCGCAACGCGCTCGAGCAGATCGAAGAGCTTCTCCATACTCGCGCTCGCACCAACCATGCCGAAGCGCATGGGCGTCTCCAGTTTGCCCGTAGATTCAGCCTTCGCAGGCGTAGCCGTCCGCAAGCTCTTCGCCAAGCGCTCCAGCTCAAGCGCCAGCCGCTCACCGGTGCCAGCCGAACGCGCCTGCTCCACCAGCCCCTTCAGGCACTCAACCTGAGCCTGCAGCAGAGCCTCAAGATCCTTGGATGTGTCGCTCATGAGGGTAACTTCTCGAGCCCAGCGTACTGCAGCAGCAGCAACTTGGAACCGTGGTGAATGAACTCCACCAGCGCGCGCGCATTGACCCCCGAGCCGGTCAATTGCTGCACCCTACCGCGACCGAAATTAGAATGCTCCACGCGGTCGCCCACCCTGAGCGCCACAACGGAATCAGCAGGATCGTAGCTGCCGAGGATTTCCTCTTCGCTGCCCTCGTGCTCGAGGCCCTCCACGAGCTCGCGGGGCAACTCTTCCAGGTAGCGCGAAGGCTTCTGCCAACGGCTCTCACCAAACACGAGGCGCGTGCTGGCATGGGTCAGTGAGAGGCGCTTCTTGGCGCGCGTCATGCCCACGTAGAACAGCCGACGCTCCTCCTCCTCACCCTTGTCCGGGTCGTCCATCAGCGCCCGCGCGTGGGGCAGAAGCTCGTCCT
This sequence comes from Planctomycetota bacterium, assembly GCA_047639615.1. Lineage (GTDB taxonomy): Bacteria > Planctomycetota > UBA1135 > UBA1135 > CAYWNK01. Next base: position 4,629 of record JBLIOL010000040.1, on the reverse strand, counting down.
CGCAACCAGCGATAAATACGTAGGAGAACTCGAGGCCCTTGCAAGCGTGCAAGGTCATGAGCGTCAAGCGCTCCTCGTCGTCCGCCAAGGAATCCACATCACTCACAAGCGCCACGTCCTGCAGGAAGCCCGAGAGCTTGCCCTCCGGGTGCAAGCGGTCGTACTCGTGGGCGTGCGCACGCAGCTCTTCCACGTTGGTCTCGCGGTCCACCAGCTGATCGCCGGTGTCCATCTCCGAGAGCCAGCGCCCCACGTCCAATTCTTCAATGACCGCGTCTAGGGCGACGCCCGCACCGCCCGCGCTAAAGTCCGCCAGTCGCGCCACCGTCTCCGAAAACTCGAGCAGTCCCTTCTTGGCCCGCCCCCGGATAGCGCTGAGCCCCTCGGGATCGCGCGTGGCCTCCAGCAGGCAAACCCCACCGTCATTCGCGAAACTGCGCAAGCGCTCCATGCTGGTGGCGCCCACCCCGCGACTCGGCGAATTGACCACGCGCTGGAAGGCCGCGTTGTCGCGCGGGTTGAGCAGCAGCCGCAACCACGCAACCAGGTCCTTGACCTCGCGCCTGGCGTAGAATTCAAGCCCGCCGACCACCTGGTAGGGCACGCCGGCCAAGCGCAGGGCGCTCTCCAAAGCACGCTGCATGAAGTTGGCCCGGTAGAATATGGCCATGTCCGCCCAGGACTCGCCGCGCGCGGATAGGGACCGACACTGAGCCGCGATCTCGCGCGCCTCTTCGTCCTCATCGCCGCAATGCAGCAGCGCGATCTTCTCGCCCTTATCGCCGGCCGTCCACAGGGTCAGGGGCTTGCGCCCCGTGTTGTTGTCGATGACCGCCGTGGCCGCCTCCAGGATGACCCCCGTGGAGCGGTAGTTCTGCTCCAGCTTGACCGTCACCGGGTCCGGGAACTCGTGTTCAAAGTCGAGGATGTTGCGCACATCCGCACCGCGCCAGGCGTAGATCGATTGATCAGGATCGCCGCAGACCGCGAGGTTGCCGTGCCCCCCGGCCAGGTGCGCAGCCAAGCGGTACTGCACGCGGTTGGTGTCCTGGTACTCGTCCACCATCACGTGGCGGAAACGCAGGGCGTAGGAGTCGCGCACGCCCGGATGCTTGTCAAAGAGCTCGAGCGCCTTGAGCAAGAGGTCGTCGAAGTCGAGCGCGTTGCTCAGGGCCATACGCTCCACGTAGAGCTTGCCGACGCGCTCGTAGACTTCCTCCTCCATGCCGCCACCCGGATCGAAGGCCAGCTCCCCCGGATCCGGGGCGCGGTTCTTCCAGTCGGAAATCCAAGCCCCCACCGCCGCCGGTCGGAAGCGCTTGGAGTCATAGCCCGCAGTCTTGATCAACTCGCGCAGGAGCTGGTTGCGGTCCTGGGTGTCATAGATCGAAAAGTCCCGGGTGAAGGGTCCGAGAGCTTCGATGTCGCGCCGCAGGAGTCGCGCACACATTGCGTGGAAGGTGCTGACCCACAGTCCCTTGACCCCCGGCAGCAAGCGCTCCACCCGCTCTCGCATTTCCTTGGCGGCCTTGTTGGTGAAGGTGATCGCCAGGATCTCATCCGGCCGCACCCCACCGTCCGTGATCAGGTGCGCGATGCGACTCGTGATCACACGCGTCTTGCCCGAGCCCGGCCCGGCCAAGATCAACAGCGGCCCGATCGTGTGCTCCACCGCAGCGCGCTGCGGCTCGTTCAGACTCTCGAGCAATCCAGGTACCGACGCAAATTCCGAGCTACGCTTCTCCACGCCAGCCCCTGAGCCCAAACCCGCTTCCTGCAAATCCATCCAGTCCATGATCCCGCCTAGCTTAGCGGGAGGTATGCCTATCCCTCCGGGCAAAACGCTACCCTTGGGCTCATCAGAAATACCTTTGGACTCCTTCATTCAACACATGCGGCCAGGCCCCATCTGGCCGGCCTGGGCTAAGGCCGCCTGCGCCCTGCTTGGACTGGTCGCATGCGGCGATTCCAACGGGCCCAGTGGCCCGCGCTTCTCCATGACCGATGTGGCCACCCAGGCGGGCCTCGATTGGAGCAGCACTTCTGGCCGCGTGCCCAGCTCGCAGCTACTCGAGGTCAAGGGCGGCGGATTAGCCGTCTTCGACGCCGACGGCGATGGACGCTTCGACGTCTTCGTGCCCAATGGCGCGACCCTGGATGATCCCGAACACGGCCCGGGAGCCCGGCTCTTTCTGCAGCGCCAGCCCATGGCCTTCGAGGACGCCACCGCAGACTCCGGCATCGAGCTCCAGCGTTGGAGCTTCGGCTGCGCCCTCGGCGACGTGAACGGCGACGGCCACGAGGATCTCTTCGTGGCCTGCTTCGGACCCAACGTGCTGCTGCTCGGCGGCGGGGACGGGACCTTCCGCGACGCCACCGAAGAGGCCGGCATCAGCGGCTCCGCCTGGAGCTCCAGCGCCGCATTCGGTGACCTGGACGGTGACGGTGACCTCGACCTGTACGTGGCCAATTACGTGCGCTTCGATCCGAGGGCCCTGCCAGCCCCCATGACCTTTCGCGGCGCCGACGTTTTCGGCGGCCCCATGGGCCTGCCTGGTGAACGCGACCAAGTCTTCGAGAACCTGGGCCAGGGGCGCTTCGAAGACGCCACGAGCAAGTGGGGCTTCGATCGTGTGTCCCCCTCCTACGGACTGGGTGTGTTGATCGCCGACCTGGACGAGGACGGCAGAGCGGAAGTCCTCGTGGGCAACGACTCCCAGGCCAACTTCCTCTTCACCCGCGACGAATCGGGACCCTTCACGGACCGCGGTGCACAGAGCGGCCTGGCCCTGGACGAACACGGCTGGGGCCAAGCCACCATGGGCATCGCCCTCGGCGACGTGAACGACGACGGCCGGCCCGACCTGTTCACCAGCAACTTCATGTCGGACCACGACACCCTGCATGTGAACCGCGGCGGGCTGCGCTTCGACGATCGCTCGCGCAGGGCGGGACTGGCGCTTGAGAGCATGCCCTTCTTGGGCTGGGGCTGCGGCTTTCTCGACCTGGACCAGGATGGCATCGAGGAGCTGCTCGTATTCCACGGGCATGTTTATCCGAGCACCGTTACCGAGCCCATGGGCTGGCGCCAGGACCAGGAGCCACAGCTCTTCGAGCGCACGGGCCAGCGCTGGTCACGGGTAGCGAATGCCGAAGGTGGCACGTGGCTATCCGATGGTTACCGCGACCGTGGCGCCGCCTTCGCCGATATGGACGGTGACGGCGACCTCGACGTAGTCGTGCACGAACTCGGCGGCCCCCTACGCCTGCTACGCAACGACGGCGCGCCGCGCGGTGCTTGGCTGCGCGTGGCACTACGCGATCAGCGCCCGGATGCCAGCAACACCACCGGCCTCGGAGCGCGCGTGCAACTGAGTGCCGCGGGCCAGGTCCAAACGCGCTGGATCGTCTCCGGCACCTCCTATCAGTGCGCCTCCCCCGCGGAAGCTCACTTTGGACTGGGCGCCCACGCTGGCACCGTCGAGCTGGAGGTCCTCTGGCCCGATGGCACGCGCCAGGAAATGGAGAGTGTCGAGCTCGGCCAACGCTTGGAGCTTAGCCATCCATGAGACGCGCACTCCTCTTACTACTCGCGCTCTGCATGTCCTGCGCTGAGCCAGCACCCGAACCCAGCGTGTATCCCCTGGCTCCCGTGCAGGTGGTTCGCATCCGGGTCGCGCTGCCCGACTACATCGCCGCCCTCGAGTCAGAGCCCGCCGCACCACGGCACGCACAGATCCGCACTTGGATTTCCGCTGGCCAAACCGACCTAGCTGAGGCCGCCCTGCATGCCCTGCTCGCTAAGGGTGCCGACGGCGAAGCCTCGTTCCTCATGGGCTGGACCCTCTACGCTCAAACCCGCTACGCCCAGGCCCTGCCCCACCTACAGGCCTGCGTAAGTGCCGGACCCGGTTACCCCCAAGCCGAGCGCGCCTTCTTCCTCCTGGGCCGCTGCCTGCAGGAGCGCGGCGATCTGCAAGCCGCACGCGCTGCGTACGAGGCGGACATACGCCTGCTGCCGGACCAAGGCCAGGGCCGCTTTCGCCTCGCGCAACTGGACCTGGAAGCGGGCGTACTGGAGGCCTGCGAAGCCGGCGCACGTGCTGCCCTCGAACACTTCACGCGGCCTCGGGATCAAGCCAAGACCCACGCCTTACTGGCAGACGTCATGGAAGCTCGCGATGATCTAGCCGGCGCGCGCGTCGAACTGGAGCTCTGCGTGCAGCTCTTCCCCCACTACGAGGCCTTCTACAAGCTCAGCCGTCTGTGCGGTCAACTGGGCGACCAGGCGGCCGCCAAGCGCTACCTCCAAGAGCATCAGCTCTGGCGCACTCGAGCGGGAAGGTAGGTACCCCGCAGGGAGTTCGAAAACTCCCTGCGGGGCTGCTTTCCGGCTTCTCGACCAGGTAGCCTGCCAGCACCTAGTCATCCGGGATCCTCGCTAGAGGAAGGTGTCGAAGGCCTGCCTAAGTGTTGCTCGCCAGAGCGGCAGTCCTTCGTTCACTCGCACAAGTCTCTAAGCCCCCTACCCCGACGGGTGACAAACTCGTTGCAAGAAATCTCCTCGCAAGCGCGCGTTGCTGTTACAGCATGTGTTCGAAGTTTGTCCTTACCCCACCCATGAGCAGC
>JBLIOL010000039.1:0-24643 GCA_047639615.1 Planctomycetota bacterium | reverse complement strand
TCCGCGCGAGGAGAAGCTCCAGAACCACTCGCTCAATCCCGACGTGACCATCCGCTCGCGCGGGGTCATGGAGAAGTGCTCCTTCTGCGCGCAGCGCATCCAAGAAGCGCGCTCCGAAGCCATCGCCGAGGGCGTGCCCCTGGCGGACGGCGATATCAAGGTGGCTTGCCAGCAGTCCTGCCCGACACAGGCCATCGTCTTTGGCGACATGAGCGACCCTGAGAGCGCTGTGTCGAAATTGAAAGAGCGCATGCGCTCCTATCGCGTGCTCGAGGAGCTCAACGTGAAGCCATCCGTCAACTACCTGGCGCGCATCCGCAATACGGAAGAGGAGGGTGAACAACATGGTTGATCACTTTGTAGAGGTGCCGCTGATTACGGGCGGCAAGACCCCAGCGGACGTGACCCAGGATGTGTGCAAGCCGCTCGAGCGGCGGCCCACCATGCTGTGGTACGTGGGCATGGCTCTAGCGCTTGTGGCCTTGGGCGTGGGTGGCCTTGCCGTCGCCTACCAAGTCAGGACAGGCATCGGTACCTGGGGTATCAACCGCACGGTGGGTTGGGCCTTCGATATCACCAACTTCGTCTTCTGGGTCGGCATCGGCCACGCCGGTACCTTGATCTCGGCCGTGCTCTTGATCTTCCGCCAGCGCTGGCGCACCTCGATCAACCGCTCGGCGGAGGCCATGACCATCTTCGCGGTGATCTGCGCCGGCATCTACCCGGTGATCCACATGGGCCGGCCTTGGCTTGCCTTCTGGGTCTTCCCGTACCCCAACGGGCGCGGACCTCTGTGGGTGAACTTCCGCTCGGCCTTGCTCTGGGATGTGTTTGCCATCGGCACCTACTTCACCATCTCCCTGGTGTTTTGGTACCTGGGCCTGATCCCCGATCTCGCGACCGTGCGCGATCGGGCCAAGGGCTTGCGTAAGAAGATCTTCGGCTTCCTCAGCTTCGGTTGGGTTGGTTCGGCACGCACTTGGTCGCGCTACGAGATGACCTGTGCCTTGCTAGCCGCTCTGGCCGCGCCACTAGTGGTCTCCGTACACAGCGTGGTGAGTATGGACTTCGCCACCGCCGTGATCCCCGGCTGGCACACCACGGTCTTCCCGCCCTACTTCGTGATCGGCGCGGTCTTCTCGGGCTTCGCCATGGTGCTGACCCTGATGATCGTCGCCCGCAAGGTGATGAACTTCGAGGACTACATCACCATGAAGCACCTGCACTCTATCTGCAAGGTGCTCGTCTTCACGGGTAGCATCGTGGGCTTGGCCTACATGACCGAGCTCTTCATCGCTTGGTACTCGGGCAGCACCTACGAGATGTTCGCCTTCAAGAACCGCATGGCGGGCCCCTTTGCTCCGGCCTACTGGATCATGTTCAGCTGCAACGTGATCTCGCCGCAGCTGCTCTGGTTCAAGCGCGTGCGCAACTCGCTGCCCATGATCTTCGTGCTCTCGCTGTTGATCAACGTGGGCATGTGGTTCGAGCGCTTCGTGATCATCGTGACCTCCCTGAGCCGGGATTTCCTGCCCTCGAGTTGGACGGGCTACATGCCCACCATGATCGAGATGGGTTCCCTGATCTTCGGGTTTGGTCTGTTCTTCACGCTCTTCCTGCTCTTCTGCCGCTTCGTTCCGATGTTGGCCATGTTCGAGATCAAGACCGTGCTGGAGCCTGGCAAGCGCCAGGACAAGAAAGATAGGAAGGTCGCATGACTGGTAGTGTTCATATTGGCTTCTTCGAGGACTCCCGCGATGTACTCGACGCGGCCAAGGAGTGTCGCGAGCGCTCCATCCCGATCGTGGATGTGATCTCGCCTTACCCTGTGCATGGTTTGGATGAGGTGCTCGACATCAAGCGCTCGCGTCTGCCCTGGGTGACCTTGATCTTCGGAGGTATCGGCCTAGCCTCAGGCTTTGCCCTCCAGTTCTGGACGGCCTCAGTCGACTGGCCCCTAAACGTCGGCGGCAAGCCCCTGAACTCCTTGCCGGCTTTTGTTGTGGTGGCCTTTGAGTTGACCATTCTCTTCGCTGGTTTGGCGACGGTTGCGGCACTCTTTCTGCGCACGCGACTGTGGCCCGGACGCAAGTGGACGCCCGGTCTCGAGTTGACCACGGACAACCGTCTAGCCCTGATTCTCGCCCAGCGCGATGCGTCTTTCCCGACCGAGGTCTATCAAGACCTGCTCCGACGTCACGGCGCAATTGAGCTGCGCCTGGGCGATGAGGTGATCTCATGAAGTTTGGCTTCATTACGATTCTCGTGATGGTCTTGCTCTACGTGTTGAATGCGGCGATGACGCCGGACCTGAGCACTCGCAACCACGAGATCTTCACCGAGATGGTCTATTCCAAGGCCAACGAGAGCTTCTCTCATAGCACCAACCTTCCCGGCGGCTTGACTCAGCAGCCACTCGTTGAAGGCGTTGTCACCCGCGGCGAACTGCCCTTCGCCTATGGTCTCGGTAACGCCGAGGCCGTGCGCGCCGGTCGCGAGCTCATGAACCCGTTCTCCGCTGACGACGCAGATGCTCTGGAGGACGGTCGCAGGCTCTACGGCATCTATTGCACACTCTGCCACGATCCCGGTGGTAACGGACGCGGGAGTGTGGTGGAGCACGGCATGTTGCCGCCGCCATCCCTGCACGCCGTGCGTGCAACGAGCATCGCCGACGGGGAGATCTTCCACATCCTCACTCGCGGCCAAGGGAACATGGCTTCCTACGCCGCCCAGATGACTCCACCGGAACGTTGGCAAGTGATCCTATTCATCCGTCAATTGCAGGAGGAGAACAAGTAATGCACAGCACCTCCGTTTCGATCGCCACCCCGGAGAGCTACTCCGTACCCGCTGGTGTGAGCTACGTACTGCGCGCTATCGCCGCCATCGGCGGACTGGTCTTCCTAGTCGGGCTCTTTGTGGCTCCGCGTGAAGCTTGGGCGGGCTACCTATCGGGATTCTTCCTCTTCGTGGAGATGGGGCTCGCAGGCGCGATCTTCCTCGCCATGCTCAAGATCGCCGGCGCGCGCTGGTCCACGGCCCTGCGCCGCATCCCTGAGGCCATGGCCGGGACCCTGCCGGTTGCAGCGCTGCTCGGACTGATCTTGCTCGGTGGTGTGCATACCCTCTACGAGTGGTCTCACCCGGGCATCACGGAGACTGATTGGCTCCTGGCAGGCAAGGCGCCGTACCTGAACGTGCCCTTCTTCATCCTGCGCATGGTGGCCTTTTTTGCGCTTTGGATCGTGCTCAGCCGCAGGATGATCCGCGCCTCGCGCGAACAGGACACCGGCGTCGGGCGCCCGGAAGCGCGCCGCATGCTTAGCGCTGCCCTGGCATTCATCCCCGTCTTCGCGATCACCTTCTCCTTGGCCAGCGTCGATTGGCTCGAGTCCCTCGAGCCCCACTGGTTCAGCACCATCTACGGATTGGTCACGCTCTCGAGCTTGGCCTCCCTTGGTCTTGCCGTGTGCATGGTGCTCGCCATCCAGCTGCGCCGCGGGCCCCTGCGCAAAATTGTGCGCGCGGATCACTTAGACGACCTAGGCAAGCTCGGCATCTCCTTCACGCTCTTCTGGGGCTACATCTGGTACTGCCAGTACATGCTCATCTGGTACACGGACATGCCCGAGGAGACGCCCTACTACGCCCTCCGCGCCCAGGGCGGTTGGAAGATGATGACCTACCTCAGCGTCATCCTGAACTGGGCCATTCCCTTCTTCGCGTTGATGCCTAAGGCCGTGCGCCGCAGCCCGCGACACATGCTGCAGATCGCCTACGTGATGATCGCCGGGCAGGCCGTGAACATGATCGTGCTGGTGGCTCCTTCCCAAATGGGCCCGGACCCGTCCATGAGTCTCTTCGTGATCGCGCCCATCATCGGTGCCATCGCGCTCTTCTTCCTGATGGCCTTGCGCGGCCTAGCGGCGGCGCCGCTGGTGCCCATGCGGGATCCGGATCTTGTCGAGAGCATGAGCTATCACTGCTAGTCCACCCACACCGGCGGAGGCCTGGTCGGCATCTCCAGCCCCGTCGGGATCCGCGGCAATCAAGCTCGAGGCACCGGTTGCGCCAATCGGCTGAGGGTCGAAGAACTGGCCGGACGCGGCGGAGGCTAGGATCGGGAGGAGTCGCGCAAGGGGCTTGTCAGGGTGCCGGGTGAGCCATCCCCTAGACCTGATATGGATTCCCGGCCTGATTCCGTTGGGGGGGGGACCTTACGTGCTCTGGAGTGGCCCTCGCTTGTGGCCTTTGAGGAGGGCCCGGGGCGCGCGTGTGGTCGAGGCTGTCGAGTCAATTTCATAGCTCTCACCCTCGCCAGTACAGTGTTGCTTTCGTTTCTGAGATGGTGACTCCGGCGGGGACTTCGGCGGCTGCTTTGACGTGCGCGAGGATCGCCTTGCGGTCGGGCTGCAGGCTGAGGAACTCGCTGGGGATCTCCGTTGCGTCCTTCACCTTCACGGAGAGTCGCGGTTCTCCGACGCGCACCTTCCAGTCGCTTCCCGCCACCGTGGCGCCCACGCCGATGGAGGCGGCCAGTTGATCGGCGGCCTGCGTGAGATCCTTCTCGATTGCCTTCTTCTGTTCGCGCAGGTCGCGCACACGCTGGGCTAGCTCTTCGAGTTCGGTTGGGATGGGCGTGTCGGCAACAAAGTCCTTGCCTGATAGTCCGCGCTCCAAGCCCGCGATGATCTTGAGCGCTTGCTCGCGCTGACAGTCGGTCAGGCGGAACTCCTCCTCGTCAGCCTCCATGCGATCGCGCTGCTTGGCCAAGCACTCCGCGAAGGTCACGAGGGGCGCGGGCAGGCGCTCGGTCTGGGTGATGAGGGAAGTGGCCAGCTCGGCGTCTTGCATGGACCGAGTCTACCTCTTTCAGTCCTTAGTGATCGTAGAGCAGGTCGTGCGCGCGGGCGCTGACGTCCACGATTCGTGGTGCTTGGCCGCTCTCGATGATCAGGGCTTGCTCAGCCAGGTTCACAGTGGGGCAGACGTGGCGCGGGACTAGTAGCAGCTCCGTGCCGCGTGGTAGTGGCTCGCCGGTTTCATAGGCGAGCGGTAGGTGCTCTTCGCTGGGGCGCAGTGCGAGTAACTGCGGGTGGCCAATCACCACGGCGCAGGGATCGCCGGCTTCGGCGGCCAGGGACTTGGATCCGGCGTCGCAGGTGATGCGGCCGGGGGTGGGGTGGCTCACGACGCGTGTGAAGAGCACGGCGGCCGGGAGCAGGTCGAGCTCGGGATTCTGCTGGCTCGAGCGTACGTCGTGGAAAACGACCGTGCCGGGGGAGACGCGGTGCACGAGGTCGGGCAGGTCGCGTAAGGCGCTCGCGCGGGAGGCGGGCAGGAAAGCAGGCGTGCCGGCCGTGATCACTTCGTGCACGGGATAGCCGGCGGTGCGAACGGCTTGGACGACGCCGGCGAGCTTTGAGTAGGAGTCCTTGAGCAGCTCCTCGCGCTGCCCCATGTCGGGCTCGTACCGGTGGCCATCGTAGGCGTGCAGTCCAACTAGTCGTTCGCCGGCGGCAGCGGCCACCTCGAGGATGGACTCGTGCGCGGCCAGGGGAATGCCGGTGCGGTCCATGCCTAGGTTCAAGTCGACGAACTGGCCCAGCACCTGCGGCATGGCTCTAGCCGCTAGCGGGCACTCCACCAGGACCGCCATGCGGATGGAGCTGTGTTCGTCGGCGATCACAGCCAACTGCTGCACGCCCGGGCCTTGAATCGGATGGGCTAGCAGAATCTCGCAGCCGGTGGTCCCCTCGGCCGCGATCAGCTCGGCGAGCTTGCGCGCTTCCCGCGTGGTCGCGCATTTGAAATGCCGCACCCCGGCCTGTAGCAGCTCGCGGAAGATCTCGGGGATCTTGAGCGTCTTGATGTGCGGTCGCCAGCGGCCCGGGTCCCCGTCCAGCTGGGCGATTACCGTGCGCAGGTTGGCTCGTACGTGATCCAAGAAGATCACGAGGCTGGGCGAGAGCAGGCGCGCGCGCAGGTCCGCATCCAGGGCATAGTCCAGCGGGTCGAGTTCGGATGTGGTAGACACACGGGCGATTCTACTTGGAGCCATGGGGCTTCTGCCTGGAAGATTGAGCCCTCATGCGACGCATCTCACAGCTTGTTCTCCTCCTGTCCTTGATCGGCGCCTGCGCGAGCGTGGGAGGGCCACGTCAGTTTCCTGGGTTGGGTCCGCGGCCGGCAGAATGCCCGGAAGAGCTACGCCCCTTCCTTGGGGAGTACGGGGTGTATGGGGAGGGAGAGAGTGGGCTCCTGGTCTACGAGGATGGCGGGCGGCTGCAGGTCGTGCTGCCTGATGGTGAGCATGCGCTCCTAGACGAGCTCGGGCTGGAATTCCTGCACGACATGGATGGCCGCGTCGCCGTGGTCCTGCTGGGCGACCGCTTTCTTACGCGCCGGCGCATGCTGGATGAAGGCGAGAACTTTCGCATCGAGCCCGTGCAGCCGGTGGGGGAGCTGCGCGCTATGGCCATGGCCGCTACGCCGCCCGTGGAGGAGGGCGTGTTGCGCGAGAGCGATCTGGTTGAGGTGCTTGCGGAAGACAGGCGCCTGCACCTGAACATCCGCTACGCAGGTCGAGACAACTTTATGGGTAGCCCCTTTTATGAAGAGGGTCGCGCCTACCTACAACGCTCCGCTGCGGAGGCCTTGATCCGGGTGCATGATCGGCTGCTCGAGCAGGGCTACGGGCTCTTGATCTATGACGGCTATCGGCCTTGGCATGTGACGCGCATGTTCTGGGACGGCGTGCCGGAGCGTTACCGCGACTTTGTGGCCGACCCCTCCCGTGGATCACGTCACAACCGCGGCTGTGCTGTGGACTTGACCCTGTGCCACCCGGTGAATGGCAAGCCCGTGAGCATGGTCAGCGGCTTCGACGAGTTTGAAGCACTCGCCAGCCCCGACTATCCAGGAGGGACATCCCTGCAGCGTTGGCATCGGGACCTGTTGCGGGCAGCCATGGAGGCCGAAGGCTTTCAGGTGTACCGCAACGAGTGGTGGCACTTCGACTATGACGGCTGGGAGCAGTATCCGCTCCTGAACAAGCGCTTTGTAGAGATCTACTGGCCCTACAGCGATAGCTTCTAGGCATGAGCAGCTTTTCTGACTTGGACCCCGCCACCGGCGAGGCCATCGAACAAATTTCGAGTACGACTCCCGCGCAACTGAGCGCTGCCGTGGCACGCGCGCGAGCGGCGGCGGATGGTTGGGGGCGCATGCCCGTCGATGAGCGCTTGCGGCGGCTGCGCAGCTTGACGGTCGGGCTGGAAGCGCGGGCGGATGAGCTGGCCGACATGATTACGCGCGAGATGGGCAAGACCCGCGCGAGTGCCATGGGGGAGGTGCAGGGCTATACCCAAGAGGTCACGCAGATCTGCGAGGAGCTGGAGCTTGCTCTAGCGCCGGAAGACTTCGGGGGCAAAAACTCACAGACCCAGCTGGTGCGCATGCCACTGGGTGTGGTGGCGGCGATCGCGCCCTGGAACTTTCCCCTGGGGATGCCGCTCTCGATCCTGATTCCGGCCCTAGGTGCCGGAAATAGCGTGGTATTTAAGCCTTCCGAGCATGTGCCGCGCACGGGCGCGATGCTGGCGGAGTTGCTGCAGGAGGTCCTGCCGCCGGGCGTCTTGGAGCTGGTGCAAGGCGCGGGTGATGTGGGTGCGGCTCTGGTGGAATCCGACATCGACATGATTGGTTTCGTGGGCAGTCGCGACACGGGCGCGCGCATCATGGCGGCGGCTGCGGGTCAGCTGAAGCGGCTGGTGCTGGAGCTCGGCGGGAAGGACCCGATGGTGGTCTTTGCGGATGCGGATCTGGAAGCGGCGGCGAAGTGTGCGGTGGATCAGTCCCTGCGCAACACGGGCCAGGTGTGCTGCAGTGTCGAGCGCGTGTACGTGGCGGATTCCGTGGCGGCGGAGTTCGAGGCACTGGTTCTCGAGCGTGCGCGGGGATGGAGCCACGGCAACGGCTTCGATGAGTCCAGCAGAATGGGACCCATGGTCAGCGAACTGCAGCGGGACAAGGTGGCGACTCAGGTCGAGGAAGCAGTGGCCGGCGGCGCGCGCCTTCTGTTGGGTGGCGAGAAGCCTGATGGTCCGGGCTTTTTCTACCCGGCTACGGTGCTTGCGGGCGTATCGCAGGAGCAGCGCATCACCCACGACGAGACCTTTGGTCCGGTGGTGAGCCTGACGACGTTCAATGGCGAGGAGGACACGGCCGTGGAGCTCGCCAACGACACTCCCTATGGCCTTGGCGCCTGCGTGTGGAGCGCTGATGGGGAGCGCGCGGCGCGCGTGGCGGCCCGATTGCGGGCGGGTCAGGTGGGCGTGAATCGCTACTTGGGCGGTGCTCCCGGCACCCCTTGGGTCGGCGCGCGCCAATCGGGCTTCGGGTTCTTGGGTGGCGTCGAAGGCCACCGCCAGTTCACGACGCCCAAGACGATCTGCACGGCGCGCTAGCGCAGGGCACTAGCGAATCCAGTGCAGGCGGTAGATGCCGTTGATCGGGTCCCACGGCCAGAAGACCGTTAGGGCGCGGCCGCGCAGGAACTTGCGCGCGACGAAGGGCGCGGGGGTCGTGCTGCTGTGTACGCGAGTGGAGCGGAAGCTGCGCCGTTCGCCCCACTGGTCGCGGAAGACGACGGCGTCAAAGTGCTCGCTGTGTAGCAGCTTGGTGGGGTTCTCGCCTTCGCGCCGCAGGCCGCTAATGTCGCCTTCGAACTCGCTGTCGGTGGAGTGCATGCTGGCGAGTTCCCAGGCGCGGCTGTCAGCGGAATCAACCGTGTTGTCGCCGAGCATGACGTAGTGCTCGGCGGGCACGCGCCAGGCGGAGCGCAGACCTTGGTCGTAGTAGAGGTCGCGCTCGATGCTTATGTCCTCAAAGGCCGCGCCGCCCGCGACCGTTTCCAGATGCACGAGTGCTGCGCCGCGCTTGGCTGCAGGTACGTCCAAGCTGAGCAGTAGCTCGCCATTCCATTGCACTCCGAGACGGTCGTCGAGATTCCAGAAGCGCAGCTCGGTGGGCGTATCGGTGGAGAGGCGCAGGTCTTGGTCGAGAGCGATCTCTAGTCCATGGGCGGGGCTGCGGAGGAGCATGCGTGCGTCCTCGGCAGCGGCTGGTCCGGGCAGCTCGAGGATGTGCTGCTGGCCGCCTTCCTCGATGATCAGCCGTACGCTGGTGCAGTCAGCGTGCGCGCGGATGCTGGTCCCCAGGCGCAGGTCGCCCACATCGTTTTGGCCGCCCGCGCGGGTCGGTCGGCCCATGTGTTCGAGGATCTCGGAGGGGTAGCCGTGCACGGCTAGGTCCTTCACGCCTTCGACGTCGCCGGGGAAGCTCGTGCGGCCCACGCCCGTGATCTCGAGGCTGGTACCGCGCACCTGCCACTGGCTGTGATTGACGCCCAGGTTCCACCGGCCTTCATGCTCGATCTCGAACCAGTGGGTCTCTTGCACGCCCGCGGGGCGGCGCAGGATCTGCCAGCTGAGCTGGCCCTGGGCATCGGGCAACTCGAGCCAGAGGTCGCCTTGCTGGATGCGCAGGTGATCGCCCGGCATGCCCACCAGGCGCTTGATGAAGTGCTTGGAGCGATCCAGGGGGAACTGGAAGACGACCACCTCGAAGCGCTCGGGGTCGCGCTGGTGGTAGGAGAGCTTGTCCACCAACACGCGGTCGAAGAGCCCGCCGCCGCGCCCATCGTTCCAACCCATGAGGGTCGGCTGCATGGAGCCCGAGGGGATTTTGTAGGCCTCCACCACGAAGTACTTGAGCATCACCGCGACTACGAGGGCCATGGTGAAGGCCTCGAAGTTGTCGCGCCAAATTCGGCGCGGGGCCGCCCCGCCGGGGGTATCCCCAGGGGGCTGTGCTGCGGACCGCTCGTCGCTCGGGCCGGTCATAGGCAGCTACTTCTCGTCGCCGCCGAGCACCGACAGGAAGGCCTTCTGCGGGATGTCTACGTTGCCGACCTGGCGCATGCGGCGCTTACCGGCTTTCTGCTTCTCGAGCAGCTTGCGCTTACGCGAGATGTCGCCGCCGTAGCACTTGGCGGTCACGTCCTTGCGCAGGGCGGAGATGCTCTCGCGGGCCAGGATCTTGGCGCCCACACCGGCTTGCAGGCGCACCTCGAACATGTGCCTGGGGATCTCCTTGCGGAGCTTCTTGAGCACCGTGCGGCCGCGCACCTCGGCGCGACTCTTGTGCACGATCGAGGAGAGCGCATCGACCTCGTCGCCGTTGACCAGGATCATGAGCTTGACCAAGTCGTCGGCGCGATAGCCGATCAGGTCGTAGTTCAGGGTGCCGTAGCCGCGGGTGGCCGACTTCAACTTGTCGTAGAAGTCGTACATGATCTCGGCCAGGGGCACATCGAAGACGATCTGCACGCGATTGGCGGAGAGGTGATCCTGGCGCACGAAGGTGCCGCGGTGATCGGTGGTGATCTGCATCACGACGCCGATGAACTCCGAGGGCAAGAGCAGCGACACGCGCACGATCGGCTCCTTGATCTCCTCGAAGCGATCCGGATTGGGCAGAGCGCCGGGTGAGGCCACCATCTGTTCCGTGCCGTCCTTGAGCACGATCTGGTAGGTCACCGAGGGCGCGGTCTGGATCATGTCCATGTCGTGCTCGCGCTCGAGCCGCTGCTGGATGATCTCCATGTGCAGCAGACCGAGGAAGCCGCAGCGATAGCCGAAGCCTAGGGCGTCGGAGCTGACCGCCTCGTGGCTGAAGGAGGAGTCCGTCAGGGTCAGGGTCTCCAGGGCATCCTTCATGTTCACGTAGTCGCCAGGACTCGTGGGGTAGAAGTCCGCGTAGACCATGTGCTTGGGCTCGCGATAGCCCGCCAGCATTTCTTCGGCCGGCGCACGGTGGTGGGTGAGCGTGTCACCGATCTTCACGTCGGCCAGGTTCTTGATGTTCGAGACCAGGTAGCCCACCTGACCCGGGGTGAGCTCGTCGGTGGCGCTCATCTTGGGCTTGAACTGGCCGATCTCCACAGCGTCATAGGGCTTGCCGCTACCCATCATGCGCACCAGATCTTTCTTGCGCAGGGTGCCGTCCATGATCCGCACGTAGATGATCACGCCACGATACTCGTCGTAGATGGCATCGAAGATCAGGGCGCGCAGGGGAGCGTCCGGCTCACCTTCCGGTGCGGGGATGCGTTCCACCAGACGATCGAGTACGGCCGACACACCCAAACCGGTCTTGGCCGAGATGTGTTGGGCGTCGGTGGCCTCGATGGCGAGGCTCATCTCGATCTCTTCCGCGATCTCGTCGGGGCGCGCGTGGGCTAGGTCTACCTTGTTGAGCACCGGCACGATCTCGAGGTCGGCCTCGATGGCCAGGTAGGCGTTAGCCACGGTCTGTGCCTCGACGCCTTGAGAGGCATCCACCAGCAGCACGGCACCCTCGCAGGCCTGCATGGCCTTCTCTACCTCGTAGTTGAAGTCCACGTGGCCGGGCGTGTCGATCAGGTTCATCTCGTAGGTCTCGCCATCCTTCTCGTGATGGATCGTGACCGCGCGTGCCTTGATGGTGATGCCGCGCTCGCGCTCGAGCTCCATGTCGTCGAGCAGCTGCGCTTGCATGTCGCGCTTCTGCACGGCGCCGGTGATCTCGAGCATGCGGTCCGCTAGCGTCGACTTGCCGTGGTCGATGTGCGCGATGATCGAGAAGTTGCGTATGTGCTTGGTGTCCACGAGGCTCGTCGAATTAGGAGAGAGAGAGTGCGGGGAGCTTGGCTGCCAGGGCCTCCAGGGCCCGGCCGCGATGGCTCACCAGAGACTTGGCCGTGGTGTCGAGCTCTGCGAAGCTCTGACCTGTGGCGGGAAAGTCCGGTTCGGTAAACAGGAATACGGGGTCGTATCCAAAATCGCGCGTACCGCGCGGGCTGTGCAGGATTTGGCCGTGGGCCTCGCCGTGTAAGGCTAGGACCACTTCGCCGTCGGGGCGCACCAGGCAGAGAGCGCACACGAAGTGCGCGCCACGTTCCGCGTCGGGTACGTCCGCGAGCAGCTCCAGGAGCTTGGCATTGTTGGCGGCATCCTGGCCTTCGCTGCGCTCACCGTCGCCAGCGAAGCGCGCCGAGAGCACACCGGGTGCGCCGTCCAAGTGATCCACGCACAGACCGGAGTCGTCCGCCAGGGACCACATGCCGGTGTGTGCTGCTGCGGAGCGCGCCTTCTTCTCGGCGTTGCCCTCGAAGCTGGGCAGGTCCTCGATCACCTCGGGCAACCCGCCGACGTCGGACGGCACGCACAGCAGGACGCCCAAGGGCTCGAGCAGGGCGCGCAGTTCCACGAGCTTTTTGGGGTTGCCGCTGGCGAGAAGGATCCGCATGGAGCTCACTCGGTCTTGCCGAGGATGGCGTTCTGGAGATCGAAGACGTGGCGGATGCCCGCCTCGCCCAGGTCCAAGAGACGGTCCAATTCGGAGCGCTCGAAGGGCGCGCCTTCGGCACTGCCCTGGACCTCGATGAACTTGCCCGTGCCGGTCATGACCAGGTTCATGTCGGTGTCGGCCTTGCTGTCTTCGATGTAGTCCAGGTCGGTCACGGGAGCCCCGTCGACCACGCCGACCGAAATCGCACCGAGTTGCTCGGTGATGGGCCACTCGCGCAGTTGGCGCTTCTCGTCCATCTGGGTGAAGGCATCGTGCAGGGCAACGTAGGCGCCGCTGATGGCTGCGGTGCGCGTGCCACCGTCGGCCTGCAACACATCGCAGTCGAGCCAGATGGTTTTCTCCGGCATCTTCTTCATATCCACTACGCCGCGCAGGGCGCGACCGATCAAGCGCTGGATTTCAACGCTGCGGCCGTCCACGCGGCCGGCCTTGTCGCGTTGCTTGCGATCGTGGGTAGAGGAGGGCAGCATGCTGTACTCAGCGGTCAGCCAGCCCTGATTCTTGCCTTTCAGGAAGCGCGGAACGCCGTCGCTAATACAGGCGGTGCAGAGCACACGGGTATCGCCAAAAACGGCCAGTACGGAACCGGCTGCGTGCTTGGTGAATCCGCGTTCGAAAGAGATGGACCGTGTGTCCTCAGGGGACCGGCCGTCGTGACGTTGCATGAGAGTTTCTTGGGGAGAATCGAGCCCAAGAGTATAGGGCCGCAATCCCCAGCTCCTACCGGATCCGGGCGATGCTAGTCACGTGTTCCACGGGTACCCGCACCAGGGCTCCGTCCGTGGCCATCAGGGCCAGCTCTCCGGCCAGGTCTAGGGCCGTGATCTGGCCCTCATGAACGCCGCTCTGGGTCTCGATTCGGAGCGCGCCTGAGCCCAGGGCGAGGGCGGCTCCGAAGTCCACCGAGAGGCTTCGGGCCTTACCGCGGGCCTGTTCCAAGCGCGCCCCGAGGGCCACCAGGAGCGGGCCCAGCAGTGCCTGGGGGCTGGTATCGACCCCGAGTCCGGCCAGGTCGATCACCGGGCGCTCCTGTTCGAGCTCCGCGGGGAAGCCCATACGGCCCACGTTGAGGCCCATGCCGAGCACCATCACCGGGCGTCCAGCCACCGAGCGCGCCTCGGCCAGCACGCCGCCTAGCTTGGCGCCTGCGGGCGTCACCAGGTCGTTGGGCCATTTCAGGTGCACGCTGCTGGCCCCGGCCGGCACGAGCGTGTCCAAAAGAGCGAGGGATCCGGCCGCGGTCCAGGCCCCGGGCGCCTTCGGCGGTCCGTCCTGTAGGAGAATCACGCTGGCGTAGAGCCCGCCGGTGGGGGGGCTGAACCAGCTGCGCCCGCGCCGGCCGAGGCCCGCGCTCTGGCCCTCAGCCACGTGCACATCGCCGTCCCGTGCGGAGCCATCCGTGATCGCGGCGAAGGCACGCGCTTGAGTCGAGTCCACCTGTCCGTGCTGAATTGCGCGCAGTTTCACTGGTCGCTATCCACGTCGGAGCGCACGGGGTTGCTCGCCTTTGGATCGGTCGGTGACTCGGATTCGAGCGGCATTGCGAGCGCTCCGAAAGGCACGCTCGGTCTCGCCGGCGGCGGCCAAAGGCTGGCCGCGTCCTCGATCGGTACGCCGTAGCCGATGCTGTAGGCCGCCGTGCGATCCGGCAGGGCTTGCACGCTGACCACCACGCCGAGCACATGTCCTTGGGCGTCCGTGATCGGGCCACCCGAGTTACCCGGGTGCACGCCGGCGTCCACCTGAATCGCACCGTCTACATAGCGCGAGAGGATCCCGCGGAAGGTCGATGCGATCACGCGCTGGCCTTCCTGCAGGGCGAAGTTGCCCAGGGGAAAGCCGAAGAGGAATACATCGCTGCCCGGGTCCGGCGCTGGCCCGTAGATGTTGAACTCCTCCAGGTAGGGCATGTCTTCGAAGGGCTGGATGTGCACGAGGGCTAGATCGATGCTGGCTTCGGCCAGACGCTCGACACGCGCCTCGTGGCGCACATCGGAACCGGAGAAGACCACCTTCAGGGTCTGGCGCATGACGATCGGCAATCCGGCCAGGCTGCGCATGATCGGGTGATCGTTGGGCGGCGCCACCACGTGGGCGTTGGTCAGGATCCATCCATCCTCTGAGACGCAGAAGCCCGAACCGGTGGAGTCGATCGTCCAGGGTTCGCCGCGTCCCTCGAAGTTGGGTTCTCCGCCCAGGGGCGTTGCTTCTACGTGCAGGACGTCGCCGCTGGACTCATGCACCAGGAGGGTTTGAGACTCCAGCAGCACCACGACTCGCCGCACCTCGGCCACGCGTGAGAGCCGCGAAGCCTCCAGGTTGACCGGGTCGAAGAGTTTGACCTGGCGTTGAGCCTCTTCGAGATCCGTGCGCGTGCCGGCCAGTTCCTGGCGCAAGCTCAGGATTTGTTCGGCGTTGGCCGCGCCCACCAGGCCCTGCTCTTCGACCTCGTTCAGGCGCGTGGTGAGATCGCCGCGACTCTGGATCAGCTGGGCGATTTCCGCGTGCAGGGCGACCTCGCGCGAGTCGCGAGCCTGCTCTTCCGTGGCGTACTCCACGTCCTTGCTGCTTTGCCTTTTCGAGAGCTCGTCGATCACAGTTTGGGCGGCGGCCAGCTCCCGGGAGTGAATCTGGTTCTGTTCCAAACGCCGCTGTTCCAGTTCGCGCTCCACCAGGAAGGCCGCCGAGGCAAAGACGAGCAGTAGGGCGAGGGTGCCGAGCAGGATGCGCCGCGTCCTGTGATCCAGGAGCTTGCGCATGCGCTCCTCACTACGGCCCGCCGCCGCTCCGCCGCTACGCACCATCGATGGGTCCACGAATGCCGTTTCCTCTAGGCGCCCGCCGGCGGCCACCAGGAAGCGCGGACCGATCGGGCCGAGGCGCAGCACATCGCCGGCTTTCAGGCGCGCTTCCGCTACGGTTTCGCCATTGACCACCGTGCCGTTGCGCGAGTCCAAGTCCTCGACCCAGAGCTCCTCGCCGCGCCAGGTCAATTGGGCGTGATGGGCGGAAACAGAGGAGAAACTGCCCGATGCCAAAGCCACATCGTTGTCGCTCGCGCGCCCGATGCGCAGCACATCTTGGTCGAGATCTATGCTGTCGAGAAAGCCAGCCACCTGCAGGGGCTTGAGGGTTAGAGAGCGCGAGCCTGTGGAACTCATCCCTGGAGTGTAGCCACCCAGACCGTGCAGAACCCCCCGCAAGCCACCGCTAGGGGCACGATCGGGGCACGAGAATACTCATTTGTAACTTCCCGAGCGCCCTAGGTTGGGTCCTTCGGCAACGCAATCTGGCGACGGAAGTGAATTACTTCCTATAGTGGACGGTCGATTCGAGAGGTGCGCTATGCACTCCTCCCATCGCTTCGAATTCCGTTTGATGTCAATCGGGCGCGTCCGATTGAACTACGCACCCCCGGGTGCATGGGTGCTTTCTGTGGAAGGTCAACCTCCCCTGCCGATCAATATAGCCACTCGCGTTTTGCTGGATGCCCTAGGACATTTGGCGAAGGAACGTGGGGATGTACGTGAGGCCCTTTACTCGGTCCAGACTTGGATCGGAGAACAACTCGGGAATTCGGGTCCGCTGCACGAGAAGGTGGTCTCTCCGGAGGTCGGCCGGCGTGTGGTGACCGACACCGGTCGGACCGAGGATCGCGCCCATCGCGAAGCACGGCGCATCGACATGGCCAAGGTGGAGGCGCGCTCCCGTTGGAAGGAAGCAGCCCTGCGCTTTGTGGTCGAGCGGCGCAGCGCGGATGAAGATCTGAGCGAGCAGCTGGCTACGCGCGAGCGAGAGTTGCGCGACGAACGCACCAATCACGAGGAGACCTATCCGTGGATGCTCGAGGACTGCGGTAGCGGTAACGACGAAGCGCTGCTCGATGCTGCCGATTGCTACGACGTGGTGGCCACTGTGGCCAGCCGCATAGCGGAGCTACAGAGCACGGGCGCGCTGGACGAAGGCGCTCCCTCGGAGTTGCTTTATCTGATCGCCGAGGCTCAATCGGCGCTCTTGGCGGCACTCTCGCAGGTCGGCCAGCGTACCGACAGCGATCAGCGCGACCTCTTCCTCTGGCTGAAGGACCAAACCCATCGCCACCGCATCTATGTGGACCGGCACATGCGGCTTGAGGATCCCGCCGACGCCAAGGGCTCGGCGGATCGTCTGCGCCGGCTGGGCGAGCGCGTGGAGCTGGTCAATGCAGGAGCATTGGCTACCCGCGAGCGCGGGAAGCTGCTGAACAAGCTGCGCTTCCATACGCGCAAGTGCCTGGAGTCCCAGCGCATCTTGGAGGGCGACGCCACAACCTTGACCGCCACCCTGCTGCACTGGAAGGAGCTCGGCCTAGGGCTGGATGACCGCTCCGTGGTCGAGTTGGTGGGTCCTTTGGAGAGCCTTGCCGATGGCGCTTTGGGCGAGCTCTTGGCCGAGATCAATTCGGGCGAGTGCAGCTTCCCTAAGGAATCAGGGGAGGATGCGGTCGCGCCGCGGCGCAGCTCGACCGATGAGGCTCGCCAGTTGTTGGCGGACCAAAACGCGCTCGCTTTCGAGCTGGAGGGGGAGTGCGATGTGAAGGCGCTCTCGGAAGGTCTGGGCCTGGCGAAGTTGGAGGTGGTGGCCGTGCCTGAGGCTCCCACGGAGGAGCAGCTGGTGGCGTGGATCGACGGCAATGAGGGCAAGCTGGTGCTCTTGGGCCGGCGGCTCGATGAGGACGCCTATGAGGTCTTCAAGCGCATTTGTCTCGAGCGCGGACGTCTCTTCGTGCGCCTACCGGACGGATTTGAGCCGGCCCATGTGGCGCGGCAGGTGATCCGCCAGGTTGGATGGCGCTTGCGGCCGCAGGCTGCGACGCGCGCTAGTGACTGATTGCTGACTCGAATTGGCGAGCCCTCAACAAGGAATTCGCATTCGGGTCAAGGCGCACGGAAAGGGGTGCCGAAGGGTGCTGGTGAGGCTGCTGTTGCAAGCGGCCAGCACCTATGGCCAATCGCTCGCTCCACATTCTCATTCTGCTGACCTTGGCTGCGGTTCAGACCGGTTGCGGTGCCCTGGCGCCTACGCAACGCCGGGCCGCCCATGGTAGCGCGCCGATCTCTCACCCAGATCTGCATTGGGATAGTGAGCAGCTGGAGCAGCTCGAGGTTCAGAGCGCGGAGCCCCGGGAGTCGACCTCGGTCATCGGTGAGGCTGCTCTCACGGAGTGGGATGACTCGCGCTTGGTGCTGTACTTGGGCGCTGGCGAAGCTCCCTACGACGATGGCCTGCCCTCCAACGATCTGCAGTTCACCCAGACAACCGGATTCTCCGACTCCAGCGTGTACCTGGGCTACGAGGCAGGTCTGGCGAGTCGCGTGAGCTGGTTCAGCAACGTCTACGCCACCCGCTATCAGTCCCAGAGCCTCGTAGAGACCCTCGAAGACGGCAACGTCGCCTGGGTCACCGTGGGCCTGCGCTTCGCCTGGTAGGCAGCCCGGAGCTTTTCAGCAGGCAGGCTCCATAGGGAGTCGGTAGGTGGCCGAGGAAGAGGGAAGATCATAATTCCTATCCTCAGATCCCCGTCCCAGTATGAGCTCATCCCTGGACGCCGCGCGCGTCGCCCTCAGCAGTCTCCGAAGCGCTCTCGAGCAATCCGGCACCCAAGGCCGTGACGCTTTTTTCGAGGGCCGCGAGCACCTGCGTGACGCCAAGCGAGTGCTCGATTCAGAGGAGGGCAGACATCTGCTGCCCCTAGTCGAGACTATGCGCTTCTTCTTGGACCAGCTTCTGCGCGGGGACGGCCTGAGCGCGGAGGCAGCCACCGAGGGCTTGTTGCTGCTGACGGATTCCCTATCGGAATTGACCCAGCGCGAGTCCATTCCCAAGCGCAACGCCCTGGCCCTGGACTACCTGGTGGGGACGTCAGCGGCGGCTCCTGCTCAGAAAGAAGCGCCGGCCCTACGCGCGGGGCCGAAGCGCATACCGCCTTCTCTCAGTGCGGCCAAGGTCGGTCAACTGCTCTCCGGCTACGACAGAATGAGTC
Organism: Planctomycetota bacterium; assembly: GCA_047639615.1. Lineage (GTDB taxonomy): Bacteria > Planctomycetota > UBA1135 > UBA1135 > CAYWNK01. The sequence continues at coordinate 6,204 of JBLIOL010000039.1, read as the reverse complement.
GTTCGAGTATTGGCCAGATCCTGCTGCGCCAGGGGGCCATCGACACGGCCGAGTTGGACCGCGCCCTCGCCCTGCAGCAAATGAGCTCACGCAAGCTCGGCGAGGTCTTGGTGGCCATGGAGGTCCTGGGTATCGAGACCCTGAACAACGCTCTCGAGCGCCAGCGCATGGAGACTGGCACGCCGCTCCGGGAGCACAACCCGCTCAATCCCGTGCAGCTGTCGCCGCGGCGTAAGACCGGCAGCTGATTGCGGTCTGAGCGTAGCTCTGCCTGACCCAGCTTCGGGAATGGCTCCCCTGGCGGGTTTTGCGTGAGGATGACTCGCCTAGCACTTCTAGAATTCGAAGCTCGGGCACCCATTGCTGTGCCCGCAAAGCCTTGGGATTCTTCAGCCGCAAAAAACCGAAGCAGAATGACGACGCTCGTCAGCACTACCGCCGAGCACCGGGCCGGAAAGCCATGCTCGGTGCGAAGGTTCTGCCCGCGGGTGGCGAGTGGACTGTGGCGAACGTCGTGGACGCCAGCGCAGGCGGCGCGGGGCTGTCCTTTGCACCTTCGGACGATCCCAAGATGGAGTCCGGGGAGGAGGTCACCCTGGCCTTCAATTCCGTGCGCGTGGCCGAGGATGTTCTAGTCCCGGCTGTGGTTCGGATGTGCACGGAAGCCGACGACCACGTGCGCTATGGCTTTCAGTTCAAGGACCTCTCCAAGCTCTTCGAGGGGCTGGATCCCTTCTATCTGAGGTTCTTCAACCGCCGCCGCTACGTACGCGTGCAACCTCAGCTCGGGCGCAACGTTGAAGTGGACTTGCGCGCGGACGACGGCGGCTGGCGCTTGCGCATGCACGACATCTCCCAAGCGGGGATCTCGGTCAAGGTGACGGCCGAGGAGCTGAGCTGGGTCCAGGGGAACGAGCGCTTTGACGTAGAGCTGAAGCTGCCCGGTACGGGTCAGTTCTTTCGTTGCTACTGCAAGCGCGTCTATCTCGAGCATGCGGGTGCCGGAGTGCGCTGCGGATTGGAGTTCGAGCTGCCTCCCATACCCGAGGGGAAGAGCTGCCCGTCGCGCATCGAGCGCCTCCTAGCTTTGGACGGTGGCCTGGAACTCAAGTCATGGATTGAGGCCCGCGAGGACGAGATGACTCGCTGGGATTCGGCCTATGACTGAGTCCCGCTAATCCGCGCAAGCCATGGACCTTCTGGGACTAGAGGTAAGCGGTCTTTCCCGAGGCGGCATCGAGACCTGCCTGCAGGTGCCGACCTGGAAGCTAGCCTTCGACATGGGCCGCTGCCCGCGCACGGCGGTCAACCTTTCAACCGTGCTCTTCACCCACGCTCATGTGGATCACATGGGAGCCGTGGCGAGTCACTGCGCGACCCGCGAGCTGTGGGGCTTGCCCCCGGCGCAGTATGTGGTGCCGCCGCCGGTGGCCAAGCATTTGGAGAGCTTGCTGGAGGTCTGGCGCGAGCTCGACGGCGCGCGCTTCGATGCCAAGGTGGTGCGGCTCGCTCCGGATGAGTCCATGGACCTTGGCGGCGGGCGCACGGTCACGGCTCTGCGTACGGTGCACCGCGTGGTCAGCCAGGCCTACGTAATTTCGGGTACGCGCAAGCGCCTACGCCCGGACTTGACCCACTTGAGCGGGCCAGAGATCGTCGATCTCAAGCGTCAAGGCGAGCAGGTGGATGAGATCAGCCAAGTGGATGAGCTGGCCTTCAGCGGTGACACGTGCATCGAGGGCTTGCTCAAGCACGAGCGGCTCATGAACGTGCGCCGTCTGATGCTCGAGGTGACCTTCCTCGACGAGCGCGTGAGCGTCGAGCAGTCGCGCGAGATGGGCCACATTCACCTGGACGAGGTGGTGGCCAACGCCGACGCCTTCCAGAACGAGCAGCTGGTCTTCCTGCATCGCTCGATGCGCTACAGCAATCAGGAAGCTGGGCGTTTGATTTCGAGAAGCCTGCCCGAGTCCCTGCGCGGACGGGTGCAGATCTTCAAGAACGACTAGGCCGATTCGTCAGCCGCTAGGCCTTGGGCCCGCCGCCCTGCCACTCGGGCCGAGCCGGGGGTACGAAGGCTGCCATCCAGTCGATCAGCTCGTCCGGGGTCGTGGCCACGCCGAGCATCTTGCGGTACTGGGGCGCGAGGAAGCCCTCTTGCTCGCAGTGGTCGAGTTGGGCCAGCAGGTTGTCCCAGTAGCCGCGGATGTTCAATAGACAGGCAGGCTTGTCGTGCACGGCGAGCTGCAACCAGGTCAAGGTCTCGAAGAGCTCGTCCAGAGTTCCGGCGCCGCCGGGCAGCACGGCTAGTCCATCGCTGAGGTCGGTCATGCGCGCCTTGCGCTCGTGCAGGGACTCCACGTCGATGCGCCTTGTGAGTCCATCGTGCGCGACTTCCAGTGCCACCAGGCCGTGGGGGATGACGCCGATCACTTCGCCGCCCTCGGCCAGAGCTGCATCCGCAACCAAGCCCATGGTGCCGCGCGCGGCTCCGCCGTAGACCAGGCCCATCTTGCGCTTGGCAATGGCCGTGCCCATGGCCTGTGCGGCCTCGCCGTAGGCCGGGTGGCCGCCGAGACTCGAGCCGCAATAGACGGCGATTCTGCGCAGGGTATTCATGCTTGCTTGTGCTTGCGACGACGGCGTACGAGGTGTGGCAGGAACCACAGGTAGATGCCCGTGAACCACAGGCCCAGGAGGATTACCGAAGCGGGGAGAAAGAGCCAGAGCTTGGCCTTGTCGTGGAACCAAGAACCATCGTGCAGGCTCTCGATCAGGTCCGAGCGGCGGTAGCTGCTGGCCAAGACTTCGCCGGTGGTGGCGTCCAGCTGGACCTCCCAACGGTTGTTGCCGCGTACCTTCACCACGCCCCGGCCGGGTCGTACGTCCAAGCGGTCCACGTCATCCCAGCTGCTGATGCCAGCCTCAGAGACTTGGCTGACGGCTTCCAGAATCTCATCGAAGCCCAGCATCAGGCCCGGCGCCTCGCTGCGCGCCGTAGGAGGTTGGATCCAGCTGACCTCCTTCTTGAGCTGCAGCACAAGCCCGGTCAGCAGGATGACGAGCACCGGCGCAGCGGCCAGGATTGCCCCCCAGCGGTGGAGCTTGCGATTGAATTTGGCCGCGGTCATGGGGCACCAGAATACGGCCTGAAGGGGCCGTCCACTAGCCGGCCTCCCACATGTGTCAAATGGGCTCCAGCTGGAGCAATCCGGGCTCGATAGCAAAAGTAGGAGAGAACCCCATCTATGAAGGCTCTTTACACAGCCCGCATCGGAGGTGTCGCCCAAGACGCCTTCTTTGTAGTTACCAACCAGAATGGTGGGGCCCCGGGCCGCACCAAGATCAACTGGCCCTTCGGCACCCTACGCCTCTACCCGGATCGGATTACCTTCCGCCTGATCTTCGGCGAGTTCGAACTGCCCCTCGAGGACATCACCTCCATCGAGCGCCACATGCTGGTCCAAGTGCGCATCCAGCACACAAATCCCGACGTGCCGCAGTACATCGCCCTGCATGGCCTCGGCCTCCTCGGTCGGCTCAAGTCCGCAGCCAAGGCGCACCGGGTGCGTCTGCCCTTCAAGCAAGCAGCCTGAGCTCAGCAGGGTAGGATCGCCGGGGCCCACTCCCCGCCGACCCTGCCCATGCTCCAGAACCATCGCCTGACTCTACTCCTGCTGGCCTCCCTACTCGGTTGCCAGCAGACCGCTGTGCCCACTGCTGGGCTCACTGCTGGGCTCACTGCTGGGCCCGGCACCGAGGCCCAGCGCCCGCCCAACATCGTGATCCTCTTCACCGATGATCAGGGCTACGGCGACCTCTCGAGCTACGGCCACCCGACGATCCACACGCCGCACCTCGACGCCCTGGCCGCCGGCGGCACCAAGCTGACTCAGTTTTACGTGGCGAGCCCGGTCTGCTCCCCGTCGCGCGCCGCCCTCCTAACCGGCTGCTATCCCAAGCGCGTGGGCATGCACAAGCACGTGATCTTCCCGCAGTACGACTACGGCCTGCACACGGACGAGGTCACCCTAGCCGACATGCTCAAGGGCGAGGGCTACGCCACCGGCTGCTTCGGCAAGTGGCACCTAGGCCACCGCCCCGGCCTGCTCCCCTTGGACCAAGGCTTCGAGCGCTACGCCGGCGTGCCCTACTCCAACGACATGGCCCAGATCCATCGCCCAACGCAGAACAAGTACAAGTACCGCCTACCTTGGATCGAGGACGACGAAGTCACCGAGTGGGAGCCCGACCAAGCCCAGTTCACCAAGCGCACCACCGAAGCAGCGGTGTCCTTCATAGAAGAGCACGCCTCAGGGCCCTTCTTCGTCTACATGCCCTTCTCCATGCCGCACATCCCGCTCTACGCCAGCGAGGACTTCAACGGAAACAGCCCGCGCGGCCTCTACGGCGATGTGATCGAAGAGATCGACTGGAGCATGGGCCAAATCCAAGCCACTCTCGATCGCTTGGGCCTCCTAGAAAACACCCTCGTCCTCTTCACCAGCGACAACGGCCCCTGGCTCCAGTTCAAACAAGACGGCGGCTCCGCCGGCCTCCTGCGTGGGGGCAAGGGCGACAACTGGGAAGGCGGCCAACGCGTCCCGGCCATTGTCTCTTGGCCCGGCACCATCCCCGCCGCCGGCGTGGTCCGTGACGTGACCTACAGCATGGACGTACTCCCGACCGTAGCCGGAATCGTGAACGCGAAGCTCGACCCCGAGCGTGTGATCGACGGTCGTGATGCCTTCGATGTATGGCGCGGAGCAGCTCCCGCGGAGCGAGAGGCCGAGCCCTTCCTCTACTACACCTCCCGAGGCGAACTAGCCGGCATCCGCCGCGGCCCCTGGAAGCTCCTCCTAAAACCCGGCGAGCTCTATCACCTAGAACACGACGTCAGCGAAGACCGCGACGCTGCCAAGAAGCACCCGGACCTAGTCGCCGAACTAACCGAGCTAGCGATCAGCATGGACGCGAGCATCACAGCCGAAGCCCGGCCCACCCGCACCGTGCAGGAGCTGCTCTTCGACCCCGCCCGCTAGCCCGCTCATGCCGCGCAGGGTTCGCCCACTCCACCTATCAGCAGTCTGCTACCCAGACCCGTATAATCATCCAACCCAGCACGCCCAGTTCATCCTAACCCGGGTGTTCGGAGCAACATGCGAGACTCAACGGCCAACCCACGCCAGGCTGCTACACAGCAGAACAATCCCCGCGCCGCTGCTACGCAGACCTGCATAGACTGTAGTTGGCCAGACGAATGACCAAGATGAAGATGATGCACGCGGAGTACGTTGCGCAACGCCGCACACGACTAGCCAAAGCGTGTGACGACCTCATCCGCGGGGAATCATCAGTCATCGCCGCTTCGCGATTGATCTGCTCCTTAGAGCATGAATGCGAATTGAATAGCCCAGGGTTCGTTGGCTTCACAACGATCCAAAGCGAGTCAGATTGCTACCCTATTGGTGAGACTCGCCAATACTGGTCTGCTGACTACCTGACAGAGCTCGATGCGGAATACTCCTCCTACGAAGATCGGTGCCTGCCGGGGGCTCTCGAAGACGCTGAAGCCATCCTCCACTCGCTCCGCCGCGCAGGCCAACCAGGCGATGCAACGGATCGGCCTTCGGCCGACCGCTGATCGCCCAAACCGTTAGGCGTGCCGATGGCGAGGAGGACAGCGGCCGACTCGCGAACGACCACGTCTTGAAGATCCCGGAGTTAACCTTATGTCGATGCGTTCCATAGCCGCAGTCTCACTGGCTCTTTCACTGGTCGGTTGTGCCACCGTCGAACTGGGCACTCCTGGTTCCGATCCGGCGGCTCTCGAGGCCGTGTTGGAGGATATCCGACTGGGTTGGGAGCAGGGTGACGGCGATCCCTTCTACGCACACTTCCTGGATTGGGATGGGGCTCGGTACTTCGAGGGAGGCGGAGAGAATGTGGGGTTAAAGGATCTGGTTGAGAATCACGTCGAGCCGGAAGCGGAGCTGGGCCTACGCTTGGGATTCTCGAACATCCAGGCCCACTTCGAAGGGACCTCCGCCTGGGCAGTCGTCGACACTGAAATAAAGTTGACCACCCCCGACGGGCGGGACATCCACAACCAAGGCCACGGTACGTACATCTTCCGATGGGTGGACAGCGCGTGGAAAGTAGTGCACACCCAGTCGGCCAGTTCTCCGGTCCGGACCGCCGACG
>JBLIOL010000038.1:0-24934 GCA_047639615.1 Planctomycetota bacterium | reverse complement strand
GGCCGTACGGCCTTTGAGACGCAATCCGGAGGGCGCCGGATCCTGTTCGCCGCCCACGGGCCAGGCAGCGAGTAGTGCCACCCAAGGCAGCACACTGAACAGATACTGGGCGCTGACCCGAGCCACCAACGCCACGGCCAAAACGCACAACACCGGAATCACCGCCACCAGAATCACCACCCGCCCGCGCACGGACCCAGCAGCTTGCAAGAGCCCCAAGCCGGCAGCGATGAGCAGCAGCGGCGTCATCTGAAAGCCCGTGCTGGTGGCCAGGTGCACCATGTTCTCGAGGGCAAAGCCCAGCAGCCCTTGGCTCTCGCCGGCAGCCTTCTTGGGGATGTACTCCAGCAATGCCGGACCAAAGAGGGGCGCCGCCAGAAGCGCGCCCGCCAACAACGCCCACAGCCCGCCCAGGTCGGCGTGAGTACTGGGCTTCGCGCCCGGCTCCGGAGAAAGCAGCTTGCGAGCCAGCCAAGGCCCAAGCCCAAGGCCGACCGCCAGGCAAGCCGCGTGCGGATGGAACAGCCCCGCCATGCCGGCCAAGACCACGCCGGCGGCGCAGCGCCAGCGAGACTCCGCCAACCAACCACGCACCCAGACCCCCGCGGCCAGCAAGGTGCCCAGCTCCGCAAAGGTGTACGCGCGCGCATTCTGGGACCAGTACACGTGCCAGGAACTGCAGGCCACCAGCAAGGCCGCCAGCACCGCCCTACGACGCCCGGCCAGGGGCCGGAAAGCCCAGGCCGTCAGCGGCACGCACAGAAATCCCGCCAGGGCTGGTCCAAAGCGCAGGGCGAATTCATCCGGCCGGCCCGGGAAGGGGTCCGCAACCAGGCGGATGACCAGATAGCCCAGCATGTGCACGGGCCCCTTGTCAGGCAGCCAGCCAGCCCCATGCCAGCCATCCCCCAGGGTCAGGGCCTCGTCGTACCAGAGACTCCAGCGACCCAGGCGTAGGAAACGAATCCCCCCCAAGACCCAGGCCAGGGCCAGGATCCAGCGATAGATGGATTGCTCCCGCCGGGCGGAAGCGTCAGGGGAGTTAGACTCGTAGGAGGAAGACATGGACCTAGGGTGCTCAAGCGCCATCCCAGTGCGAGACGATACTAGCCACTCGGGTCCTTCATGCTTGCGACCCAGCTTGCCGGCCTCCCACAATCGCCTCCCATGAGCCTCCGTCCGCTCTCATTCATCCTCAGCGCCCTCCTGCTACAGGTCTTTTGTTCCTGCGGTACGAAGTCGCGTCCGGTTCTGCTGGCCTCGAGTCCCCCCGGGGCCAGGATCGTGCTCGATGGTCGGGATTCCGGGTTCGTCACGCCGGCCTCCTTAGATCTCTCGAATCAGCCCGACTCCTGCCTAGTGGAGCTAGTGCTCCCCGGCTACCGGCCCGCCCGCCGCATGCTCAGCAGCGAGACCGAGACCCAGTTCGTCTTCTACGACGACTGGACCGTCCACTACAACACCTGGCGCTTCCCGCTCTGGCTGAACTGGGAGGACCTAGTCACCCAGGTGATCCGTATCAACGGCCACCAAGCAGCGCGGATTTTCGTGCATCTGCGGCGTTCCTAACGAGCCCAAGGCATGTTGCGCCCCGCCGTTTTCCTAGACCGTGATGGCACTATCAACCGTGAGGTGGACTACCTCTCGGACCCGGACGACTTTGAGCTCATTCCCGGCGTGGCCGCAGCCCTGCGCGAGCTAGCCAGCGCGGGCTACGCCCTGGTGATCATCACCAACCAATCCGGGGTTGCGCGCGGCATGCTGAGCCTCGACACCCTAGACGCCATCCACGCGCGCATGCAGAGCGTGCTAGCGACCGAGGGCGTGAGCCTGGACGGCATCGAATTCTGCCCGCACCACCCGGATGCCGGCGAAGCACCCTTCCGCCAGGACTGCGACTGCCGCAAGCCCGCACCGGGCATGCTGCTGCGCGCGGCCGAGCAACTGAAGCTGGACCTGGCCACGTCCTGGATGGTGGGCGACTCCCTACGCGATCTAGTGGCCGGCGAAGCCGCCGGTACACGCAGCATTCTGGTCCGCACCGGCAAGGGCAGCGCGCAGGAGCAAAGCGCCCTCGCAGGCGGCGACGCGCCGCTTGTGGTTGACGATCTAACGGGCGCCGCAGCGCTCATTCTGGCCGACTAGCCGCTCCCAGCCGCTGGACTCAGTCGAGCCACTCGAACTTCAGCTCACGGTCCAAGAAGGCCGCACCGCCCAGCTCGAGCTGCATGCGGAAACGCCGGCGCTGCACCTCACCCTGCTCGTCCAATAGGCGCGCCCAGGATTCCAGGCTCCAGCGATCGCTCCCCACCAAGCGCGTGGCCACGTGGTCGAGCGGCGTGCCGGACTCAAAGCCCGACTCGATCCAAACCCCCGCGCGCTCGGACAGGAAGGCACTCGCAGCATGATCCAAGCGCCGCTGCATAAGCGGTGCGATCAAACCCTCGCGATCGGCGAATTCGGCGATCGACTTGGCGCGCACCACGGAACCACCCAACTCGCTGGCGATCACAAAGTGATGTCGGCACCAGGTCTTGCCGCCGCGGCGATGGCTGCCGACCACGACTTCTTCGCTCGGGTTCCAATTACCAAGGCAGGGTCCGAGCACCTCGCGCAGGGGCTGATCGGCGCGGGTTAAGGGATACACCTCGCAACTCTGCCCCGTCGCAGTTTCGGCAGCTTGCGCCGGATGCTCGCTCGGAGTGATCGTCGGCGCAGCGCTGGGCGCTAAGAAAACAACCTCACGCTCAGGCTCGGACTCGGAATCGAGCGCGAGAATAGTCTTGGGCACGCTCGACGGCACGATGGCAGGCACGATGGCAGGCACCGTGGCAGGCACCGTGGCAGGCACGTTCGCCTCGAGAGGTGCGAGTTGCACCTCGGGCTGCGCTACAGTTTTGGCCTCGAGCGCCCGCAATACGGCGAGAGAAGCCTCTTTCTCGGCGATTCGGTCGGACTCCGCCGCGCCCTCAAGCAGGGAGGCCAAGACCGCCTTCAGGCGTATGCCAGCTTGATCAACCTGCGGAATGGCAGGCGCTCGGGCAGCGGCGTAAACTGGGCTGCGCGCCCAGGTCATCAGCAGTACACCGCCGATGACCGCCGCGCTACCCACCATCCAAGCGAGAACGGGGGACCCGCCACCCACCTGACTCAGTTCCTTGTCCAGACTCTTCTGCTCACGCTGCACGCGGTCGCGCAGGCGGCTGCGTCGCAGGGCCGGTTGGGCTCCATCGTCAAGCACGCGCTGTGCGTCAGCACTGGCCGTCTCCAGATTGAGCAGCAGGCTCTGATTACGCTTGCGAGCCTTTTGCACCTGGGACTTGAGCTCTTCGATTCTCTGCTCGAGCTGCTCCACCTCGCGAGCCACATGGGGCAACTCGCGTGGATCCCTCTGGACGGCCGCGGGCGTCTCCGGAAGCGCTTCGGGTGCCGGCTCCTGCACGGGCTCCGGAAGGGGCTGGGGCTCCGGAAGGGGCTGCACCAGCTCGATGCCACGCTCCAAGAGCGTGCGCTCGGGCTGGTGCGGCCTGGTCCCCGCAGCGGGGTAAACCTCGATCAGGTTCGCCAGGGAGAGCAGCGACAGCTCATCCCCCATGCGCTGGGCTCGGATCGTCCTGAGACGCCCCAAACGAATGCTCTCGCGGAGATCGATCAGCGCCACGCCCGCGAGCTCGGCCGCCTCACCGATCGTCAGCAGGGTCTCCATGTCCTTGTTGTCCACCACGTCGCCCATTGAACCAAATGCGCCGCGCGCTTCCAGTGGCAGAGCGTTTCCCCGAGATATCAGGGGAGTCCCAATTCAGGCGAACCCCACATGTGAAGCCCCAGGGAGCGTGCCCAAGTGGGAGATCTCGAGACCAGATCAGCTCCGCCCTCCTCAGTTCCTGGGACTTGGAGTAGCCTCAGCACTGCCTCCTCCCACGGCTTCTCTCACCAAATTACCATGCTGATCCGCACCGCACTGCGTCTGACCCTGGCCACCGCCCTCTTTGCATCCGCCGCCAATGCTCAGAACTCGGTCCTCTACGACATCGACCAGGCCGCGTCCCAATGGACCTGGAGCGGCACCACCAGCCTGGGTCCGCTGCTCGGCAACCCCAGCAACCAATTCCAGCTGGCCGGCGACCAGGGTGTGCGCCTGACCCGCGGCTCACAGAGCATCGAGACCATCAAGCTTTCCATCGGCGGTGTGGCCGCGGTCATCCCGGACATATCCGCTCGGATTCCGAACACCTTCGCGTTCCTGCCTGACCTGGCCGTGATCGACATCACGAATCTGACACTGCGCTTCACCACCCCGCCGGCCGCAGGCGTCATGGCCAACGGCAACTTCGACACCGACGCCATCACCACCGCCCTCAGCGGCACCATGACCATCACGCCCTTGGTGGGCTCTCAAACAGTGCAGGACCTGACCGGTCTTAGCAGCGACCCCAACCCCATCAGCGGCAACGTGACCCAGAGCGGCACGAACGTGCATCTGGTCGCCGGCCTGATGGGCACCTTCAACTTCGCCGACGCGGCCTCCGGCGTCTCGGGCTCCATCAGCTTGGACGGATCCTTGGTCGCCGACTGGAGCTGCCCCGCGCCAGTCAACTACTGCATGGCCAACGTCAACTCGACCGGTGGCACCGGCGGGATCAGCGCGACCGGCAGCACGCGCATCCAAGACGCAGGCTTCGGTCTGGAAGCCAACGGTCTGCCCAACGGGCAGTTCGCCTATTTCCTCGGCAGCCGCACCCAGGCCTTCATCGCCAATCCCGGCGGCAGTCAAGGCAACCTATGCGTGGGTGGCAGCATCGCGCGCTTCAATGGCCAAGTGGGTCAGATCAATAGCGGTCTCTTCAGCATCCCCGTGGACCTGGACAACATCCCGCTCAGCCCCGCCGCCGCCGTGCAGCCGGGCGAAACTTGGAACTTTACCTGTTGGTACCGCGACGCAAACCCGACGCCCACGTCCAACTTCACCGACGGTGTGAGCGTGGTCTTCTGCCCATGAACCAGGTCCTCGCGAATAAGCGCCTCGTGGTCCAGCCGGGCCCGGCCAAGGGCCAGGTCATGCTGGAGAACGGCGAGCTGCGATTCGTGCCCGCCGGCTGGAAGCGCGTTTCCGCGGGGGATGCGCGCATTCCGCGCCTCTTGGCTGCAGGACCCTCCTGGTGCGTGACCAACACGGGCACCCGCAGCCGCTTCACCTGCGCCGTCTGGGTTCCCGAGAGGCGCCTGCGCAGCGCGGAGGAGAACCTAGCCAACTCGCCCCTACTGCAACGCATCGTAGAGCTGCTCGATTTCGCCCCCAGGCATCGAGCCCTGGCCAAGGCCCTAGCCCGCGCCGTGGCCGAATCCCTCGGCCGCGAGCCCCTGGCCGACGGTGGACGTTCGTTGATGGCCAAGGATCTCGAACAAGCCCTCGTACTCTGGCTGGGCCGCCATCTGGATTCCGAAGGCATGCCCCGTCGCGGCGCCCGCGGAGTGCGCGAGCGCGTACTCGAGCGAGCCCTCTCTACCTTGAACGAGTATCGCCTGGGCTTGCCCCGCGATCCCACACTCTGCCCGCTGGCCTGCGCGCTTGCGGCAGAGGGCTCCTAGGCGCCGAGCAATTCGTCGGGCGTCACGGCACCCTCGGTGCCCAGTTCGTAAAGCAGCTCGGCCTGGCGACGGCGCAAGAGGCCGAGACGCCTGAAGCGTGCGGCGCAGGCGATGGCGTCCTCTTCGGGCGCAGCGCTGCGGTACTTGTCGATCTTGGCCAACACCTCGCGCAGTTCCGCGGCGAGTTCCGGTGCTTGGCCACTGGCCTGGGCGGAGGCTAGCTCCTCAAGCGAGCTCAGCCGTGCTTCGATGCGCGCGAGGGCGGCGGTCATGGCCGTGAGCGCCTTGGCAAGCCCGGGCACCTCTGCCGGCAAGGCCGACTTGGGCACGGCCTGAATGCCGTGCTTGAGCCGCATATGGCCAGCGAGACCGCGACGGCTGAAGAGCTTGCCGCATTCGCGGCAAGCCTCCTTGGCCTTGGCCTGGGCCGCGGGCACGAGCACGGGCGATTCGGACTGCGATTCGAGCGGCGAGGTGTGGACTTGCATGGATTCACGCACAAGACTCCTATCGAGTTCCACCTCGGGCACCTCTGACCAGAACTGCTAGAAGTCCTGGGATTCTCCGCTGGGCTTCTGCCCCAGCCCCGGAGCTAGCGTCCGAGACACCCGCAGAAACAGCTCCACCGGCCCGTAGGGCGGGGGCCGCCGGGCACCAGGCCTGCCATGCATGTACTCCGCCAGCCTGGCGCGGGCGCTGCGCTCTAGCTCGAGCTGGGCCTGGGTGGCACGCGCACGCTCCTCGGTGCTCTGCAAGGCCCCGCTCAACTGGTCGAGCCGCTGCCCCATTTCGAGCCGGGCGGCCCGCGCCTGCCCCAGGCTCTGCTCCAAACGCTGTGCGTCGCGCACGGCCTGCTCACCGGCCTTGCGGCGCTCATCGTCCAGCCGCAACCAGGCCTGGTCCGCTTGCTCGCGCAGGACTTCTATACGCTGCTCCGACTCGGCCCGATCCTGGAGCGCCCCTTCCCGATCTTGGGCCGAGCGCTCCCTTTCGAGCCGCAATTCATCCGCCAGGACCGCCTGCCCAACCCGGGTCGCCTCCTGGGCAGCCTCCAAACTCGCCTGGAAACCCTCCCGATCGGACTTGGCCGTAGCCTGCGCCTCGAGCATGGCCCGGTCGCGATCGTTCAGCCGCTGGCCCAACTTATCGAGTTCAGCGGATGCCTCGAGGCGCTCTCCTTCGGCGCGGCTTTCCTGGTCTGTGAGCACGCGCTGCAGGTCGCCTACCCGGTCCGCCGCGTCTTTACCTTCCGCAGCCAAAGCCGAGCGCATGTCCGCCACGCTCGACCAGGTCATGAGCAGCAAGACCACCCCGGCCAGGGCCCCCCAAGTGCTCGGCCTGCGGTGCATCGCCGGTGCCAGTGAGACCACCGGTCCCGCCTCCAATTCGAGCATGCGCCTCTGCATCATCAACAGGCCTGCCGTCGACGCTTGACGCTCCTGTTCCACCAGAATCAGCCTCTGACGCAGCTCATCGCCCTGTTCGCGCAGTCGCCGACGCTGGTCCGTGAGGTCCTCCAGCTGGCCGCCGAGGATGCGCTGAGCCTCCTCAAGTATCGCCGGATCCGTGGAGAGTCCCGACACAGACTCCGGCTCAGGAGCTCGCTCCGGAGCCGGTTCAGGCGCCGGCTCCGGCACCCCGAAGCGCTCCGGGAAGGCTTCCATCAGGTCCACATAGCGCACCAATTGGACTTCCTTGCCCTTCCGGCGCTGGACCTCAAAGAGCAGCTTCCCCGCCTCCATCAGGTCGCGTAGCTGGCCCTGGGCCACACCCGCTAAGCGGGCCGCTTGCGCGACACCGAGCGGGGTTCCGGGATCCATGGGGTCTTTACCAGCCATATGGTGATTAGACTCTCCCACCCCCTGGCCTTCCAGCCGCCTTCCGCGGACAGCCGCCAGGGATGGATAACCGATGCAAGAAGACGACCCCGTGCTCGCCCAGTTCATTGAACACGGCGAACCCGCCCCCGGTCCCCAGGGACCTTCCTCAGCCGACCACGACTACTTCGACTCCTACGCGGATGCCGGAGTCCACCGGGTCATGCTGGCCGACCACGTGCGTACGGACGCCTACCGGCGCGCGCTCGAGACCCTGATCACCCCCGAGACGGTCGTGCTCGACGTGGGCGCTGGCTCCGGCGTGCTCTCGTGCTTCGCCGCCAAGGCCGGCGCGCGCCACGTGCACGCGGTGGAGGCCTCCCCCATGGCCGAGATCGCCGAGCGCATCGCCATCGCCAACGGCTGCGGCGACAAAGTCACCGTACACCGGGTCTGGGCCGAGTCCCTCTCCCTGGCCGACCCGGTCGACCTGCTGGTCTCCGAGTGGATGGGCTACTTCGCCCTGGCCGAGTGCATGTGGGAGTCCGTGCTCGTCGCGCGCGACAAGCACCTCTCCCAATCCGGTCAGATCATCCCGAGCGTAGTGCACCTCGACCTAGCCGTCGTCTCCGACGGCTTGCTCGATCGCCACCACGGCCTCGGCATGTGGAGCCAACGCCTCTACGGCCTCGACTACACGCCCATGTACGAGCACGAGCTGCGCGATCTGCTGCAGACCTCGCCCGGCATCGGCGCCGCTTCGCTCTCCAGCACCACGGGTCGCGTCGCGAGCCTCGACTGCGAGTACGGCGAAGGCGAGTCTTTCTGGTTCGACGGCACGACTACGCTCAAGATCACCAAGACCGGCATGGTGCACGGCTTGGCCGGCTGGTTCGATGCGGAGCTCGCCCCCGGCGTGATGCTCTCCACCGCTCCCCACGCGCCCAAGACGCACTGGCGTCAGGCCTTCTTCCCCATGCCGCCCTTCATGGCGGAAGTGGGAGACGAGCTCGAGGTGCGCATGCGCGCCAAGCCCCGCGAAGGCGGCGACTCGCGTCTGCCCCTGTACTTCGTGGACGCCGAGTTCCGTTCCAAGGGCCGCGAGCCGGTGGGCATGTACCACCGCTACTACGCCAGCTTCGAGTAGGCCCGAGAGGTTAGCGCTCGTCGGCTTCGTCCTCGAAGCCGGCGAGCTGCCAAACATGCTCGCGCAGGGTCGTGGCGTCGATACGCGTTAGGGTCTGCATGATGCGCAGGGTCACGATGGCCTCGGTGATCTGCCCCGGATGACGCACTAGGTCCTCGAGGGTCGCTTCCAGAGCCGCGCGCTCACCGGCCGCATCCTTGCTTGCCGCATCGCGCGCCTTGAGCGCCCGCAGGGCGCCGCCCTCGTCTCGGCGCACCAAACGCCAGAGATGGCGCCGCGCCGAGCCCTTGAGCCCCTCCACCTCGCGGCTGAAGCGCCGGAACGCGAGCCACTGCAGAGGCCGCGGTAACACTAGCCCGCGCACCAGCGGCAAGCGCGGCGCAGCCACCACCAGCTCGGCCAGAATCTCGTCGTAGCTGAGCCGCGAACGCAGACCGTCCAGATCCGCGCGATAGGCCACGGCGACCGCCCGCAGTCGCTCAGGCTCTCTAACCGGCGCGCCGACCTTGGACCAAGTCTCATCCAAGAGGCCCGCCTGCATCAGGCGCTCCAAGCGCGCCGAATCATCACGCGCCGCCTGACGCTCCGCGTCCAACTGCTCGGCCAACTCCAGGGGCATGCCCAGGGCTGACAGCGCCGCCATATCTTCTTGCGCAGCATCGCGCACAGGCCCCTCCTTCCAGGGCCAACCGATGCCCAGGTAGGTAAAGTCCAAGCGCGCGCGCAAGAGCATGGCCGCTTCCACCATGGGTCCACGCAGACGGCGCACCTTGCGCTCCGCCGCCGCAGCATCCAGCTCCGGCGCCGCAATCGGCTTGCCCTGACCGGGGTTACGGATGTCCCCCACGGCGGAACCCAGGAACTGCAGGCCCTTCCAAGCCACACGCACCCAAACCAGCAGCACCCACAGAGGCGTCAGGAAGATGCGCCCGTGTGCGAACCAGCGCTCGTAGAAGGCCAGCGGGTTGAGCACCCGCTGCTCCTTGGGCAAGCGATGCAAGGGCCATGCTCCGAAGACGCGCCGATAGAGATCGCGCCGATCGCTCTGGAATTGCTGCGCCAGCTCCGCGCCAAAGCGCCGCTCGATTTCCGCGTCCCGCGCCGGATCATCGTCCAGCACGTGCAGCATGGTGAAGGCATTGGTCAGCTCACGCCGCACCTCGCCTCCATGTCCCGCATGCACCTCGCGTCGCTCCTTGCGGGCCGCAAGCCAATGACCATGGCGCTCACGTTCCTGGCCTGTGGCACAAGCAAGGTCCGTTGTGGGCATGGCCGAGCGGTTGTATTCCACCACCAAACGCGCCGCGCCCTGGGACATGGCCTGGGTGATCAACTGGAACCAGACATAGCCTCCGCCGAGCAAGCCCTGGCGCCGTGAGAGATCACCGCGCTGCAAACTGCGCATCTCGCGCCTACGCACCCCCCCCGCGCGACGGCAAAGCCGGCGCACAGCCAAGCTACCTAGCAAACGCGAACCACCGCGCGCATCCGCGTCGGTAAAGGGCGCCGCATCCAACTGATCCCGATAGAGCAGCACCGCCAAAGGCACCGCATCAAAGCCCTGGCTCTCACACCTGGGGTGACGCCCCTCGGTCAGCCAGGCCGACACCGCACCCATGAACTCCTGACGCTTCGCGCCAAGGGGCCCGACGTCACCACCGTGAAGCAGCTTGCGCTCGGGGCTCAGCACCCGTTGCTCGAGGAGCTCCGCGTCACGCTCAAGCCTGCGCACACGCACGGCATCCATGAGATGGCCAAACTGCGCACTCGCAATCTGCCGGTAGAGCAACGACGCATCGCGCGCCAAGCGTTGCAGCCAAAGCCCTAGGGTCAGGAAAATGAAACACACTCCACCCAGAACAGCGATCAGCCCTCCCGCCGACACTAAGCCTGTGTGTGCGATCCCCTTCAGCTTGATCAACATGCCGTGAAAACCACCCACCGGAGCTTGGTCCGCAGCAGTGATCGCAGCCTCATCGAGACCGAGCAGATCTAAAAGGCCATTGAAGACCAAGAAACCCAGTGCCAGTAGCACCAGCCTATATGCCGGCCGCGAGGTGCGCGCTACAAGCGTCGCACCCACCCGGCCAACCGCTTCCGCCGGCGAAACCGTCGTGACAAGATCCGCCATGGCCAAGGCGCGACCATGCCAGCGCAGACCTCTTCGCGCCAAGGCACGCAACCAGCGCGCGGCCAGCGAACCATCACTCTCCTCCGGCGCAGGCCGCGGCGTCCACTTGTGAAGCAACGGCATGTAGACCGCAGGCGAACCCGCCAACTGGCGTGCCGTGCGCGCGATGCGTTCGGCTGTTTCGCGCCCGAATTCGGCACCTAATTCTTCGGGACCGAGACCCGCCAAGCGCTCCAAGCGTGGCTCGAGCACGTAGCCCAAGCCGCGCCGGCCGCCTTGAGTATCGCCCACCTCGAAACGCAGGCGCGCTGCCTCTTCGAGCACCTGCGTACGTCGCTCCACCCACTGGCCGGCCTGCTCCTTATCCGCGGATCGCAGGCTGCGCTCCCAAGCCCTACTCACCCGCACGAGATCCTCCCATGCAGCTTGCTCCGCATCGCGGCGCACCTGCAGGGTCTCGTCCAGGCCGCGCTCCATGGGCGTGGGAAAGAGCACCAACTCCTGATCTAGTCGCTGCGCATTGAGCCGCACTAAACGGTCGATGCCGCGCGGCAGAAAGAGTAGTGCGCGCAGTGGCCGCATCAGGCGCCCGATGCGGAACACGTAGAGCGCGCGCATCTTCTCGCCCATGCCCGGAATGCCCGCAGGAATCGATGGCAGGAAGTCCGTGAAGAAGTGCCGGCGCAACCAGGTCCAGTTGCCGCGCACGAAGAACAGCCTCACGAAGAAGTCCCAGAGGATGAACGCACAGCAGCTGAAGTCGAGCACTCCGAGCAGCGTGTGGACGCTCCAGGGCGAGCCCAGGGGCTGCGCCTCGAGCCAGCGCTCGGGCAGGAAGCCCTGCAGCATGAGCAGCAGCAGCACCACGATCGCCGCCAGCACGAAGCGGCTCCAGATGCGCGGCAGACGCGCTCCGAAGCGCCCGGCCAGCCGCCCTTCCAAGCGCCGCTCCACCGCCTCGTCGCGCAAGCGCGATAGCTTGCGCTGCAGCCGCCGGGCTTGAGCCCCATGTCCAGTCTCCACCTTCTTGCGGTGGAACTTGATCACCTCGCGCACGTCGAGCAGCGCCGCTTCCGCGTGCTCCGGCGCCTTCCCCAGGGAGGCCGCCAAAGTCTCGTCGGCCAGGTCCACCAGAGCCGCGCACCAATCATCGCGCACGCTCGCGCTCACCGGCGTGCGCTCGAGGGCCGCGAGCAGGGTCACGCGCACGGCAACCTCGTGTTCCTGGTGGGGCGCAGGCCCCAGGTCACGCCGCCGAGCCAGCAGCGCCTCGCGATCGCTGCGCGCCGCAGCCAGCAGACCCGCGAAGAGGCTCTCCGGGCTTCCTTGCAGCACACCCGCCAGGGCCTGACTAGCCAGATCCGCCAGCAGCTGCTCAGTCAGCTCGTCCAGCACCTCAGCCTGCGGCTCACAGCCAGCCTGAACCGCCTCCTCACGCCAACTCAGCACCGAGTGCGCCACTGGGTGCCCAGTAGGGGCCGAAAGTCCCTGATCCCGTGAGGCCAAAGTCACCCAGGCCTCCGCCTCCAGGGCTGCCAGCTCCTCGCGAACCTCCGCTGGCACCTGCCCGGATCGCTCCAGGGCAGCGAGCCGCTCCTCGAAAGGGTCAGCCTGCGGGGCCTGGGAATCGTCAAAGTTCTGAGCCATGGAGAGGCGGCACTATAGCCAGAAGAGGTCCCCGGGAGGTTCCAGCGAATGATCCAGGAGCTCGGGAGTAGGAGAGAGCCCGACACGCCGCCTGCCTGACAGTCGGTCCCAGCGGCTTGGCCTGCTACCATCCCACCCGGAGTCAGCAAGACACCGCACTCACCCCGGTGAGCCCCACCCCGGGCTCCCCACCGCCCGCATTCAAGAGATGAGCGACGACACACCCGAGCCCAGCGCAGCCCCCGAGCCGACGCCGGTCCCCAGTACACCGGTAGCCCCCACCCCGGCTGCCCAGCCGCGCAAGAAGGACTCGGTCTGGGAGGTCTACTTCCCGCGCCGCGTCCACGAGGACAAGGACGCGGTCCCGGTGGCCTCGTTCCCGATGATCATCTATTTCTGGCCCAGCATGATCACCATGCTGATCTGCGGCCTGTGCTCCAATTGGACCAACGTCTCCCCGGTCACCCTCGGCTGGTGGGCGACGGGCATGCTCGGCTTCAACCTGATGGTGATCGTCACCGATCTCGACCAGAAGAAGTTCTTGATCACGATCCTGATCCTGATGCTCCTTGCAGGCGGACTCTACGTGGCCGACCTGAAAGAGTTTGCCTTCGTAAGCGGCATGGGCGACTGGATCTCCGGTCTCGAACCGACCTACTCCACGCACACCTACTTCATCCTGGGCTTCATGCTGTGGTTCTTCTTCGTGCTAGGCATGCTCCAGCCGCGGCTGGACTACTGGCGTTTCGAGCCCAACGAATTTGTGCACTACGTCCAGCCCTGGGGCCGCGACCAGAGCGTCCCGCGCCTGGGTAGTACCGTCTCGCGCGAGGTTCCGGATGTGCTCGAGCTGCTGCTAACCTTCGGTGGCGGAACCCTGGTGATTCGCCGCGAGGGCCAAGTGGTCGCGCGCATCGAGCACGTGCCCTTCCTCGGCCGACGCATGATCGCCCTCGAGAAGCTGCTCGGCGTCACGCGCGTCAAGCACGTCAACTGACATTGAGCGGGCGCCAATCAGGCACCAATGCCGACGTGGATTGTGTGATCCCGAGGGCCCAGCAAGGCGAGCGCTTGGACCGAGCGCTCGCTGCTTTGCTGCCTGGACTGAGCGCCTCGCGCATTGCGCGCCTGGTGCGCCAGGGCTCCGTGCTGTGCAACGGTCGGCCGTTCGGGCGTACCTCGGCCAAGGCCAAGGCAGGCGACCGCTATCGCTTCAGCCTGCCCCTGGCGGAGGCCGCCGAAGCCCAGCTGGAGCAGCTCTACGCGGATGACTCGATCATCGGCGTAGACAAGCCCTCCGGCCTGCTCACCCACGGCACCGGCCAGCACGCGGAAGCCGCCCTGGCCGACCTGGCCGACGCGCGTTGGGGCCCGTTGCCACAGGACGCCGGCCTCGAACGCCCAGGCATTGTGCACCGCCTCGACCGCGAGACCTCGGGCGTAATCGTCATCGCGCGCACCTCCGCCGCCATGGCCAGCCTGCGCGCCGCCTTCAAGGCTCGCGAGGTGCAAAAGCGCTACCTAGCCCTGGTGCACGGCTCCCCGTCCGCGGACCAGTGGGTCGTGGACGCGCCCCTGGGCCCGGCCTCCCCAGGCAGCCTGCGCGACAAGGATCGGCAGAAGATCGATCCCGAAGGCAAGCCCTCCGAAACCCATTTCGAAGTGGTCAGCCGCCAAGCGGGCCGCACCTGGGTGGCCTGTATGCCGCACACCGGACGCCGTCACCAAATCCGCGTGCACCTCTTTGAGGGCGGCCTGCCGATCGTGGCCGATCCGCTCTATCGCGGGCCAAAACTCGCCGGCGGCGATCCGCCCAGGCTGGCCCTGCACGCCCAGAGCCTTACCCTAGAGCACCCCGACACCGGTCAGCCCTGGAGCATCCAAGCTGACCTGCCCGCCGACTTAGCCCCCTGGCTAGAAGGCACCCGCTAGACCCCACCACCATGCCCCAAAAGCCGGACCTCTCGGCCGCGCAGGACCTGTGCGCCTTCGTCGACGCCTCGCCCTCGCCCACCCACGCCTGCATCGAAGCCGCACGCCGCTTGCAGGCCGCCGGCTTCAAGGAGCTCTCCGAACTCGACAGCTGGGAAGAAGCAGCCGGCCGCTGGTATGTGGTGCGCGCCGGTAGTTTGGCCGCATGGATCGTGCCCACTGACGGCGACCCGGACACTGGCTTCCGCCTGCTGGGCGCACACACCGACAGCCCCAACCTGCGCATTAAGCCCAAACCCGACACCGGTCGCGCGGGCTTGCGCCAACTGGGCGTAGAGATCTACGGCGGAGTGCTGCTGAACTCCTGGCTTGACCGCGACCTAGGCCTTTCCGGAACTGTGGTCGTCAACGAGGACGGACGCCCCGCCAAGCGTAACTTCCGCATCGATGAGCCCGTGTTGCGCATCCCGCAGCTGGCCATTCACCTGCACCGCGAGATCTACACCGAGGGTCTCAAGCTGAACAAGCAGCTGCACATGCAGCCCATCTTCGGGGTGGGGAAAACCCGCGACGGCGAGTTCAAGGAATACCTGGCCGCCAAGGTCGGCGCCGATCCCGCCACCGTGCTCGGCTTCGAAGCCATGACCCACGACCTGACGCCCTCCTGCGTAAGCGGCTCGGATCAGGACTGGCTCTCCGCACCGCGCCTCGACAACCTGGCCTCGTCCTGGGCATGTCTGCAGGCCCTGCTCGAGGCCGCCGACGATGAGCGCCTCAAGCATGTGCCCGTGATCACCCTCTTCGACCACGAGGAGGTCGGTAGTGCCACCCGCAGCGGCGCCGACGGTCCCTTGCTGCGCACACTCTTGGAGCGCATCAGTCACGCCCGCGGCGACGACCGCGACGCCTTTCAGCGCGCCCTCGCACGCAGTTTGTGCGTCTCCTCGGACATGGCCCACGCCACCAACCCGAACTACGCCGACAAGCACGACCCGGGCCACCTGGTGCATCTGAACGCCGGCCCCGTGATCAAGCACAACGCCAACCAGCGCTACGCCACCGAAGTCGAGAGCGCCGCGCGCTTCGCCCTGGCCTGCCAGCGCGCGGACGTACCCTACCAGGAGTGGGCCATGCGCTCCGACCTAGCCTGCGGCTCCACCATCGGCCCGATCACCGCTGCTAACCTGGGCGTCTTGACCGTGGACGTCGGCGGCCCGCAACTCGCCATGCACTCCGCCCGCGAGATGTGCGGCAGCCACGACCCGGGTTACATGAAGGAAGCCCTGCGCGAGCTGCTGCTCGAAGACTAGTCCGACATGCCCAGGGCATAGGCCAGGGTGTAACGCGCGTTGACTTCCGAGAGGGCTTCAAAGCAGCGCACATCCGGGCCTAAGCTCCAGGCGTAGGCATCGAGGCCAAAGGGACCAAAGTAGCCTGCCCCATGCAGGGCTGCGGCGGTCCGCTCCAGGTTGCCTCCGAGTGCTTCGATCTCCCCATCGAGGCATTCCCCGGGCAGCAAAGGGCGTGCGCTAGCGAAGGCTCGCGAGTGCGTATCGAAGGCCACCACCCTCCCGCGTCGCAGGCTGCCATCCGTCCCCAGCCAACCGTGCAGGGAGTACTCGGCGAAGATCTCTCGACGCGGTTCAAGTAACACGCCGCCCATCGCCCAGGAGGCGGCCAGCCACTTACGGTCCGCCTCAGTGAGTTGCTGCGCGCGCAGGGACCGCTGCCCCCTGCCGGCGGTTCCGAGTGCACGCTTCGCCTGCCAGTCTTCGGCCGCAGGTCGCTCGCTGAGAAATCTCTCGAGCTCCGGGAGGCTCTCAAAGAAGCGCGCATCAGGGGGCGCCAATCCATGGGATAGAGCCCATCCGCGGTCGTTAACTAGCTCAATCACCGCAAGCTCTGGGCAAGGCTCCGGAGTGACGCCTAGGCTCTCGAAGCGCGCCAAGACACCAGGCGTCGGGCAGAAGGCACGCCCTTGCATGCCCTCTACGGAATCCCCCGCAGCTAGGCACTCTGCGAGCTCACGATCATCAGGCCCCATGAGCGATCGTGCGCTGGGCAAGGCGCGCTGCATGGATCGCAGCAAGTCCTTGGACGCTGCGTAGCTAGGGCCGCGCCGCAGCGCGGCGAACTCCAGCTCGGCATCCAGGTTTAGGATCCAGACGGCCGCCATGCTTCCAATGCATTGAGGAAATCAGCGTTCAAACCAGCGCGTTCACGCGCCGCCCGGTGCAAGGGCAAACCGCGCAGGATCAGCGGCGTCAGCGGCGGCGGTAAGGAGTCACACCATGCCTCGAATTCCAAGGGGCCTGCCAGCCGCTCAAACCAGCGCCTGCCGAAGCGTACATGGGCCACTTCCTCCTCGCCGATACGTGCCACACAGGCGGCGGCCTCGGGATCGCCGGCCTGCTCGAGCAGGCGGCTAAAGTCGCGCGCATGCTCGAGGTTACCGCCCTCCAAGCCGAGCCCGACCAGCGCCAGGAAGGAGCTGATCGTTGTCACGGTCGGCACCCGCTCCCAAAACCAATCGCGCACGGGATGGCTGCCGTAGTCGCAGCCCAAACGCTGCAGTTGGACGCGGTACATGCGTGCATGGCGCAGCTCATCCCGACTGATCGCCAGCAATCCACGCCGCAGTCGCACGGGCGCATCGGGAAAGGCCAGAAAGGCCCAAGCGAAGAGCTCCGCCGCTTGAATCTCGTGATGCAGGAACGTGTGCAAGGCGCGCGCACGCGCTTCGGGTCGCACCAAGGCGCCAGGCTTTGGACTCTTGGGAGCGCGCGCGACAACCTCGAGCAAGGACGAACGCCCGGGCGCTGTCAGGCGCCTCGCGGGCGCATCTGCTTCAAAGATCCGGGGCGGCCGCGGCGCATGCAACTGCGCTTCGAGATCGGTGCTCTGAATCAGCTCCAAGGCCCAAGCCTCGGCACTTCCCGCAGCCGCCTCGATCACGACGTTCCGCGCACGACCCCCTGTGCGCCTTGCTCTTCAAGCCAAGCGATGGGAGCGTCAAGATCCGCGCCTTGCAGCACCACACAGTCCTGTTCCACCCGCGTGCCGCGACCGAGAGCACGACCCAGGTCGCGCGCCAGCTGCTTGCGCTGAGCCTTATCCCCAACCACTCCGTCGATGCGCACCACCGACTTGCCGCCGTGGCCCTTGCGCTCGAGGGAGACAACCAAACGCCCACTCAATGCGCCGGTCTGCGGCCCCGCGGCTTCGGGCTCCGACTCAGCAGGCCTGGCCGGGGCTGGCGTACCGGACGGACGCAGTTTGGCAAAGGGGTTGTGGGAGAGCCCCCCCCCCAAGGGATCGAGGGAGAGCGAGTCGTCGGGTTTGTTGCGAGAGGAGGCCATAGTGTGCGGGCCCTAGTCTATGCGGATGAGCCCGCGGGCGGAATCCAGGCTAAGCTGCACCCATGTCGGATGTCACTCGCCTCTTGGACGCGGTCCACACCGGAGTTCCCGGCGCAGCGGATCGGCTTGCGGCCGAGGTCTACCAGGAGCTGCGGCGCATGGCCCAGTCCAGGCTCGCACGCGAGCCTGGCCGCGCCACCCTGGCACCCACGGCCCTGGTACACGAGGCTTGGTTGCGTATCGAGCCAGAGAACCCCGAGCGCCCTTTTCACAACCGCGCGCACTTCTTCTCCGCTGGGGCCGAAGCCATGCGGCGCATCCTGGTGGACCGCGCCCGCAGACGGAATGCCCTGCGCCATGGGGGTGCCTGGGCCCGAACCTCCCTCGAAGGACTCGACGAACAAGCCTGGGAATTACCCCCCGGGAGCGACCTACTGGACCTGGATGAGGCCCTCAGCAAGCTCGGCGAGGAGGCACCGCGCAAGGCTCGCCTCGTGGAGCTGCGCTTCTTCGGTGGCCTCTCCCAGGTGGAGGCCGCCGAGGTGCTCGCGATCTCAAAGGCCACAGCTGATCGCGACTGGGCCTACGCACGCGCCTGGTTGCTGGAGAGCCTGGGTCCCGAGGACTGAGCTTCAGCGCTTAGAATCGGCGAGATTCTGTGAGGCGCAATTTGGCTGCCCTACGCACGTACCCGCGTGATCCCGGCCCGGACAATGACCCAGCCCCCCCAGCAAGGCCCTGAACAACTGTTCGAGCAAGCCCTGGAATTAGCCCCTGGCGATGCCAGGGAGGCTTTTCTAGTGGCTCAAGCAGCTTCCGATCCGGCCCTGGGTAGGCGCCTGCGCAAGCTGCTGACGGCCCACGACCAGCTGGGCCACTTCCTGGAGCAGCCTGCGGTCCCGCGGCCTGGGGAATACAGCCCCGGCGACACGGTCGGGCCCTTCCGCCTGCTGCAGCGCCTAGGCGAAGGCGGCTTCGGCGTGGTTTGGCGCGCCCAGCCTACGGACGGTGGCGCCCAGGTCGCGCTAAAGCTGCTCAAGGCGGGCATGGACAGCGCCCAAGTCCTGCAACGATTCGACGCGGAGCGCGGTGCCCTCGGGCGCCTGAATCACCCCGGCATCGCCCAAGTCATGGATGCCGGCAGCAGCCCAGATGGGCGCCCGTTCATCAGCATGGAGCTGGTGCTAGGCCAGAGCCTGGTGCAGCACGCCGACGAGCAACGGCTCACTTTGCGCGAACGCTTGCAGCTGTTCTTGCTGATCTGCGATGCCGTGCAACACGCACACCACAAGGGCGTGGTTCACCGCGATCTCAAGCCAGGCAACGTGCTCGTGTGCAAGGACGCGCACGGCGCCGCCTCGCCCAAGGTGATCGACTTCGGTGTGGCCAAGGCCATCACCGGAAGACTCGTGGATCACACGCTTGAAACCGGCCGCGGGCAGTTGCTCGGAACGCCGGTCTACATGAGCCCCGAGCAAGCCGCCGGGCACCGCGATGTGGACACGCGCAGCGACATCTACTCCCTGGGTGTCATGCTGCACGAGCTCCTGACTGGAGTGCCGCCCTTCGACGAGGAGCGCCTGCTGGATCATGGACCCGCGGAGTGGCAGCGCATTCTCGGACAGGTGGATCCGCCCCGGGCAAGCGTCGCTTGGCAGCACTTACCGCGTTCGCGCCGACAGGAGCTTGCCGCAGCCCGCGCCGCAAACACGGGCGAGGTACACGCACGCCTACGTGGGGATTTGGATTGGATCCTGGCCCGGGCCATGGAGAAGGATCGCAACCGGCGCTACCCCACTGCCCACGCACTGGCCCGGGACCTGGAGCGGCACCTGGCCAACGAGCCCGTGGAAGCTGGAGCGCCTGGCGCCTGGCAGCGACTATCCAAGTTCGCGCGCCGCAATCGTGCGGTCGCCATAGGCCTAGCTGTGATCATTCCCGGACTTACGCTGGGCGCCAGCTTGGCCCTGCTCGGGCTCCAACGAGCCGAGCGAGAGGCCGCGCGTAACGCCGACATGAGCGCGCTACTTCAGGGCCTATTCGCCCCATTGGAGCACGTTGGAGAGCTTTACGCTCCCGAGCTGGATACGGTCCTCAGCGAAGCCAGTCAGCTATTCGGGCGCAATCACCCGACCACCACCGCAATCCTGCTGGAAGGTGCCGGGCGACTCTCCCGCCATGGCGATCCGCGCAGCGCCGAACCCTGGTTACGCCAGGTCATGCTGCTCGCTAAAGAGAGCAGCGACATGGCTACCGGTCGGGAAGCACGGGCCCAACTGGGCATTCTGCTCACGGATCTGGGACGCGATGCAGAAGCCAAGACCGAATTGGTCGCCGCCTTGGCGCGCAACGAGCAGGCCGGCGCACAGCCGCTCACCCAGGCCTTGGCCGCCGGGGCCCTCGCTCGACTTTTGAGCCGCGAAGGCCAGTACCTACAAGCCGCCGATTGGCTCGGGCAAGTGGCTGCGTTGCGCCGCGTGGCCGCCCCCCAGGCTCACCGCCCGATCGCCTCCGCCCTGGAACACCAGGCCGAGATGCTCTCACTCGGCGGAGCCGGCGATTCCGCGGACGCGGTCTGGAGCGAGCTCTTTGACGAGTACGGCACGCTCTACCAAGCGGGATCCCTAGTACTCGCCGAGAAGCACCTGAATTACGCCCAGTGGCTAGCGCGCTGGGGCAGCTACCAAGCTGCCCTCGAGCAGGTTCTGCTGGCGCTTGCCATCCAAGACAGGCATCCCCTCAGGCAGGACCGACAACTGCTCAGCGCGCTCGGCCTCGCACTTGGCTTGACCGAAGGCGACGCCAACTTCGAAGAGCGCCGGGAACGCTGGCTCGGACAGCGCATCGAAGTAGGTAGCCGCGTGTGGTCCGCGGATTCCGTCGACCTGGCCGACGTGCTCTTGGCCCAGGCGGAGTTCCTCTCGAGCCGCGGCAGACCGACGGAGGCCTTGGAACCCCAAGCCCGCGCCATCGAAATCCTGCGCGCGGTGGAAGGCCGGCGGGGCGAGGTCCCGCGCAGGGCCGAGTCCCTGTTCGAATTCGTGCGGCAGCTGGCCCTGGATGGCGGGCAAACCACCGAGCTCTATTCCGCGGCCCGCGCCAAGGCCGAGATTTTCCTCGGGGATGTGGCCGAGAAGCCCCAGGCCATGCTCGCACTGGCCTTGACCAGCTACCGCCTGGGCCAATACGACCGTGCGCGTAAGCGGCTCGAGGAAGCCGAAGCTCTGATCGAGCCTAACGCTACGGACCTACCGACATTGCACGCCCTACTGGCGCTGACCTACGCCCGAGCTGGCCGCGACAGCGCCGCCAGGCGCAGCCTGCAACGGGCCGAAGAAAGCCTCGAGAGCCCCTCTGGGACCCAGGACAACGGTGCCCGAGCCCTGGTTCGGGAGGCCAGGGAGCTCCTGAAGGGCGATTGAACCCCTTGATCCCCACGCGCGAGCTTGCGCAGGGACCCTCGCATCAGGCCTCGGCCTGTGGGTCCCCTTGGGGGGGTCTAGGATGAAGCTGGGGCGCTCGCGGCGACGGTCGCGAGCGCCCCGCTCTACCCCGCGAAGAAGCCTCCAAAGTGCGGCCCTTTCCTATATATGTGCGCAAGCGCACATATAGCCAGAATCAGGCCCGCTGCATTGCCTGAATCGAGCCGTAAATTTTTGTGCTCGTGGGCGCTGTGAACCGGCCTCATCGTTGCCAGGAGGCACTCCAGGCGGGTATGCTCCTTATGTCTAGGTTCCGGGGTCTGACCCCGTGCAGGCGGTACGGTGTTTGCTGGTCGGTTACCCGCCGGAGCGCCTCCTCCCCTGCTGGACCCGGTTCACGCCCCCCAATATCAGTCCTACGCGGACCGAAAAATCGCATCGACATGATGAGAGCTACACCTTTGCGCATCACCTCACGTTCCACCGGATGGATCGCTGGCCTACTGGGCGCACTCGCCCTCGCCAGCTGCAGCCAAGAGTCCAACACGATCGTGGGACTGGGCGCCCCTGGCGAATCGCTCCAGAACGGCGCCACGGGCCAGTACATCTTCGTCGATCCCAGCGAGGGCGGTGCCCGTCAGCAGATTCGCCTGAGCAACGTCGCCTTCGGTCGCATCGTGCGCGTCTTCGGACAGTCCTCCGACGACGTGAACTCGGCCCGCGTTGAGATGCGCCAAGAGTTCGTGATCGGTGGTAACAACTCCGGTCTCAGCTCCAACTGGCTCATCGAGACCAACTCGGCCTCCGGCGAGGAGTCCCTGTTCATCTTCGAGAACGTGAACACCACCTCCGGGCTGGCGGCGTTCCACACGACTTTGCAGGCCTTGGGCAACAGCCTCGACCCGGTCTTCGACGGCGGCTTCGCCTCGGCCGGCGTGTTCACGATGGTGCCCCGGAACTCGGTCATGGTTCTGCGCTTCGATGACCTGCTGGACGCCAGCACCATCAACGGCGCCAACCTGCGGGTGAACACCGGAGTCCCGGCGGTCATCCCCTTCGATTCGCGCATCCTGCCCGACCCGAACTACGGGGACATTATCGACCGAGACGGCGATGGAACCTCTGAGTTCTATACGACCCGCATCTTGGTCGACATGGCCGTCACGGAGATCGAGTCCTTCCTGACCAACCCGCCTCTGGTGGTGAACAACTCGGGTCTGCCAGCTAGCGTCGACAGCAACCTTTCCAACCTTCAGGTTCGGATTCCCACCGTCAAGGCACCGGTCTTCGGCCAGACGACCCTGATCTCGAACCTCACCGGCCACACGGTAGCCTCCCTCGACAACGGCACTGTGGACTTCGGAGCACCTACCCGCGACCTGGTTCGCGCCGCTCGCTCCGGTGGCCCCAACAACATCACCGGCGACCCCTACAACGGTTTCCTGCGTGACGATGTAGCCCCCGAGATCATGGCCGCGCTCAACGCCCAGGTCACAGGCTCCATCACTCAGAACACAGCCCAAGGCAACAACGTCTTCACCCTGGACTCGCTTGCCTTCGGCTCCGTCTACTGCGCCCAACTGCCCACCGCCGGCGACCTGCTGAAGAAGCTCACGCCCAACGTGGTAGCGGAGGTCATCAGCTCCGGCATCCTCAACGCCGACGGCACCGCCGACTTCGTGATGGTGCGCTTGCTGGCCTACCCCAGCGAGTGGACCGACCTTTCCGAGTTCGTGGCAGCAGGCGTTGGCCCGGTTCAATTCCTCTCCGCCTACGACGCGGTCGCTGACGAGAACCAGACCGAGTGCTTCCTGACCACCTTCCCCGCCAGCGGCTTGATCTCTGGCGTACCCGGTCAGGACATGCTCAACAGTGCGAGCATGGGCGTGCGTTTCAGTGAGCCCATGGACGTCACCTCCGTGACGGCCTTCGACAGCATGCTGCTGACCCGTAAGGACCCCAACGCAGGGATTTTGGCCTCCTTCGACTACGTCGTCGGCACTATCGGCCAGACCCAAGGCCTGCGGGACTTCTCCTTCACGCCTGACCTGCCCCTGGCCCACGACAAGGATCTCGGCACGCCTCTGGAGAACTACTACCTCTCCGTGCTGGCGAGTGGCGATCCCCTCGGAACCGCCCCCACCGACCTGGCTGGTAACGCACTCGCAGCGAGCCCCGGCCCGCTGTCAGCCAACATTGCCGAAGCTGCCCCCGAGGCTATCAACGGTGGTCGCGTGAGTCGCTTCCGCGGAACCGACGACGAGCCCCCGATCGCTCCCGACGACGAAGATCCGTACGCAGAGTGGCAAGGTCAGCACGTCTACCTCACCCAGAACGGCACCATCAAGCCCCGCCCGGTGGTTCGCTATCAAGGTGTCGCTGACAACACCAACGACTTGGTGGGCGCCATGACGGCTTCCCTCAACGGTGTCACCGAGCCCCTCTCCCGGTTCGGGTCCAAGACCCAAATGATGTGGCGCTACGCCGACGTCGGCTTGGACCTACTGAATCTCGAGACAGGTCTGCTGCGTAACGAATCCCTGAACATCGACATCGAAGGCATGAACTGGGTACCGCGCGGCGGGCAGGTTGCCGTGGACAACTTCGGTTCCTTCGAGATGCGCATGTCCCACAGCTTCAACCTTCCGGACGAGCCCAACAACGTGCCTCTCCAGATCGTCTCCCTGCCCAACTCGGGCGTGGCTGACATCTTCCAGACCAACCTTCTGGACGAGACAAACGATCCCCAAGTTGTGGTCCACGACCGCACCGAAGGCTACTTCGTGAACCCCGGCGACAAGTACCAGACCGGTGGCGGTACGACCCTGTTGCCTTTCCCGATGAACACGGGCGTCGCACCTGACGACTTCCGCTACTTCACCTGGCGCGACACCGCCATCCAAACACGTGGTGGCCAGAGCGGCATCGGTGCTCCCCTCGGCCAGTGGCACATCGTGCTGGGTATTCCCTTCCCGGTCCTCGACGCCATGGACGGAATGGGCTGCATTGTCCCAGTCCCCCAGTTCTACCCCGACACTCAGGTCCAGACGGCAGCCCTGCCCCTGCTGACCGAGTTCCGTTGCTTCCCCGATGATGGGGCCAGCAGCGTCAACAACTTCGACGTCTCCCTGGCGGTCAGCTTCTCGACGCGCCCTTACTTCCGCGCCTTCAGCGCCGGCGGTATCGACGTCAACGGAAACAGCGTTCAGCGCGACCCGGAACTTGAGGCTGTGGCCAACGGTGGCTTCAACCCCATGTCCACTCCGATCCCCGGCGTCCCGACCTTCGGCCGTGACAACCTGGTCTACCTCGGTGCCATGGACTTCGTCGTCCGCGTCAGCCGTTCCTACTCAGTCTGGTGGCCGATCGAGGAAAGTGTGAACAACACCTTCCCCACGTCAAACTTCTCGCCCCCGACCGTCGAGCCCGACGCTACGGAGCAGCCCGCTGGTACTTCGATTCAGGTCGCGGCGCGCGGTGCGACCACCCTTACGGCGATAGCCGGCGGGCCGGGCGACCTTGGCTTTGATCTGCGTAGCCTGGCAACAAGCTTTGACCCCTACGGCAACTACTACATCTACATAGAAGACAGCTGCTTCCCGAACACCAACATGTTCCCGTGGCAGGTCCACGATGCGGCCGCTGCCAACCCCGGAGTCGGCTTCCTACAGGCTGCTGGCAGCTCTTGGTACGAGGATATGAGCGGGATCAACAACGCCAACTACTACCAGATGCGCGTCTCCTTCGTCTCCAACACCCAGACCGGCCTTTCGCCCTCCCTGTCGGCGCTGGCCCTGACCTGGACGAAGTAAATAAGACGCTAGGGGATCTGGGCAAGGCCTAGCTCCTCCAAGCAAACGCGAGCGGGCCGTGCAGCAAACGCTGCACGG
>JBLIOL010000037.1:0-25051 GCA_047639615.1 Planctomycetota bacterium | reverse complement strand
ACCCCGCCTTCAGCCGCGACGGCGCGCAGATCGTCTACACCACCTTCGATGACGTGGAGCTCGGTTCCGTACGCGTCGCCTCCGCCAGCGGCGGCGAAGGCACAGCACTCACCAGCGAGCCGGGTCACTACACCAATCCGGCCTTCACGCCGGACGGCACGCAGGTCGTCTACTCCAAGGGCCGCGGCGGCTACATCACTTCGCCACTGTGGTCCTTCGAGCCCGGCCTCTATCGCATCCCCGCCACGGGCGGCGAGCCGACGCTGATCACCCGCTCCGGCAGCAATCCGCAGTTCACGAACTCCAGCGAGCGCGTCTTCCTCTCCAGCGCAAGCGCTGGCAAACGCACCCTGATCAGCATCACCCTCGACGGCAAGGATCAGCGCACGCACCTCGAGAGCGCCAACGCTACCGAGTTCGCGCTCTCCCCCGACGGCAACTGGGTCGCCTTCGCGGAACGCTTCAACGCCTACGTGGCGCCCTTCGTGCAGACCGGCCGCCCGGTCAACATCGGCCCCGACACCAAGTCGATCCCCGTGCATCGCGTAACGCGCGACGCCGGCGAGAATCTGCAGTGGTCCGGCGACTCAGGCGGCCTCAATTGGTCCCTCGGCCCTGAGCTCTACAGCCGCAACCTGAGCGACTCCTTCGTGTTCCTGGACGGCGCCCCCGAGGAGCTCCCGGAAGCGCCCATGGAAGGTGTCAACGTCTCCTTCGAGCTGCCCTACGCCGCACCCGATGGCTGGCTGGCCCTCGTGGGTGCGCGCATCGTCACCATGCGCGGCGACGAGGTCATCGAGGAGGGCACGATCCTGATCGAAGGCAACCGCATCCGCTCCGTGGGAACCATGGACGACATCAAAGTGCCCGCCGGCGCGCGCGTGATCGACGCCTTCGGCACCACGATCATTCCTGGCATCGTAGACGTGCACTATCACGGCTCCACGGTCAGCGGCGGACTCATGCCCGAGTCCAACTGGGTGCACCAGGCTAACCTGGCCTTCGGCGTGACCACGGTTCACGACCCTTCGCACAACACCAACGACATCTTCGCCGCTGCGGAGCTCGCCAAGGCCGGCGGCATCGTAGCCCCGCGCATGTTCTCAACGGGCACGATCCTCTACGGCGCCATGGGCTCCTTCAAGGCGGAGATCGACTCCCTCGACGACGCGCGCAGTCACTTGCGTCGCCTCCAAGCCGTCGGCGCCATCTCGGTCAAGAGCTACAACCAACCGCGCCGCGACCAGCGCCAACAGGTGCTCGAGGCAGCCCGCGAACTGGGCATGATGGTCGTTCCCGAAGGCGGCTCCACCCACCACCACAACCTGACCATGGTGGTCGACGGCCACACGGGCGTGGAACACTCGCTGCCCCTCGAGAACATCTACTCCGACGTCACGCAGCTCTGGGGCTCGACCGATGTGGGCTACACCCCGACCCTGATCGTCGGCTACGGCGGCATCTGGGGTGAGGACTACTGGTACGACACCACCGACGTCTGGCGCCACGAACGCCTGCGCTCCTTTGTTCCTAGCTTCGTCGTAGAGCCCCGCTCCCGTCGCCGCCCGAAGGCTCCGGAAGAGGACTACAACACCCTGCGCAGCGCCGGCATCGCCAAGGCCATCGTCGACGCAGGCGCGCGTGTGCAGCTCGGCGCCCACGGCCAACTTGCCGGCCTCGGCGCCCACTGGGAACTGTGGATGTTCGAGCAAGGCGGCATGACCCAGCACGAGGCCCTGCGCTCGGCAACGCTCTCCGGCGCCATCTACCTGGGCCTCGACGGCGACATCGGCTCGATTGCACCTGGCAAGCTCGCCGACCTGGTCATCATCGACGGCAACCCGCTCGAAGACCTGCGCTGCTCGGACAAGGTGCGTCACACCCTGCTCAACGGCGTGCTCTTCGACGCCGCCAGCATGGCCGTGCACGGCGACGCCGCCAGCGCACCCCAATTCTTCTGGCACGGCATAGAATCAGGTCTCCCCCACCAGCACTCGAACGCATCCTGCGCAGGCTGCACCCACTGAGATGAAACTAACCCACTTCGCTCTTGTCTGCGTCTCCTTGGGAGCTTGTCAATCCACGGACCCTGGCTCGAACTTCGCTGGAGATGGCGTCGACAACGCCTGGGACTATCTGTCGGGCAAGTACGACCGTGACGGCGATGGTGTGGTCACCGAAGCGGAGTACACGCGCGAAGCTGGCGACTACGCCAAGCTCGATCGCAACGAGGACGGCATCGTAAATGCCGAGGACTACCCGCGTGGCGAAGGCCCGAGCATGGGCCGCGGCTGGAACGACATTCCCGATGCCATGAAGCGCAGCATGGGCAGCAAGTACGCGGCACGCGCGGTACTGCTTACCTACCTGCAGCCAGATCCCACCGCGGAAGGCCTGCATCGCGACGATTTCCTGCGCATGTTCGCGCAACTGGACAGCGACTCCAGCCAGGACATAGACGAGTCTGAATTCGCCTGCGCCACCGATGCGCGTCCCTGGGGCGGCCCGGGTAAAGCCTGGCCGCTGATGCTCGCTGCCACCGACGCACCCGGCAATGGCGATCGGCGCATCGGTGCGGACGAGCTAAGCAGCTACTTCGAAGGTTTCGCCAACGAAGCCGGCTACGCCCGCGGCGCGCCCTCCGGCAGATCCAATCAAGGCGCCAGCGCCATGGCTAGCGACGGCGCACCCGCCGGCCACATGGCTCCCGACTTCGAACTCTCACCGCTCGGCGGCGGCGAGCTCGTGCGCCTCTCGGACTTCCGCGAGATCAGCCCCGTAGCTCTGATCTTCGGTTCCTACACCTGACCTCCCTTCCGCGCTTCAGCCGGTCGGCTGAAGGAACTCCACGCAACCTACGGGGACGACGTCCAATTCTTCGTGGTCTACATCAAGGAAGCCCACGCCCTCGACAGCCGTTCCCCCGCAGGCGGTGACGGCAACCCCATCGTCGAAGACCCCGAGACCGCCGCTGAACGCCAGGCCGTTGCCAAGGTCTGCATGACCAAGCTCGAGCTAGCCAGCATCCCGACCCTGATCGACGATATGGACAACACAGCCAACGAGTCCTACGCCGGCTGGCCCGACCGCCTCTACCTAATCGGCCAGGGCGGCAAGGTCGCCTTCCACGGCGGCCGCGGCCCCTTCGGATTCCTACCCGACGAACTAGAAGCCGCCATCGAAGCGGAACTAGAGCGCATCGAGTAAACCCGTCCGGCTACTCGGCCTCAGCCTCGCGCAGCAGCCTGCTCGCGCGACGGCTGACGCTTGGGCCGAGCCCAACGGTCGTCCCCGCTAACTGCTCGGCGCGCTCCAGGTGACTCTTCGCCTGAACCCGATCTCCGACCAGCAGGTAGACGCGGCCGAGCGCGATACGCGCTATGGCCTCCACTTCCGGCCGGGAGTTCTGCTCGTCCGCAAGCTCCGCCTCCCAGCGTTCGATCAACTGCTGCGCTAGGGCTGGAACCGCAGCAGCGGCATCGATGAGCGTCTCCTCGAATAGGGCCGCAGCTCCACGTGCCTGTGCGTGCGCGCCCCAGCCCATGCCCGCGTCGGTATCGGCCAAGGACGCTCAAGGGCGCACGGCCTTGGACCTAGCACGCAAGCTCGAGTACGCCGAGGGCACGGCCCTTCTCGAACACCCCGAGCAGGTTATCCGCGATTACCGCGCCTCACGCTTCGCTTGGAATGCGAGCCAAGAACCCATCGAGTGGATCGACCTGAGCGATGTGCCGAAGAAACGCCAAAGCGAGGTAACAGCCGCCTCCCACGTGCAAATGAAGCGCATCCAAGCCCTCCTTAAGGAGGACCCGCGCTTGATCTTCGCCGTCTCCTCGGACGATGAACTAGCCATCGAAGCCTGCGCCCACGTGGGCAACGCGCTCATCATGCAGCTGCACCTGGACCACGGCGCGCCGCTCTCCCTGCCCACCGCCGTGTCCATGGGCAACCTGGAAGCCATGCAGTGGATGCTCGACCAGGACGAGCAGCTCATCTTCGAGCGCGGCGCCCACGATTTCCCCCTGATGTGGTACGTGGTCATGGGCACAGGCTCACCGGAAGTCGCCGCCTGCCTACACAGCTATGGGGTGGATCTCGACCAGGAGAGCGTCGGCACCACCCTCCTGCACCACAGCGTACGCCGCGGGCGCACGGAACTGGTCGAGTGGTTGATCGAGAACGGGGCCTCCCCAGAGGCGCTCAGCTACAGCTGGGATGAGAATGGCCAAACCCCGCTGCAGCTGGCCCGCATTCATGAGCAAGCGGCCGTAATCCAACTGCTGAAGGCCGCCGGCGCCCCCGGCTAGTCCTCTTCTTCCCTACGCCCGGCGCGCTTCACGAGCATGTTGCCGCCCATCAAGAGGAAGCACCCAAACAGCGCCACGGGCAGCACCCGCGGGAAGTTCTCGTGCACGCTGCGCTTGACCTGATTGTAGGTAGTGCGCTGGGCGAAGGTGCTGTGAGGTCCATGCTGCATGGCGGCATCATTGATGAAGATCACACACCCAATAATGATCAGGATTCCCACTACGATTGAACTCCAGCCTGCGCGACGCATGCGCCTAGCTTAGCCCGAAGCTAGGATAAGCCCACATGGGCCTGCGCTTTCTGCACCTCGCCGATCTGCACTTGGACACCGCCTTCGGCGGACGCCAGGAAGCGGCACGGCAAAGGCTACGCGAAGGCACGCGCCAGGCCTTCGAGGCGGCCGTGGACTTCGCCCTGGAGCAGGGCCTCGATGCGCTGCTCGTGGCCGGTGATGGCTTTGATGAGCCGCGCCTCGAATTCGCTACCGAGCTCTGGCTCAGCGCCCAGGTCGAGCGCCTGGCCCGCGGCGGAGTGCACCTGGTCTGGATCGCGGGCAACCACGACCCCGGCGCGGCCAGCGGCAAGCTCGCGCGCATGGGCCTGGGTCGCAGCACCGCCTGGGGTGAGCGCGTGCATGTGGTCGGCGCTGGCAAGCCCGTATGCATCGATATACACGGGCCTAAGGGCAAGCTGCGCGGGCGCATCGTCGCCGCCGGTCACACGAGCTCCAAGGTCACCGAGAACCTAGCCGCGCGCTTCAGACCCCAGACCGTGGACGTGCCCGTGGTCGGACTGCTGCACACGCAGGTACACGCGGCGCGCTCCTCCACCGAACACGCCGCCTACGCTCCGAGTAGCGCGGAGGACCTAGCGGCGCCCGGCTACGACTACTGGGCCCTGGGCCACGTACACCTGCGCCAGCGTCCCTTTGCCGAGATCCCAGCCTGGTATGCAGGCAATCTCTGCGGCCGCAATCCCAAGGAAACTGGCCCCAAGGGGGGTCTATTGGTGGAGTTGGAGCCTGGCGTACCCGCAGCCCCCGAGTTCATTAGCTTCGCGCCCGTGCGCTGGGAGCAGCTGGAAGTGCGCGGACTCGGGGCAGTGGATAGCGCCGGCGCCTTGCTCGAACACCTGCTGCAAGCGATCCACCAGGCCCAAGAAAACGCCCCCGAGACCGAGCTGCTCGTGCGCTTGATCCCCAGCGGCCCTTGCCCCATGGCGGCCTGCCTGCGCAGTCACGAGGAGCGCGCGGCCATCGAGGAGGAGCTGCGCCTGCAGAGCGGTTTGCTCGAAGTTCAGCTGCGCCCCCACAGACTGCATGTGGCGCGGGATCTCAGCGAACTGCGCAGCTCGCCCTCGGCTCTCGGCAATGCTCTCGACCTGATCGAAGGCCTGGCCGAAGACCCTCAGCTGCTCGCCGAGCTCGCGCCGGACCTTGCGTTCCCGGATGGCAGCCCCGCGCAGCTCCTGGAGGGCCTCGGCGAGGAACTCCTACAGCGCGTCCTGCCCGAACCCGATGCCGGGGCCAGCGAATGAGGGTCGAGCGTCTCGTACTACCTGCCTTCGGAGCCCTCAGCGGGGAATCCTTCGAGCTAGGACCCGGCGTCAGCGTCGTGCAGGGCCCCAACGAGGCGGGTAAGAGCACCTTCCACGGCGCCCTGGAGACCGTGCTCTTCGGCTTCGAAGAGAGCCGACGGGATGCCCATGCCCTGGCTGCTTGGGACCGCGACGGACCCGATCCATGCCTGCAAGCGCGCGTGCGTTCGGAGGCCGGCGAGGCCTTCTGGATTCAGCGCGAACTGCGCCGCTCCGCTGGTGTGCTCTGGCGCGCGGGCGAACAGGACCAACTGGAAGCCGGCACGCGTCTCAGCAATGACTCCTTGACTGAGGTTCAGGCCGTTTCTCGCGCGCTCTTCCGCGCCGTGTACTCGCTCACCGCCAACGGCGCCGTAGAGCTCAAGGACAATGTGCGCGAGCAGGTCGATACTCTGCTCTCCGGCGAGCTGGGCCTAGAGGGCGCGCGTCCGCTCTACGCCGTGCGCGCCGAATTGCGTGCCGAGGCCAAGTCCCTCTGGCAAGCAACCCGCCACGCCACCGAAGCCAGTCGCCTCAAGGCGCGCATTGGCGAACTGCGCAAGAGCGGGCGCGCCGCCATGGCCGCCGACCGCCTACGCCGCGAAGAGAACCAAGAGCTCGCCAGCATCGAGTCCCAGCGCAAGACACTGCGAGCCGAGATCGATCAGGCGCAACGCCAATTGGCCGCTGCGGAGTTCCAAACCGAAGTACGCGAACTGGAGGCCAAGCGCAGTGCACTCGTCGAACTCGAGGGCGCAGCTCTCGAAGGCACGCCGCTTGGGGACCCTATCGCCCTCGCCCAGGAAGTGCGCGAAGCAAAGGCCGGCCTAGCCGCACCAACGGCGCATCTGGCGCGGGATGCCAAGCAACTCAGCCCGAGTCAGGTAGCCTTGTTGGCGCACGCTGGCGAGGTGGTGCTGCTCCAGGATCAGCTGCACGAAGCTCGCCGCGATCGCGAACACGTGGGTGATGCCCTGGAACAGGAACGCGCCGACCAACAGAACGCGAGGCGCGCCTTGCTCGACGTGGGCCTAGGCAATCTCGAGCAGCTCGACCTGGATCCCCTGCCCCTTGGCAGTTGGACCGCCTCCGCCATGGCCTGGCAGGATGCGGATGCGCAAGCGCGCGCACGTATGGCCTCGGCCCCGCGCGAAGGCCAACCACTGCTGGCGATCCTGAGCGCCGCAACGGGTCTGGCTCTGATCGGACTCGGTCTAGCGCAAGTGCTCCCTGCGGCCTCTATTTGGGGCGGGGCCGCCGTTCTAGCCCTTGCCGTCGGCATTGCCCTAGTAGGCGGCCGTCCGCGAGCTGACGACCCGCGCCTCCGTGCGCCCGCCCCTGGCGCCCTCGACGAGGCCTGCGCCGCCCTACATACGCGCGCCGCCGAACACGCAGAACCACACCAACTGCTGCGCCTGCTGGAAGCCGCCCAGACCGCGCGCGATGCCCGCGACAGCGCGGCGGAGCACGGACTGCGTGTAAGCAACGGCGCCGACCGCGAGAGCGCTCGCCGGATGGAATGGACCAGGCTCGCTGACGAGCTCTTGGGCCAACCCGTCACGGCCGAGCAACTCGACTCTATCCCTGGCCGCCTGAACGCCGCCCTCGAACAGGCCCAGGCCCAGGCCCAAGCAGTGGATCGCGACCAGAGCGAGCGCGCTGGGCAGCGTGCCCTACTGGACGAGCGCCAACCGCGTCATGACTCCGCCCTACGGCGCCTAACCCAAGCGCGCACAGCCCTACGCGCGACCTTCGGCGAAGACCTGCCCCTGGAACTCGCATACACCCAATGGCGCGAACAACTGGATCTACGCACCTACCTGCGCCAACGGGAAGAGAGCCTGCGCGAGCACCCTCTCTGGAACGAGCCCCAAGTCGCACCAATCGGCGAGCTATTCGAGGTCAGCACCGAAGCCCAAGCCGCGAGCATCGCCGAACTGCGCACACGCTACGACGAGTGTGGCCAACGCCAAGGCTCCCTCAAGGAACGCCAAGCCGCGCAGGCCGGACCAAGCCAAGCCATGGCCGAGGAGGAGCTACGCATCGCCGAAGCCGAGCACCGCTCCACATGCCTCCAGCGCGATCGCTTAACCCTGCTCGAGAACATCCTCAAGCGCGCCGAACGTAGCTACCGCCAGGAGCACCAACCGGACGTCCTCAAACGCGCCGGCCAATACCTCAGCGCCATCACAGACGGCCGCTACACGACCCTCGCCTACCCCGACGGCGACCAAGGCAGCCTGCACGTGTACTCCTCCGTGCGCGGCCTCGAAGTACCCGTAGACGAGCCCCTCTCGCGCGGCATCCAAGAGCAGGTCTACCTCTGCCTACGCCTAGGCACCCTCGACCACCTAGACGCCGGCCGCGAGCCCCTGCCCCTGATCCTCGACGAGGCCCTCGTCCATTGGGATCCGCAGCGCCGCGCAGCGCTCTATCCCGTGCTCGCCGAGATGGCCTCACGGCGCCAGGTGATTCTCTTTTCCTGTCACCCTGAGTTCGCCAGCGAGGCCCAGACGGCCATGAACGCCACTCGCCTAGACCTGACAAGGCGATAGCTTGACTTCGGGCCTAGAAGGCCTCCTGATGCAGCTTACTCTTGATCTGCGAGCTGCCATGGGAATCGACATCTGCACCGTTCTCGCCGCCCCGACCCTCCTCCTGTGCTTCACGGCCTGCGGGGCTGCCCAGGGAAATAGGCCGGTTGAGCCGCCCTCGGCGGAGGCGCTCAGCAGTCCTGAGATGATCCTGGAAGCGAGCCCCGTGGAGGCCTCCGCGCCGGTGCTCGAACTGCAGGCCAGCGCGGAGGAAGCGGCCAACCTGCTGGACGCCTTCGACGAGCAGTACCGGCTCGATACGATGCCCTTGGACACCAGCGCCGAGGCAATCGCCAGGCGCACGCTGGTGCGCTACTTCCAGATGGACATGGACACGCAGGTTTTGACCCGCGCTGAGGTGCTCGAAGCATTCTCGGGGATGGAGCGCAGCGACCAGCGGGACGGCGTGCTGACCCGGGCCGAGTTCCGTGCCAGCTACCACGCCCAGCGAATGGCCGCCCCGGGCGACGAGCGGCCGGAAGTTCAGGCCCTGATGCGCGGCCGCGACCCCTGGCAGTGCCTGGTCAGGGTCATGGATACGGACTCCGACGGCGCGCTTACCAGGGCTGAACTGCGCACCTTTCTCGACACCTTCGGCAGCCGCACACTGCACCTATAAGTGAAGCACCTAGAGTGCTAGAATCGGGAGTTCCTGGGGCACGACTCCCCGCCCCCACTAGCCCTCACTAGCCGCCCTGCTTGGGCCCCCTGAAGATGAATAGCCGTGAACGATTCCTGGCTGCCTGTAAGCGCCAACCCGTGGATCGCCCGCCGGCATGGATGATGCGCCAGGCAGGCCGCAATCTGCCCGAGTATCGCGAGCTGCGTAAGGACACTCCCTTCATGCAGATGATCCACAACCCGGCCCAGGCGGCCGAGGTCACCCTGCAGCCCATCCGTCGCTATGGCATGGACGCCGCCGTCATCTTCTGCGACATCCTCGTGCCAGCCGAGGTGCTCGGCCTGCACGTGGAGATCAAGGAGGGCAAGGGTCCGGTGCTGACGCCGCCCGTGCGCAGCATGGCCGACCTGGACGCGCTGAGCGCCAAGGACGTGAACGAGCACTGCGCCTTCCTCGGGGAGGCCCTCGGCAAGGTGCGGGCCGAGCTGGGCGACGAACGCGCCATGATCGGCTTCTGCGGCGCGCCCTTCACCCTCGCCAGCTACATGATCGAGGGCCAGAGCAGCCGCAACTTCGAGCACACCATGGAGTGGATGCTCGGCCGGCCCGAGGAGTTCGCCGCGTTGCAAGAGCGCGTGGTCGACATCTCGATCCCCTACCTGCAACTGCAGGTGGACGCCGGCGCCGATGCCCTGCAGATCTTCGATTCCTGGGGCGGCACCCACGACGCCGCCACCTATCGCGAGCACATGCTGCCCCACGTGAAGCGCCTAGTTGCAGCGGCCAAGGACATGGGCGTGCCCGTGATCCTCTACATCAACGGCTGCGCGCACCTGCTCGAGGTCATGAAGGAAGCAAATCCCGACGTGATCTCCATCGACTGGCGCGTGGACCCGGCCGAAGCACGTCGCGTGGTCGGTCCGGACTTTGCCCTGCAGGGCAACCTCAACCCAACCATCCTGTTTGCGCCGCCCCATGTGGTCGAGCGCGAAGCCAGTCGCGTGCTCGAAGCCTTCGCCGGCCACCCCGGCTTCATCTTCAACCTAGGCAGCGGCATCCTCCCCACCACCCCCATGGAATCTGTCGCCGCCCTCTGGCGCACGGTTCTCGGCGAAGCCGCCGTAACGAGCTAGCCCCATGGCACGCACCCAGGTCTCCCCCGCACTGCTGGAGAAGTACCGCACTTCCGCCCCGCGTTACACCTCCTATCCCACGGCGGTGGACTGGGACAAGGAGTCCTTCGACCCGGCCTCCTACACCGAACGCTTGGCCGAGGCCTCCAAGAAGACCGACGCACTCTCGGTCTACGTACACCTGCCCTTCTGCGCAGAGATGTGCCTGTACTGCGGCTGCAACGTGATCATCACGCGCAGTGAGGTACGCGTAGAGAATTACCTGCGGCACCTGGAGCGCGAGTTCCAAACCGTGGCTGAGAGCGGCGTCGCCCAACGCCCCGTGCGCCAGTACCACTGGGGCGGCGGCACACCCACGCACCTAAACATCGAACAGATCCAGCGCGTATCCGGCTGGTTCAACAAGGCCTTCACCTTGGCCGAGGGCGCGGAAGTCGCCATCGAAGTAGACCCGCGCGTGACCACGGCGGAGCAGATCGAGGTGCTAGCTGGCCTTGGCTTCAACCGTGTTTCCATGGGCGTGCAGGACTTCGAGCTGGATGTGCAGAAGGCCATCAAGCGCGTGCAGTCCCGAGAGCAGACCCAGGCCATCTTCGACGCCTCGCGTGCCAATGGCATCGCGTCGGTGAACATGGACTTGATCTACGGCCTGCCGCACCAAACCCGTGAGGGCTTCGCACGTACGGTCGAGACCACTATCGAAATGCGCCCGGAACGTGTGGCGCTCTTCCACTACGCCCACGTCCCGTGGCTCAAGAAGCACATGGAAGCGCTCGACATGGACGCTGCGCCCAACTCCGCAACCAAGCTCGAGATCTTCGTGGACGCCACCGAGCGCTTCCTGGAAGCGGGTTACGTCTACCTGGGCTTGGATCACTTCGCCCTACCCGACGACGATCTAGCCCTGGCCCTCGGCGAAGGCAAGCTGCACCGCAACTTCATGGGCTACACCACCCGCAGCGGCAGCGACATGATCAGCCTGGGTGTTAGCTCCATCGGTGAAGTGGACGGTTGCTTCGCCCAGAACACGCCCGTGGAGTCGGACTACCTGAAGCTCATCGACGAGCGCGGCTTCGCCACTATGCGCGGCCACCGCCTGAGTGCTGACGATCGTCTACGGCGCGACGTGATCCTCGGTTTGATGTGCAACGGTCGCTTGGCCAAGGCACCCATCGAGAAGACTCACGGCATCGTATTCGACGTGACCTTCGCCAAGCAGTTGCTGGCGCTGGAGCCCCTGGCCCAGGACGGCCTAGTGGAGCTACTCCCCGACCGCCTGCAGTTGACCGAGCTAGGTCAGATGTTCATGCGCAACGTGGCGCTGCCCTTCGACACCTACTTCGCCGCGCGCGCGGCCCGCGGGAAGGACGGCAAACAGACCTTCTCGAAGACCCTGTGAGTACTCCTAGTAAAACGACCGAGATGCAGGATGTGGTGGTGGTGGGTGCCGGCATCGCTGGACTCACCTGCGCCCACGCCCTAGCCCAAGCAGGTAGGCGCGTACTGTGCGTAGAGGCATCCGATGCAGCGGGTGGCATGATGCGCAGCCTGCGCAAAGATGGCTACCTGTTTGAAGCCGGCCCGAACACCGTGCCTGCATCGGGGGCAGATTTCCGCAGGTTGGTGGCTGAGGCCGGGCTCGCGGAACGCTTGCTGGTGTCGCGCTCCGAAGCCGGCACGCGTTACCTGTGGCACGGCGCGCGACTCGTGCCCCTGCCCCACGGACCGGGCGGCCTGATCACAACACGCTTGCTCAGTCTAGGCGCGAAACTGCGCCTCATGTCCGAGCCCTTCCGCCGCCTGAGCGGCGATGGGGCGCGTGATCCAGAACCGAGCTTTGAAGAATTCCTCACCGAGCGCATCGGGCGTGAAGCCACCCGCACACTAGCCGGCGCCTTTGTGCGCGGTGTCTACGCCAGCGAAGTGGAATGCCTCGGCGCACGCAGTGCCTTTCCGCGCCTATGGAAGCTAGCCCATGAACACGGTGGCTTGGTGCGTGGCATGCTCGGAGCCAAGCGCTCACAAGCGGCTCCCCCCGAAGTCTTCGAAGGTCCCCCCACACGCCGCGGCGACCTGCTCTCCTTCCCAGACGGCCTCGCGGAGCTCCCCCTGGCCCTAGCCAGTCGACTCGGCGCGAACCTGCGCCTGGGCAGCGCCGTGCAAGAGCTCGAGCGCGGCCCCGCCGGATGGAACCTCCAACTGGAAACCGGCGAGAGCATTCGCGCCACGAAGGTCGTGCTGGCCACGCCCGGACAAGTGACCCATGAGTTGCTATCCCTCGCCGCTCCTGACCGATTGAATCTCGACGGCCTGTACGGCATGGAACAAGCCTCCATCACCGGCGTCCACCTCGGACTCACTGGGGCGGAACTCCCCTTGGCCTTCGGCTTTCTCGTCCCGCCTGACGAACCCCGTGGGCCCAAGGCTCCGGCTGTGCTTGGCACCCTCTTTCCCAGCAGTATTTTCGAAGGCCGCGCTCCCGAGGGCGGATCCACCGTCACCATTATGCTGCCCAGCGACGAGGTCGAGAACATGGGCGACGAGCAGTTGGTGAAGCATGCCCACAAGCAACTCACCCTGGCCATCGGCTCCGAAGCTGCCGGTCAGGTACGCACCTCGGTCGTCGCCCACATGAGCCCTGCCATCCCTAAGTACACCATCGGCCACGCGGACCGCATCACCGACCTACGCCGCAGCATCGGCCGTGCCATGCCCGGGCTCGAACTCGCCGGCTCTTGGCTAGCTGGCGTCTCCGTGAACGATTGCATTGCATCGGGTAAGGCCGCCGCTCAGGCCGTGCTGCAATCAACCACCGAGGAAGTCCCCGTATGAGCACCACTATTCAAGCCCTACTGGTGCTGCTCCCCCCGGCCTACCTGACCCTAGCGGTCCTCTACGGCATGGCCTTCGCCGGTGAGCGCCAACCGGCCCTTGCCCATGTGCGCAAGCCCCTGCTGATGATCACTCTAGTGGCCCACGCAGCGATCTTCGCTCTCAACGCCAAGTCCACCGGCGCGGCCGTCGTCGGCGGCATGCGCATCGCATCAGCCACGGGCCTTTGTGTGAGCTTGCTCTTCCTGCTGGTAACCCGCCGCGCGCATCAGCCCACCGTGGCCGGCATGCTCTTCGCCGTTGTGTTTCTGCTGCAGTTGGCGGCCTCCGCCTTCGGCCCCATGGGACCTGAGACCTCCGCCAACCCGGGTAACGCCGTGGACGCCATTCACGCCCTCACCATGCTGCTGGCCACCTCCGCACTGGTTCTATCAGGCATCTATGGCTGCCTCTACCTGCTGCTCTTCCGACAGCTTAAGTCCCAGAAGTACGGACCCCTGGCGCGCTGGTTGCCGGACA
The DNA here is from genome assembly GCA_047639615.1 of Planctomycetota bacterium. GTDB lineage: Bacteria > Planctomycetota > UBA1135 > UBA1135 > CAYWNK01. The sequence continues at coordinate 11,468 of JBLIOL010000037.1, read as the reverse complement.
TGGAACAGCTGACACTCTCGACTCGCAGCACGGCCCTGGCAGGCTTCATCTTCATGACGCTTGGCGTGAATGGCGGCATTGCCCTCGCCCACGCCCGCGGGCTCGAGACCTTCAGCTACATGGACCCTACGGTCCTTTTGAACATCGGCCTGTGGGTCCACTTCGGTGTGATCGCCTTCTCGCGGTCCATCCCCGGCATTACCGCCCGGCGTGCTTCCATCGCTGCCATGGCGGGCTTGGTGACCCTGCTGGCCGCTATCGCGATCCTGGCCGTACCCGGCGCTAGTTTCCACGGAGGTGCCTAGCTTGGAATCTGTCCGCGATCTCTACCTAATTGGGCTCTCCCACCGCACCGCTCCGGTCGCCGCGCGCGAACGCTATGCGGTGCGACCGGAGGACCTAGACCAGTGCCTAAAGGACCTGGTCGCCGCTAACGAAATCGAAGAAACGGCGGTGGTATCGACCTGCAATCGAACCGAGGTCATCGTGCGCGCCCGGGAAGGCACTAACCCCATCGACCTCATCAAGCGCACAATTTTTCGCAACGCCGATTCAGGGCAGGTCTACCTTTACCAAGCCCTGCAAGCGGTCATCCATGCCTTTCGCGTGGCTTCGGGTCTCGACAGCTTGGTGCTGGGCGAGTCCGAGATCCTCGGCCAAGTACGCCGTGCCCGCGAGGGCGCGAAAGCGGCAGGAACCCTAGGTCCTTTGCTGGGTCCGCTACTGGAACAGGCCCTCGTGGTGGGCAAGCGCGTGCGTACGGATACGGATATCGGCCAGGGCAGTCTGTCGGTAGCACGCATCGCCGTGGGCGTCGCCCAGCGCGCATTCGGTAAGCTCGATAATGAGCGCGCGCTCGTGATCGGCGCAGGCGAGACCGGCCTACTGGTCGCCAAGCACCTTACCGCAGCGGGCATGACCACCATCGACTTCGCCAACCGTACCCTGCTACGTGCGGAAGAGGCTGCCGCCCAATTCGGTGGTACGGGCTACGGGCTGGAGCAAATGTCCGTCGCCATCAGCTACGCGGATGTTGTGGCCGTCGCCGTAGATGCCGCGCCCGACCTCGTACACGCCTCGATCATCGACCGCAAGGCCCTGCGCCGCCGGGACATGCCGCTCTTCCTGCTCGACCTTTCAGTACCACGGGCCGTGGCCCAGGACGTGATCGACCTTGACCAAGCCATCACCTACGGATTGGACGATCTGGCCAAGGTGGTCGAGACCAACCATGCCGAGCGCACCGACTCCATCGCCCAGGCCGATGAGTTGATTGTGCACGAGGTGCACGAATTCCTCGCACGGCGGGCCTACGCGCTCTTCTCACCGACCCTTGCGGGGCTTGGCGAGCACTTTGAGAAAATGCGCGAGGAAATTCTCGACCAGATAACCGGTGGCCAGGCAGAAGCGCGCGAGATCAAACTCGCCCATACGCTGTCCAGGCGCCTACTGCACCTATCCCAGAGTCAGTTCAAGGACGGCATGCGCCGCGTCCGTTCCGAAGCGGCTCTGGATGCCGAATATCAGCGTTTCCTGGAGAACCTTTGAGCCTCACATTATCGACTCGCGCCTCGGACCTAGCCCTTTGGCAGGCCCACACCACCCGAGCTGGATTGCGCGCAGCCTGGCCGGAACTCGACGTGCAATTGCTCAAGGTCGAGTCCCGCGGCGACCAGGATCGCACCACCGAGTTGGCACGCTTTGGTCGCATCGGCATCTTCACCGTAGAGGTGGATCGCGCCCTGCTCGACGGACGTGCGCGCGTGGCTGTGCACAGCTTGAAGGACATGACCACCACCCTGCAGGAAGGCACGCGCTTGGTAGCCGTGCTTCCGCGCGGACCCGTGGAGGACGTGCTCGTAGGTAGTACGCTCAGCGAGCTGCAAGCGGGCAGCACCCTAGCCACCGGCAGTCTGCGTCGCGGCGCCATGCTCAAGGCCGCTGTGCCGGGGCTCGAGACCGTACCCGCGCGCGGCAATGTCCCCACGCGGGTCGAGCGCGCCCTCGCGGCGGATGGCACACCCACAGTCCTCGCCAGGGCCGGCATTGTGCGCCTTGAGCTCGATCACGCCGTGGGCGAGGTGCTCGACACCGAGACATTCGTGCCCGCCGTCGGTCAAGGCATCGTTGGCTTGGTGGTGCGCGAGGACGACGACGAAGCGCGCGACCTCCTGCAAGCCATAAACTGCAGCGAGACCTACGCGCGCGCGCTCGCGGAGCGTGCCCTACTGCGCGCCATGCACGGTGGCTGCAACGTGCCCCTGGGCGCACACGCCACTATCAGCGGCGACGAACTTCGCTTAACCGCACGCGTACTCTCCGTTGACGGTACCGAAGAGTTGCGCGCGGAACGCACGGGCAGCGCCAGTGACGCGGAAGCCATCGGAAATGCCCTGGCCGAGGAACTGATCGCCGCCGGCGCAGCACGCCTAGTGGAAGAGGCACGCGCATGAGTCGCACTTGGAGTGTGCTCGTGACCGGGCCCCTACGCGACCGCGAGGACTGGCTCGCGGCGGCACGCGAAGCTGGCTGGGAGCCGACCGAGTGGCCCCTGCTTGGAATCGTCGACAAGGATCCTGGCGCTTGGCCCATGACCCAGCCGGATTGGATCGCCGTCACCAGCTCGAGCGTCATTCCGGCCCTCGAGCTGGCAGCAGAGCGCGCCCCCTCCCTCAAGCAAGTGCCCCTCGCCGTCGTCGGCACCAGTTCCGCCGAGCGCCTCTACCAAGCTGGCTGGACACCGAAGCTCGTCCCCGGTCCCGGCGCGAACCAGGCCCATGGACTGGCCGATCTTCTAATCGAGGAAGCCGCCCCCGAAGCGCGCGTGCTCTGGCCCCACGCCGCCCGGGCTACGGAGCTCGGCGAGTTGCTGCTCGCGGCAGGCATGCGCCTGGAAGCACCCGTTGTCTACGACGTAGAACCCGTCCTGCACCTAGGCCCTCCGCCGCGCACGGACGCCGTGTTCTTCGCCAGCCCCAGCGCCGTACAAGCTTGGCTCGAACTTGAAGCCGACTTCCAACCAGCTGGCCTCGGCATCGGCTGGACCACCCTCGACGCGCTTCTGGAAGTGGATCAACACTTCTCCATGAGCTTGCCCCTGCTCTCGCCTGACCCAGCCGCCCTGCGCCTGGCCCTCGAGTCCTTCCTGCCGAGCGAATGATGCCCGACCAAGACCTACCCATCTCCGCCAGCCCCGAACAACGTCCGCGCCGCTTGCGCTCCCACCCTGGCCTGCGCCGCATGGTGCGCGAGACCGAGCTCAGCCGCGCCGACTTCATGCTGCCGCTCTTCGCGGTGGAAGGTAGCGACGTGCGCAAGGAGGTCGGCTCCATGCCCGGCGTCTACCAGGAGTCCGTGGACCGCTTGGCGCAGTCCGCAACGGAAGCCCAAGACCTGGGCCTAACCTCAGTGATCCTATTCGGCGTTCCGGACGAGAAGGACGCGCTTGGCAGTTCCTCATGGACTAAGGACGGCCTAGTGCAGCGCACCCTCGAAGCCGTGGCCAAGGAGGCCCCCGAGATCCTGCGCGTGGTCGACCTGTGCTTCTGCGAGTACACGGACCACGGTCACTGCGGCGTGGTGACCCCCGAAGGCGAAGTCGACAATGATCCAACCCTCGACAATCTCGCGCGCCAAGCCGTGTCCCTTGCCGACGCCGGCGCCCAGGTGATCGCACCCAGCGGCATGATGGACGGCATGGTCGGCGCTATCCGCGACGGCCTGGACGACCATGGCCACAGCGGCATCCCGATCCTCTCCTACGCGGTCAAGTACGCTAGCGCCTTCTACGGCCCCTTCCGCGACGTGGCCGACTCCGCACCGGCCTTCGGCGACCGGCGCACCTACCAGATGGATCCGGGCAACAGCATTGAAGCCCTGCGCGAGGCCGCCTTGGACGTGGCCGAGGGCGCCGACATGCTGATGGTCAAGCCGGCCATGCCCTACCTGGACATCCTGCGCATGGTAAAGGACGCCTCGCCCGTGCCCGTGGGCGCGTACCAGGTCTCTGGCGAGTACGCCATGCTGCACGCCGCCGCGCGCAACGGCTGGCTCGACCTCGACCGCACCATCGAAGAATCACTACTCTCCATCCGACGCGCCGGCGCGGACTTCATCTTGACCTACGCAGCCCGCGAGATGGCGCGGCGCCTCGCCTGATTGCTTTAGCCATGAACCTCCCCAAGAGCGAGGCGATCTTCGCCCAAGCCCAAGAAGTAATCCCCGGCGGCGTGAACAGCCCCGTACGCGCCTACCGCACAGTCGGCGGAACCCCCCCGCACCTAGTGCGCGGTGAAGGCGCCTACGTTTGGGACGAGGACGGCAACCGCTACCTGGACATGGTGCTCTCCTATGGGCCATTGATTCTCGGTCACGGCCACGCCGCCGTCACTAGCGCCCTGCACACGGCCATCGACGCCGGCACAACCTTCGGCCATCCGACCGCCGGTGAGTTGCGCATCGCAAAGACGATCATCGAGCGCGTGCGCTCCGTGGAGATGGTGCGCCTAGTGAACTCTGGCACGGAAGCGACCCTCTCGGCTGCACGCTTGGTGCGCGCAGTCACCGGCCGCGATCACATTCTCAAGTTCAACGGCTGCTACCACGGCCACGGCGACTCCTTCCTGATCAAAGCTGGTTCCGGTGCCCTAACCCTCGGCACACCGGACTCCCCCGGCGTCCCCGAAGGCATCGCAAGCCTCTCGCTCGTAGCCGAGTACAACGACCTCGACTCCGTACGCGCTCAGTTCGAAGCGCACCCGAAGGACATCGCTGGCATCTTCGTTGAGCCCGTTGCCGGCAACATGGGCCTCGTTCCGCCCGATGCAGGCTTCCTCGAAGGCCTGCGCCTGCTCTGCGACGAATTCGGCGCCCTGCTCGTCTTCGATGAAGTCATGACCGGTTTTCGCGTAGCTAAGGGTGGCTATCAGGAGCTCACCGACGTCACTCCCGACCTGACCTGCCTCGGCAAGGTCATCGGCGGCGGCCTCCCCATCGGGGCCTACGGCGGCCGCAAGGACTTGATGCAGCGCATCTCCCCCGCCGGCGACGTCTATCAGGCCGGCACGCTCAGCGGCAACCCGCTAGCCGTCGCCGCCGGCCAAGCCATGCTCGATAGTTTGGCCGAACCCGGTGTCTATGAAGGCCTAGAGGCCGCTAGCAACGAAGTAGCGGACGGCCTGCGCGCCATCGGCAAGGAGTTCGGCATCGAACTCTGCGTACAAAGCTGCGGCGCCATGTTCTGCCTCTACCTGGGCCAAGGCCCAATCCGCAACCTGGACGACGTCAGCGCCACCAACCGCGACGGCTGGAACCAGTTCTTCAACGGCATGCTGGAGCGCGGCGTCTTACTGCCACCCTCTCCTTACGAAGCGTGGTTCCTCTCCACCGCCCACGGCGACTCAGAGATTGCTCACTTGCTCGACGCAGCCCGCGGCGCGCTCAGCGCCTTGGCCACCCACAAGGCCAGCTAGTCAGTAGGCCGTGGCCAGGGCCAGGCTGTTGAGCAGCGTATGGCCAACTATTCCCGGCAACAAGCTTCCGCTCCTGTGGCGCGCCCATCCGAAGGCCAGTCCCACGGCGAAGCGGTGCGGCACCTCAAGACCTCCGCCTCCATTCAGGCCATGACAGAAGGCGAAGAGCAGCGCCGTGCAGAAGATGGTCACGCGCGGGCCGCTGACGCGGCTCAGCGCAACCCACAAAACGCCGCGGTCCAGCCACTCCTCTACCAGCGGTGGGAGGATGACAACGCTGAGAATCAGCACAGGCAAACTCGCGCCTAGATCATCCACCTGCCACTCATCCGCCGCAAACAAGGCTTGCAGGCCATTCACGTAGAGCATGCTGACGGCGAAGCCCAGCAAGCCCATGGCCAGCCCCACGAGCAAGTCCTCAGCTGAGCAGAGCCTAGCGAAACTCTCTCGCCAGCTACCTCGGCCCAGAAGTGCTATGGCCGCGAGGCCACAGACAATCTGCCCACCACTGGCGAAGAGACTCAGGCTCAAGAACCCGGCCGCAAAGTGCCCGGAGATTATGAGAGCGAGAAGTACGCCCACATAGCAGACCGCGATCGCAGCTACCGCACCCACCACGGGATCGCGTTCCCGATCCTTGACCTGATAGCCGCAATTCCCGCAGAAGCGCGAGCGCGCCCGAAGCCGCTCAGAGCAACCCGGGCAGCGGACCGAAGGCCTGAGACCCAAGCTACTTCGGCTCCCAGTCTCGAATCTCGGTGAAAGCCATGCTGCGCATCACCCAGCCCAATTCACTCTCCCAGCGGAGCTTGATCGGGACGGGTCCCGCCTCGGTCCTGAACTCAGCAGAGAGAAGGTCACTACGAGAGTTCCTCTCCCATGCGTACTCGCTCACCTGCGGCCAGCCAGCGGCCCAGCCATTGCGTTCCTCGTAGCGACGCATGCTCCTCACCCAACGATCTCTACCCGAGGGTTGGACGAAATCCGCTAACCCCTCCACATCGCCCTTGTCCCAAGCCACCACCATGGCCTGCAGAGTCACGTCTGGCGAAGCAGGTCGATTGATCCAGGCCGCAACGATCACCACCAAGATCACGGTGCCGAGCATGCCCAGCAGAACGAAGGGCGGCTTCGCCTCTTGGCGTTGGCGTGCCTCGCTACGCATGCGCGCCGATCCAACCCCGCTGGACTGCTCCCCGCGCATGCGGCGCGAAAGGAAGAGGTCCGGGTGCTCCCGCATCAAACGGGTCAGGCGTGCCGCCTGATACGTCACCAACCAGTAGATCGCCGCGGGAATACCACCGATCACCCCACCAATGATCAGTGGAAGACCGGATTTTCCGGTTTCCGCCAGGGACACTAGGACCAAAGCCAAATTCAAGGTCGCGATCACCGACAAGGCCAAGGCAGCTGGGAAGGGCCGCTTGGACAGTTGGTAGATCACAGTGGCGATCAGGCCCACCGAGAATGTCGCGACAGCCAAACCGACCAGGGTCTCGAACATGGGCGGACCAGAAGGTGAGAGCGCATGCGAGGTCGCGAACAAGCGAAAGAGAAGTCCGAGGGCTTCAAACCCCAGGCAGACCTTCAACCACAGTTTCATGGCGCCAATCATCTTGTTGGCCTTGCGCATCTCGCCGGCAGCTTCCTGCTTCTCGCGCTTCTCACGCTTGGCCGTCTGCTCGTTGGCCCCCTCGCTGCCTGCGCTCAAAGCCGCGCCGCAATCGTCGCAGAAATTCGCCGCCCTGCCATTCCTCGCGCCGCACTCCGAACACTCGCCTGGCGCTAGGTCCTTCGATTCAGAACTCTCTTTCGCAGGCTCCTCATCGCCGAGTACCAGCACGCCATCACAGACCTTGCAACTCCAAGCCTTGTTGGCATGCGGAACGCGGAAACGCTTATCACAGTCGGAGCAGGTGGCGAGGAAAGTCATAGGGACTCGTGCTGGCAGGATTGGCCCCCCCCATGGCTCGCCAGCGCATCCAGGGCAGCGGCCACGCTGAGGCGCGAGATCCGTACCCTAGGGGCTCCTGCCCCATTCTCGCAATGGGCAATCCCTCAGCCAACACCCACCTGTGAAGCTGCTATCCGTGTGAAGCTTGCGCTGAAGTGCCGCAGGACATTCGGAGCGGATGCGATCCGCACGCCTTGGACCTGATCGCGGCGTTCGAACACTCTCTCGATGATGGCAAGCACATAGTCCATGTGTGTTTGGGTGTAGGTGCGCCGCGGGAGAGCGAGGCGCACGAGCTCCGCCGGCGCGGGCTGCTCTGTTCCTGTCGCGGGGTCAATCCTGCCCAACATCACGGTGCCAATTTCGCAGGAACGAATGCCGCCCTCCAAGTAGAGCTCCATAGCCAGGGCCTGTCCGGGGTAGTCACCGGGAGAGAGGTGTGGCAAGCATGCTGCCGCATCGAGGAAAACTGCATGTCCGCCGGCCGGCCGCACAACTGGAATCCCAGCCTCTACCAACTCGCGCACAACGTAGCGCACGGTGGCGCAGCGATAGGCTAAGTAGTCTTCCTCGAGGACTTCCACCAATCCCTGAGCCACGGCTTCCATATCGCGCCCTGAGAGACCGCCGTAAGTAGGGAAGCCCTCGGTCACCACGAGCCGTTGACGTAAACGCGTAGCCAACTCACCATCGCGCAAGGCCAGGAATCCGCCTATGTTCGCGAGCCCGTCCTTCTTGGCGCTCATCGTGCAGCCGTCAGCCAAGCAGAAGATCTCGTGCGCAATGTCGCGCGGTGAACGGTGAGCCTCGGCCTGTTCGCGTTCCTTGATCAACCAAGCGTTCTCCGCGAAGCGACAGGCATCGATGAATAGCGGTTTGCTGTGTACCTTGCAGAGCGCTGATAGTTCTCGGATGTGATGCAAGCTCGCCGGTTGACCACCGCCGGCGTTGTTGGTGATGGTGATCATGACCATTGGCACACGGTGGCCCTTGCTGATCAGCAATTCCTCTAGCCGCACTAGGTCCATATTTCCCTTGAAGGGCTCGTCGCTCGTGCGATCCGCCGCCTCTGGGCAAGGTAAGTCCAGGGCCTGAGCACCCGTGTCTTCGATGTTGGCGCGCGTGGTATCGAAGTGCGTATTGTTGGGCACGATCTGACCCGCACTGAGCACCGATCGGAAAAGCAGATGCTCTGCCGCTCGACCTTGGTGCGTAGGAATCACCTCTTCGTATCCCGTTAGATCTCGCACGGCCTCCTGAAAGCGCAGGAAGCTACGAGCGCCCGCATAGGACTCGTCGGCGCGCATGATCGATGCCCACTGTTCCGTTGACATGGCGCCGGTACCGCTATCCGTCAAGAGGTCGATGAGCACATCATCGGAGAGCAACTTGAACAGGTTCCCACCAGCTTTCTCAAGCAAACCCACGCGCTGCTCACGGGTTGTTAGGTGAATTGGCTCGGTACTCTTGATGCGGAAGGGCTCGATGATCGGAAGCGGTCGGGGCATTCGATATCCAGTGTTGAAGGGGGAGCAAGGAGTAGGACACCAATGGCAGTCAAGGGACCTACGCCCCGTGGCGAACACCCCAAGGTCTTTGTCCGTAGGGACGCTCCAGGACGAGAACTGCGTCCGCCTAGCTCCGCCTCTTGGACGATAGCCCACTACGCTTTCCGAACCGCGACTCTCTCAGCGCCGTACCCGAGCAACGTTTCCATGAAGGTCCTCCATATCACCCGCACACTCCCCCAGGAGATGCTCGGTCCAATGGTCCTCAGCCGCGTGGTCAAAGACGCTGGTCATGAGATGAAAGCCATCTGCCTGCCAGATCCCAAGTGGCTCTCTACGATCAAGGAGTACGCACCTGACGTCATCACCTGGTCCCTAATGACCGGCAACCACAAGCCGATCTTTGATCTGAACCGGCTGCTCAAAGCCAAGTTCAAGTTCTTCTCCCTCATGGGCGGACCGCACGTCACCTTTGTACCGGACTGCGTCAAGCAACCGGAGATCGACGCGGTCTGCCGCGGAGAAGGCGAGGGTACCATTGTCGATTTGCTAGAGGCACTAGAGGCGGGCGAGGACTGGCGCCAAATCGACAATCTGTGTTGGGCCGACGAACAGGGTCAGGTGCATGAGAACCCCTTGCGACCTCTTGTGCGCGACCTTGATGCCCTGGGCTTCCCCGATCGCTCGGTCATCTACGACGCGCAGCCCCTCTACCGCGACAGCCCGCGCAAGGTTGTACTCACCCAACGCGGCTGCCCCATGCTATGCACCTTCTGCTTTCATCATGCTTGGAAGGGCAAGGTCTACAAGGCTCGCAATCGCGAGTACGTACGCAAGCGATCGGTTAGCCATGTGATCGCGGAAGTGTTGGACATTCGCTCGAAGTATCCACTGACCTTCGTGCACTTCTTGGATGACATCTTCAATCTACAGCCGGACTGGCTCGCGGAGTTCTGCGAACGCTGGCCCGTAGAGGTCGGTCTGCCGTTTGATGTGATTCTGATGGCCAACATGACCAAAGAGGTTCACATCGAGCAACTGAAGGCCGCCGGCTGTATTTACGCTCGGGTCGCATTCGAAGCTGCCAACGATCACATGCGCAATGTGATCTACCGGAAGAACACCGACATCCAGCACCTGCGGGATGCCTCTGGTTGGATTCGTAAGCACGGCATTCGCCTGGGATCCCTCAACATGCTGGGCGGACCTGGTGGAACGCTACAGGAAGACCTGGATACGGTGAAGCTCAACATCGAGTGCCAGGTGGACCACCCTCTCTGCTCGATCGTGCAGCCCTACCCCGAATTCGAGTTGAACGACATCACCAAGGACATGGGTATCGCGGTCGCGAAGTACGACGACTTCCCCTCCCAATTCAACCGTGAGTCGACCATCGAAGTTGCTGACAAGCAAGCCATCGAGAACCTGCACAAGTGGTTCCCGGTGCTCGTGCGTTGGCCGCGGCTCCTACCCTTCGCTACGCGAACACTCAGCCAGCGCTACCTCAGGCTGCCGCTACTCTGGATGTACATGCTGTACTCCGAGTGGATGGTCACGGAGCAGAACCAGCTCTACAACCGCGCCCAAGGCGTGCGCGGCCTGCGCACATGGGCTCCGCTTGACTACAGCTGGCGTGTCGTCAGCAAGGGATCGGTGCGCTTGCTGTCACTCCTAGGAGCCAAGGTAGTGCATCGCCTCGCCACGCGTCTTCAAATGGGCGACGAACGAGTGGTCGCTCATGTCGATTAGGACTTGCGGACGTTGTCCAGGAAGTTCTGAACCTCTGAGATGACCCCGGGTACTGCCCGACGGGGCGTTGATACGCGCCCCGTCGGGGGCTAGGTGTCACTGGAAGGGAACGGCAACCGCGCTCGAGAAGCGGAAGATGCCGGAGTTCGTCGAATTGTTCCCATGCCAGTACTGCCACATGATGGTCTCGCCGGCCTGCACTGCGTGCAGGTAGTTCTGACCGTCCGGCAGAGAGACCGTTTGCAGGTCGATCGGGATCGCCAAGTCGAGAACTCCGTCGCCATTGACGTCCCCGCCAACACCTAGGGTTTCATGAAGCTGAAGACTGCCGGCTGCTCCCGTATAGGAAAATAGCACGCTGGCATCGGACCCGGAGTACACCTCAACGTGCCCGTGGTAGGTGAACGGATAGCTCGTCTCCTGGCTCCAGACCGCGAAATCGCCACTCCCGTCGCCGCTCCAATCACCAGTGCCCGCGACCACCTTTCCAAGGCTCTCCCCGGTGACAACCCCTCAATGTCGTGGACAAGTCCGCCGCTAGCTCCGGATTACACCCGCGCGCGGCCACGAATGGCCGTATTGGGCGTAGATCCGGAAAAGGGTTCGCCGACAACTTGGTCGGCGACTGAGTCCCCATCAGCGTCACCGATTCCTGCAACGGACCAACCGAACAGGCCACCAGGAAAGGTCCCGTCAAGGGTGCGCAGAGTCGAGCCGTCGAGCCCCGAGAGGATGTGCGCCTTGCCCACGCGCAGCGGCATGCTCGGCTCCCCTGCGGGCGATCCA
>JBLIOL010000036.1:0-25071 GCA_047639615.1 Planctomycetota bacterium | reverse complement strand
GGTCTTGGTCTTTGACTGCAGCAGCACGTGGAAGGCCAAGGACTTGCGGCCCTCGCCCACGGACTCGCCGCGGTAGAGGTCGAAGAGCTCGACGTTCGCAACGTTGCCCTTGCCTGCCTTCTCGATGGCAGCCACCAGGGTGGCGGCAGGCAGGTCATCGCCGGCCAATAGCGCAACGTCCACCTTCACGCCAGGGAAGCGTGACAGAGCTTGGTAGCTGCGTGCCTCGTGCGGGCAGTCCAGTAGACGGTTGATCGAGATCACGGCCGCAGCCACATCACTAGCTTGTTCGCCCGAGAGGCCCAGCTCGTGGGCCACGCCCGGTTCGAGCACGGCCAGCTCGGCGATGGGTCCATCGACGCCCTCTACGCACAGGCTGAGGCCTTTGATCGGATGCGCCCAGCCAGGGACCGGGTCCAAGGCTTGCACCGTAGGCGCCGGGCATTCCGAGCGTTGGATCAGGTCCAGGATCACGGCCTGCAACTGGCCGATGGCGGCCTCGCGCGGGTTATCGCAGGGCGGAGTGGCAAGCACCAGAGCCAGCTGGTGTACCTCCTCCGGCTCCGCCTCGGGGTTCGCGGGATCGGGCCGATAACCCTTGCCTACCTCGAAGATGCGCACCACGTCGCGCTCGCGACGGTTGTCCAACACGCGACCCAGCAAGCTCGGCAGCACGTCCCGGCGAATCTTGGACTCGCCCTCGGCAACCGGGTTGATCACGCTCACGTGGGGCTGACCGGCTACGCCGGTTCGACGCAACAGATCATCGGACTGGAAGGAGTAGGAAATCAGCTCGTGGAAGCGAGCGTCCGCGGCCAGGCGATCGCTGAGGCCACGCACAAGCGTGCGCACCTCGCTGTGGTGAGCGGGCACGACGGGAGCCTGCAAGGTCAGCTCCGGCAGGTTGCCGTAGCGGTGCATGCGCCCGACCTCCTCCACTAGGTCCACCTCGATGGTGATGTCCTTGGTGGAACGCGCAGAGGGGACGGCTACGTCGAAGCCATCGGGTGCAGCGCTGACACCGAAGCCCAAGCGGGTCAGGATGTCCTCGATCTCGCTGGGCTCGATTGCCTTGCCCAAGGCCTTGTGCACACGCTCGGTGCGCAAGCGCAGGGTGTGGGCCGGATCCGTCCAGTCTCCGACGTCGGCCAGGACCTGCGGGAAATTAACCTCGGGCTGAATCTCGAGCAGGAGGCGCGCGAAGTGACCGGCGGCCTGCACGGGCAGGGTCGGGTCGAGGTTCTTCTCGAAGCGCGCGGAGGAGTCCGTGCGCAGGCCGAGGCGCGAGGATGTGCGGCGGATCACGGCCGGCGCGAAGGTCGCCACCTCGAGCAGCAGCTGGGTGGTCTCGGGTGCGACCTTGGAACCTTCACAGCCCATGATGCCGGCCAAGGCCACGGCCTCGCTGCCGGAGCAGATCAGCAGGTCTTCGGCGCCGAGGGTGCGCTCTTCCCCATCGAGGGTTTGCAGGCTATCGCCCTCAGCGGCCGTGCGCACGCTGATGCCTTCGGCAGCCAGGCTGCTGCGGTCGAAGGCGTGGTTGGGCTGACCCAGATCCAGCATGACGAAGTTGCTGAGGTCCACCAGCAGATCCAAGGGACGCTGGCCCACCGCCAAGAGCAGGAAGCGCATCCAGTCCGGCGAGCGCTCGATGCGCACGCCATCGATGGCGAGACCCAGGTAGCGGCTGCAGGCGCCATCCTCGATGCTGACCGGGAAGGCAGCACCGGAACCGAGCGCCGGCAAGCTGGTGTCCATGGGCAGCAGCTCGCGACCGTAGATCGCAGCCACTTCGCGGGCGATGCCGCGGTGACCCCAGAGGTCGGGGCGATGGGTCAGGGACTTGTTGTCAATCTCGATGATCCAGTCAACCAGGCCGAGCTGCTCGGCGACGGGCTGGCCGACCTTGGTGCCCTCGGGCAGCACCCAGATGCCATCGTGCTCTTCACCTAGACCGAGCTCGCGCTCGGAGCAGATCATGCCAAAGGACTCGACCCCGCGAATCTTGCTCTTCTTGATCTTAAAGTCGCCGGGCAGCACCGTGCCCACGGTAGCCACGGCCACATGGATTCCCGGGCCAACGTTCGGCGCACCACAAACGATCTGCAAGGGATCGCCCGCGCCCACATCGACGGTGCAGATGCCGAGCTTGTCCGCATCCGGGTGCTGCACGCGCTCGAGCACGTGCCCCACCGTGACGTCGGATAGCTGCGGTACGAAGGCTTCGAGCCCCTCCACCTCGGCGGTGGAAAGGGTCAGATCGTTGCAGAGTTCCTCGGGGCTAATGCCGTCGAGGTTTACGTGGCGCTGGAGCCAGGAGTAGGAGATAAGCATCGCGTAGGTGAATCAGGCGCTTGTGCGACCAGGCTCTAGAACTGCTCCAGGAAGCGGAGGTCTCCGCCCAAGAGATGACGAACATCATCGATGCCGTAGCGCAACATGACCAGGCGCGAGAGGCCCAGGCCAAAGGCGAAACCGCTCCACTCTTCCGGGTCGATACCGCCGGCCTTGAGCACGGCCGGATGCACCAGGCCGCAGGGCAGCAGCTCGATCCAAGTGGTGCGCTTGCAGACGCTGCAGCCTTCCTTGCAGAAGGGACAGCGCGCGTCGAGCTCAAACCCGGGCTCGACGAAGGGGAAGTAACCGGGGCGCAGGCGCACTTCCAAGTCGCGTCCAAAGATGCCACTCAGGAGGGTCTTCATGGCGCCTGTTAGGTGACCGACAGAGACGTCCTTGGCCACCACCATGCCTTCCATCTGGTGGAAGGTGTGCTCGTGGCTGGCGTCGACGGTCTCCTGCCGGAAGACCTTGCCGGGCGCGATGGCACGGAAGGGCGGCTTTAGCTTTTCCATGGCGCGCACCTGAACGGGCGAGGTGTGCGTACGCAGGACCTGCTTGCCGCCTGGGTCGCAGTAGAAGGTGTCCTGGGAATCACGCGCCGGGTGATCGGCGGGGATGTTGAGGGCCTCAAAGTTGTAGTGGTCGAGCTCTACCTCGGGACCGTCCAACACGTGGTAGCCCATCGAGCTGAAGAGGTCCTCCAACTCGCGCGTGACCTGCGTGATCGGGTGCAGGCTACCGCGTTCGACGGGCGGCACGGGCAGGGTGCGGTCGAAGCCATCGCCAGAGCGCTGGGCCTGGAGGCCCTCCTGTTCCAGCTGCTCAGCGCGCGCCGCGATCGTTTGGGATACGGCGCCCTTGAGTTGGTTGGCTTGCTTGCCCATGGCCCCGCGCTCGGCGGGCGGCAAACTCGGAATGGATGCCAGCAGCTCGGCAATCACGCCGCCCTTGCCCAAGTACTCCCGCTCCACCGCACGCAGTTGCTCGGCGTTCTCGGCGGCCTTTGCTTTCGCACCGCTGGCGGCGCGCATCTCGTCCCAATCGACCATCTTCATTCCCGCTTGAGTTCCACGTTGCGCACGGAGGCGTGCACGGTGGGATCATCTTAGAAAACAACGGGGGCCGCCAATGATCGGCAGCCCCCGTCCTAACAGTTTGCTCCGGAACCATGATCGCCATGATTCGAGAGCTAGAGGCTCAGGAGGTGAGCGCGGTGCGCGCCTCTTCCAGAACCACGTCGAAGCCAGAGGGATCGTGGATCGCCATCTCGCTGAGTTGCTTGCGGTTCAGATCGATGTCAGCCTTGTGCAGGCCGGCGATCAGTCGCGAGTAGCTCATACCCCGCATACGCGCAGCGGCGTTGATGCGGATGATCCACAGGCGACGGAACTGGCGCTTGCGCTGGCGACGGTCACGGTAGCTGTAAGCCCATGAACGAAGCAGGGCTTCTTGAACGGTGCGCCAAAGCTTGGAGCGACCGCCGCGGTAACCGCGAGCCAGCTTGAACAGGCGTTGCTTCTTCTTGGCGCGGGCGGCGCCGTAGGTTACGCGTACCATGGATCAGCCCCCTCCCATCATGCGCTTGAGGAGCTGGGCCCAGGCACCAGAGGTGACTAGGGGCGAACGCTTGCGGCGCCGGGTTGCGGCGTCCTTGCTAGCGTGCATGTGGCCACGTTGGGGGCGGTTAGACTTAAGCTTCCCGCTCTTCGTGAGCCGGAAGCGCTTCTTAACCGCTCCCTTTGATTTCATCTTAGGCATCGTACTTCCTCGTATGGTGGCCTCACGGCCGCCTTCGAAACCCCGGTCGCTGGTATGCCTTACCGCTCATGGGGGCCCTCACGGGACGATCCCGCGCGGAGCTTGGAGCGCAAAGAATAGCGGCCCACCCCCCCGTTGCAAGGGGAGAGGGCCGAAAGCAGGAACCCATGGAGCCGAAAGCAGGACCCCTTGGGGGGCTGCTAGGCTGTGCTGCTAGGCTGGTTTGAACCGCCTACGCGTCAGATTCGGGCCCATCGGGGGCCTTGGAGGCTTCCGCGGGAGCTTCTGTGGCCTCGGGAGCCTTGGCCGGAGCCACCGGCTTGCGCTCAGCGGGCAGGATTGGCCTGGCGGGCAGGATCGGTCGGCCGCCCGGAGTTGCCGGCACGGCCGGTCCAGCGCCCATCTCGCGCGAACGCGCCTCGTCCTCACGGTCCTTGGCCACGCGCATTTTCTGCTGAGATGAGAGCGGGGTCAGCAGCATGGTCATGCGCCGCCCCATCATGCGTGCGGGCGTCTCGATCTTGCCGATGTCGGAGAGCGACGTGGAGACCGTACGCATCACATCATAGCCGTGCTCGGGGTGCGCCATCTGGCGACCACGGAAGATGCAGACGACCTGCACCTTGTGCCCGGCGTCCAGGAAGCGGCGCCCGTTATCCAGGCGGTACTCCAGGTCGTGGGTATCGATTGCCGGCCGAACTCGCAGCTCTTTCAGCTGATTGGAGCCCTTGGTGCCGACCTTGTTCTTCTTGTCCTTCTTCCGCTGCTGGTACATGAACTTGCCGTAGTCCATGATTTTGCAGACGGGCGGCCGCGCGTTCGGCGAGACCTCGACTAGATCGAGACCAGCATCCTGCGCCTTGCGCTTGGCGTCAGGAGTCTGCACAACTCCGCATTGCTCGCCCTCTTCGTCCACGAGGCGAACCTCAGGTACTCGGATGCGGTTGTTCTTGCGGTACGTGGGTCCGGTGTTGCGATCTCGAAGGTTCCGACGGTGTGCCAACTAGTTTCCTTATATTTGGGTCGGCGAAGGGAAGCTCCACAATGGGCGGAGATCCAGCGTATGAGAATAGGGTCCCGGGCCCTTGGGCGCCATAGGAGCCTCGGGCCGAGCCACCAAGGGGGCTCTACGGATAGGGGCTGACGCCCCCATCAGGAGCCTGGATTGCCGTCAGCATCCCCCTCGGGGATCGCGGCAGGTTGCACGTGGACGTCTTCCAGAGCCTGGTCGTCCACGAGGGACGGTGCATCGCACATCAGGTCCGTGGCGGTGGCGGTCTTGGGGAAAGCCACCACGTCGCGGATCGAGTCCATGCCCAGGGTCAGGGCCACGATACGGTCGATCCCCATGGCGAAGCCCGCGTGGGGCGGTGCCCCGTGGGAGAGGGCCTCCAGCAGGAAGCCAAACTTCTGGGCCTGCTCCTCCTCGCCAATGCCGAGCAGGCCGAAGACCTTGCGCTGCACGTCGGGGCGGTGGATTCGAACCGAGCCGGAGCCCAGCTCCCAGCCGTTGAGCACCATGTCGTACGAGCGACTGTTCATGCTGGCGGGGTCGCCAGCCATGTCCCAGTCCTCGGGTGCGGTGAAAGGATGGTGTGCGGAGGTCCAGCGGTCGGATTCCTCGTCCCACTCGAACATGGGGAAGTCCGTGACCCAGAGGAAGTTGAACTGCCGCTCGGGGATCAGATTCAATGTGCCGGCCAAGCGCGTGCGCAGGCCGCCAAGTACACGCCAGACTTCGGCTTCATCGCCGGCGGCGAAGAGCAGTAGGTCGTCCTTGCTTGCGCCAACGCAAGCGAGCAGACCCTCGCCAACTTCGCCTTCGCAGAAGCGTGCCACCGGGCCGGCTGCGCCGCCGCTCTGGCCAGGCTTCCACCAGGCAAGACCGCGTGCGCCGAGTTCCTTGGCAAACTTCTCGAGAGGCTTCATTGCACCGCGCGAGATGGCTTCTCCCCCGCCGGGGACCACCAGAGCCATGACACGGCCGCCGGCTTCGAGTGCGCCTTTGAAGACGCCGAAGTCGCAGGTCGGAACCCACTCGGCCAGATCCTTGAGCTCCATCTCGAAGCGCGTATCGGGCTTGTCGGAACCGAAGCGGTTCATGGACTCGGCCCAGGTCATGCGCGGCAGAGGGATCTGGACGTCCACGTCCATGGCATCCTTCATGGTCCGCACAATGACCGTTTCCCAGCAGGCGTAGACGTCTTCTTCTTCGACGAAGGACATCTCCATATCGAGCTGGGTGAACTCGGGCTGACGGTCCGCGCGCAGGTCCTCGTCGCGGAAGCAGCGCGCTACTTGGAAGTAGCGATCCATGCCGGCCACCATCAGGATCTGCTTGAAGATCTGCGGCGACTGGGGCAGCGCGTACCACTTGCCCGGCTGAACGCGACTCGGCACCAAGTAATCGCGCGCGCCCTCAGGCGTGGCCTTGGTCAGGATCGGCGTCTCGACCTCGCAGAAGTCCTGGGCCAGGAAGGCCGCGCGCATGGCGCCGATGAACTTCGAGCGGTGCATCAGGTTGCGTTGCATGTCCGGACGACGCAGGTCCAGGTAGCGATAGCGCAGACGAAGTTCGACGTTGGTGTCGAGGTCCTCGACGATCTCGAAGGGCGGCAGCTTGGCTTCGGAGAGGCGCTCGAGGCGCGTCACCACCAGCTCGATCTGGCCCGTGGCCATTTGGCTGTTGGGCTTCTCGCGCTTGCGCACGCTACCGCTGACAGCGATTACGTCCTCGGGCGAGAGGTTGTCCTCGGGGCCCAGACCCACACGCTCGTAGTCGCCGTCCAGCAGCAGCTGGCAGAGGCCGTAGCGGTCGCGCAGGTCGATGAAGTAGAGCCCGCCCAGGTTGCGGCGCTTGGCCACCCACCCGTTCAAGGTCACTTGCTGGCCCACGTGCTCCTCCCGCAACTCACCACAAGTGTGAGTTCGGCGCCAGCCTGCGATGCCGGACGGGGTGGACACTAGCGCTTCGCCCGGCCAGCCACGAAGGTGCGCATCAGCGCGCGACGCAAGGAGGCTTCGGCGCGCAGCACGTCGAACTCCACGGTCCCCTCTTCCACACGGCGGGTCTTGAGACGCTCTTTCGCACGCACGGCGGCCTGCTCAGCACGCTCGATCTCGATGTCCGTGGCCAGCTCGCCGGCTTCGGTCACGATGCGCACGGTGTTCCCGCGCACTTCCGCGAAGCCACCGGCCACAAACATGTCCTCGGGAGCACCACTACCGGTGCTCCACTCGAGCAGACCCGAGTCCAGAGCGGAAACCATGTGGGCGTGCTTGGGCAGCACCCCGATCAGACCGTCAAGTCCGGGGAACTTCACCGAGGAGACGGTGGTGTCAATCACCACGCGTTCCGGCGTGATCACGCGCAAGGTCAGGCTATCGGCCATGGCTCTGTTGGGTCAGCTCGCGAGGGTAAGGGTCGGACTAGAGGGACTTGTTCTTCTCAATGGCTGCGTCGATACCAGCAACCATGTAGAAGGCGTCCTCGGGCATGTCGTCGTGATCACCATCAAGGATGGCCTTGAAGGACTTCACCGTGTTCTCGCGGGGGACGAAGACGCCGGTCATACCGGTGAATTGCTCCGCCACGAAGAAGGGCTGCGACAGGAACTTCTGGATACGACGGGCGCGCGATACGACCGCCTTGTCATCGTCGGAGAGCTCCTCGATGCCGAGGATGGCGATGATGTCCTTCAGGTCAGCGTAGCGCTGCAGGGTCTGCTGAACACGACGAGCGGTGTCGTAGTGCTCCTGACCAACGACCTGCGGGTCGAGCATGCGGCTGGTGGACTTGAGCGGGTCAACTGCCGGGTAGATACCCAGCTCGGAGATGGCGCGGTCCAGGATGATGGTCGAGTCCAAGTGGGCGAAGGTCGCCACCGGAGCCGGGTCAGTGATGTCGTCGGCAGGCACGTAGACGGCCTGCATGGAGGTCACCGAGCCGTCCTTGGTGGACGTAATGCGCTCCTGAAGAGCACCCATCTCGGAGGCCATGGTCGGCTGATAGCCCACTGCGGAGGGCAGACGGCCGAGCAGTGCGGACACTTCGGAACCGGCCTGCACGAAGCGGAAGATGTTGTCCACGAAGAGCAGCACGTCTTGGCCGCGCTCTTCACGGAAGTACTCCGCCATGGTCAGCCCGGTCAGGGCCACGCGCAGACGTGCACCCGGGGGCTCGTTCATCTGGCCGAAGACCAGCACCGCGTTGTCGATCACCGCAGCGGTGCCGCCGTCGGGGGTCTTGTAGGTAGCCTCGGTCATCTCCAGCCAGAGGTCGTTGCCCTCACGGGTACGCTCCCCCACGCCGGCGAACACACAGAAGCCACCTTTCTCAACGGCGGTAATGCGGATGAGCTCCTGAATGAGCACGGTCTTGCCCACGCCGGCACCACCGAAGAGGCCGATCTTGCCGCCCTTCGCAAAGGGACACAGCAGGTCGACCACCTTGATGCCGGTCTCGAAGACTTCGGACACAGCTTCCTGCTGGTCGAAGGTCGGTGCCGGACGGTGGATCGGCCAGGTGTCGCCGGGGGGGATATCACCGCGAGACACGGTGTCCAGGGGCTCGCCAAGCAGGTTGAAGATTCGACCCTTGGTGCGCTCGCCAACGGGAACCGTAATCGGCGCCCCGCTGTCGACAGCTTCCATGCCGCGTCGGGCGCCATCGGTGGACGCCATGGCGATGCAGCGCACCATGTCGTTACCCAAGTGCTGGGCAACCTCCAAGGTGATGAAAAGGCCGCGCTCGGTGTCGGTCACCGTGACCGCATTGAAGATCGCGGGCAGTTGGCCGTGGTCGAAGCGCACGTCGACGACAGGCCCGAAGATCTGGGCTACGGTGCCGGTGCTGGTAGTCGTGGTCATTGGATGGTTGATCGGTGGGTTGACTAGTCGGGTGCTACTTCACAGCCTCGGCGCCGCCGACGATGTCGAGCAGCTCCTTGGTGATGTTCTCTTGACGCTTACGGTTGTAGACGCCCCGCAGGGCTTTCTGCATGTCGTTGGCTGCCTCGGTCGCGTTCTTCATGGCGAAGCGGCGACTGGCGTACTCAGACGTGAGGGATTCGAGCAGCGCGTTGTAGATACGCGTCTCGAGATAGCGGGGCACGAGATGCTCAAAGATGGTGGCGGCGTCGGGCTCAAGGAGCACGTCAGCGCCAGCCGCACTGCCTTCTTCCCCGCCCGAATCCACACCGCTCAAGGGCAGGAAGGGCAGGACGGTGGGCACGTACTTGGCCATGGTCTCGAAGGCCGAGAAGAAGATCACCACGTCCTTGTACTCGCCGGACAGGAAGGCCTTCTGCAGCATGCGCGAGGTTGTCGCAGCGTTGCGGTAGTCCATAGACTCCAGCGGCGGATCGGTCAGAAGACCCTTCACGCTGAAGTCACGCGCGCCCATGTACTGAGCACCCTTACGGCCGTAGATGTAGTACTCCACGTCGTTCGATTGCTCGGCGCGCCAAGACTCCACCAACTTGAGCAGGTTGGAGTTGTAGGCACCGCAGAGACCGCGATCGGAGGTAACGACCAAGGCCAGGGTCTTGTCCCCTGCGCCGACGTTAAAGAGCGGCATGCCTTGCACGCCGTCCTCGCCGAGGACCGCGGCCAAACGACCAACGAGACCACTGATCTCGGTGGCGTAGGGGCGCGAGCTAGTCGCACGATCCTGGAAGCGCCGGAGCTTGGTCGTAGCGACCATCTCCATTGCTCTTGTGATTTGCTTGATGCTGCCTACGGACTTGATCCGTACGCGCAGCTCCTTGATGCCGGCCATGGCGGTGTCCTAGAACTAGAGCTGTGCCTTGACGGCGGCGATGGCGGTGTCGATGACAGCCTTGGCTTCGTCCGGGATGCCCTTCTTGGCCTCACGGATTTGTGTCGAGACCTCGGGGTTGCCGTCCATGATCATCTCGACCAAGCGCTTGCTGAACTCGGCAACCTTGCTGACGTGAAGATCATCCAGGGCACCGGTACCGGCGGCGTAGAGAACCATGACTTGCTCGGTCGCTTCGACCGGCGCGTACTGGGGCTGCTTGAGCACCTCCACCAGACGCTCACCGCGGGTGAGCTTGTCCTGGGTGCCCTTATCAAGGTCCGAACCGAACTGGGCGAAGGCCTGCAGTTCGCGGTACTGAGCCAGGTCAAGGCGCAGGGAGCCAACGGTCTTCTTCATGGCCGGAATCTGGGCTGCACCACCCACGCGGCTGACCGAGATGCCTGCGTTGACTGCCGGGCGGATGCCGGAGTTGAACAGACTGGACTCGAGGAAGATCTGACCGTCGGTGATCGAGATCACGTTGGTCGGGATGTACGCCGAAACGTCGCCTTCCTGGGTCTCCACCACGGGGAAGGCCGTCATGGTGCCGCCGCCAGCTTTGTAGCGCGGGTTGATCTCGGGGGCGTTGTCGGCCAGCTTGGCGGAACGCTCAAGGAGACGACTGTGCAGGTTGAACACATCGCCCGGGAAGGCCTCACGGCCCGGGGGACGACGCAGCAGCAACATCACCTGGCGGTAGGCAAGTGCCTGCTTGTAGAGGTCATCGTAGAAGATGACCACGTGGCGGCCGGCGTCGCGGAAGCGCTCGCCCATGGTGGTACCGGCGTAGCTGGCCAGGTACTGCATGGAGGCTTCGTCGTTGGCGGAGGCCGACACCACGATGGTGTAGGACATGGCGCCTTCCGCCTCGAGGCGACGCACCAGGTCGACCACGTTGGACTGCTTCTGAGCCACAGCAACGTAGATGCAGATGACCTGCTCTTCGTTGGTGGGATCGCCGCCGCCTGTGTACTTCTGGGAGAGGATCGTGTCGATGATCAGAGCGGTCTTGCCGGTCTGACGGTCACCGATGATCAGCTCGCGCTGACCACGGCCCACGGGGATCATGGCGTCGATGGCCAGGATGCCGGTCTGCAGGGGCTGGTTCACCGGCTCGCGCTCCACCACCGAGGGGGCGGGTTGCTCGATGGGCAGCAGGTCAGCGTCGGTAGTGCCCAAGGAGCCCTTACCGTCGATGGGGTCACCCAGTGCGTTGACCACGCGGCCCAGCAGCTTCATGCCGGTGGGCACGGAGATGATTCGACCTGTAGAGCGGACGGTGTCGCCTTCGCGAACCTTGGCGGCGTCGCCAAGGAGCACGCAGCCCACGTTGTCCTCTTCCAGGTTGAGTGCCACAGCGCGAACCCCACCGGGGAACTCGAGCAGCTCGTTCATCATGCAGTCGTCGAGACCATACACGCGGGCGACACCGTCACCCACAGAGAGCACGGTTCCCACGCTCTGCATTTGGCTGGTCCCACCATAGTTCTCGATCTCTTTTTCAAGGATCGAAGTTACTTCTGCGGGTCGAAGGTCCATGGCACTAAGTCGGGTCTAGGGTGACTGCGGGTCGGGGTTCTGAAAGGAGAGATGGTGTCTGCGGCGGCCTAGCTAGGCAGGCGCGCGTCCACCATCTTGCGGCGCAGGCCCTCCAGGCGGCCCTGCACCGATTGATCGATCATGTTGGCGCCCACGAAGACGCGCACACCGCCGACAAGGTCGGCGTTCACGCGCTGCTCGAGGGTCACCTGCTTGCCCAGTCGCGCGCCCATGGCGGCGGCCAGACTTGTTACCTGCGCATCGTCAAGTTGACGGGCGCTTTCCACGTGGCCTTCCACAGCACCTTCGTGCTCGAGGCGACGGGCCCGGAAGGCAGCTTCCAGGTGTTCGAGGACGCCGACGCGTCCCTTCTCGAAGAGCAGGCGCACGAACTTGGCAGTGAGCTCATCGCAGTCCACGAGGACCTGCTCGAGCTTGCCGAGTTTCTCAGCGTCGCTGGCACTGCTGATCAGCAGATAGGCTTTGACGGCATCGGAGTTCAACTCCGTCCCAAGGCGGGCGACGTCGTCTCCGACGGCATCCACCTTGCTCTGACCCAGGGCCAGATTGAACAGGGCTGCTGCCCAGCGCGTGGAGACGGGATCGATTCCGATCAACCCTCGTCGCCTCCGCCGCTGCCGACAAGGTCGGTTACGAGCCGACGGTCGTCCTCAGTGCCCACTGTGCGACCAAGCACCTTGCTGGCTGCGGAAAGGGAGAGGTCCACGACCTCCTGACGGATGGTCGAAAGAGCCTTGTCCTTCTCAGCGCTGATAGCTGCACGCGCTTGCTCGATCATCGCTTCCGCCTCTTTCTTAGCGCTGTCGACGATGTCACGTTCGCGCACTTCTGCGCGCTCGCGCGCACCAGCCATGAGCTTGGCAGCCTCGGCCTGAGCTTCGCCCAGGGCCACTTCGACTGCGGCGCGCGCTTGCTCAGCGTCCTCGGAGGCTTTCTGAGCGGCCACGATGGCCTCGTTAGCCTTCGAGTCGCGGTCGTAGAGCGCCTCGGTAATCGGTCCGAAGACCACCTTCCACATGAAGGGCAACGCGATCACAAAGATCACGAGGGTCCAGATGAAGTTGCCAGCTCCGCCGACATCTAGCAGGTTGAATCCGCCGTCTGCGACGGCCAGCACGAAGGTGCTTTGCATTCTAGGACTCGCGTTGAGGGTGAAAGGTTTGGATGGGGTGGGTTTCTAATACCAGGGGTCGCCTCGTACGCCCAGGGGAGCAAGCTCCCCTGGGCGACGATGCGGTCCCATTTCGTCGTTTGAGGTAGTTCCGAAGAACTACTTCAGCGCGATCAACAGGGTGACCACGACGGCGAACAGGGACACGCCCTCAATGAGGGCGGCAAGGATGATGGAACCACCCTTAATGTCGCCAGCTGCTTCGGGCTGACGGGCGATGCCTTCGTTGGCGGCTGCGCCGATGCGGCCGATGCCTGCGCCAGCGCCACAGGCTACGATGCCAGCGCCAATCGCGGCACCGAAGTACGCAAGGTCAAGTGCTTCCATGTCGTCTCTAGTCTCCGGTTGTCCCCAAGTCTTTGGGGACCGCAAGGGGGAGTTTTGGGTTTCTGATGGGGCCGCATGGCCCCGGTCGGGTTTCGCCCGCCCTCTGCCCCCGAAGTGGGGTGCCTTAAAGAACGGGTGATCTGTTGATGATCCTGGTGTTTAGTGCTCGGGATGAACCGCGGCACCTACGAAGAGGATCGAGAGCTGGGTGAAAATGTAGGCCTGCAGCAGAGCAACGAAGGCCTCGATGATCATGATGAACACCGCGAAACCGACTGCGATGGGCGACACGATGTAGCCCATGTTCGAGAAGTCGGTCGTGGCGAAGAAGAAGATCAGGCCCATGAAGCTGAGCACCACCATGTGGCCGCCGGTCATGTTCGCGAAGAGACGAATCATCAAGGCGAAGGGCTTCACGAACAGGCCCAGGACTTCGACGAGAAACATCAAAGGCCAGAGGGCGGTCGGCACGTGGGGCACCAGGTTCTTCCAGAAGGCCACGGGGCCTTGGGCTGCCATGCCGCAGCCAACCATGGCCAAGAGCGTCGTAACGGCCAGGGCGGCGGTCACGAAGATGCTTGCCGTGGGCGTGGCACCCCCGGGAGCGAGCCCCATCAGGTTCATCATCATAATGAAGAAGAACACCGACAGGAAGTATGGCAAGAACCGCCGGCCGAAGCTCCCGTGCATGTTGGGCTCGACCATCTCGTCGCGGATGTACTGGCAGAAGCCAGCGCCGAGACGCGAGATCGCGTCGCCGCGACCGCTGCGGATGTAGGCCGGAACACCGCTGAAGGCGATCAGGATGAAGAGCACGGCCACCAGCTGGAAGATCTGCAGGTTGGACATGGCCAACTGCGTGCCATCGCGTGCGGGGTCCTTGTCGAACAGTGCCGGCAAGGGCAGCGTCACGGTGAAGAGCAGCTCCTTAGCGTGATGCTCGTCCTCGCCATGGGCGGGTTCGGCAGCTTGCTCAGCATCCGTGGATGCGGCGTGCTCATCAGCAGCCTCGCTGGCGTGCTCGTGGTCCGAACTGCTGGGCTTAACTAGGTCAGCCGGCAGCACGTGGCCGTAGAGCGCCACGAAGGCATTGTCGTTGGTAGCGGCGTGATGCTCGGAGAGTGTCATCGAGGCGAAACACGCCCCCACAACCAGAACCAGCATCAGAAGCGGTCGAAGAATACTCAAGCGACAGTCCTTCCCTTCAGGGCTGCGGCACTCGACACGGTCCCAGCTAGCAGGGGCACCAGTGCCCCGGCAGCGTAGGCCACGATGAAGAGTTGCCAGTCGGCGACTTCAACAAGAGTCGGGGCGAAGCGAACGGACACAGCCGACGCCATCAACCCGGTGAGCAAGAACAGGAATCCAATCACCGTCGCGTCCATGACGCGCTTCGGGTGCTTCCTCGCGATGTACATCTGAGCGGACGCGCCGATCAGTGCCATCAAGGCCCCTACCACTGAGCCAGCCCATAGTCCCACACGCTCACGCCCATCGAAGGCGGAGACAGCAAACGCAACGGCAATCAAGATGCCGACGGTTAGCGTGGTGAGGAGGATGGTGCGAAGCACTGCTGGGAGAGAGGCGGTTGGGAGAGAGACGGTTGGGAGAGGAGGCTGTCGGAAGACTTCGGAAGACTTCGGAGGCCTTCGGAGCGGCCTGCTTCTCAATCGCGATGGTTAGGAGGGCTGGAGCTGCCCGCCGAGACCTTCTTGATCAAGGAGTAGGTGCCCAAGCCACCGCCGGCGAAAACGCCGACGAGTAGGAACAAGGGCAAGCTGTCGAAGCGCTGGTCGAGGACGTAGCCGCCCCAAGTAAACACGCAGAGGGTGGCCGCAAGGGACAGTCCTAAGCCCGCGTACTTGCCCGCATCCCGCATGCTCTCAGCCTTAGCCTGCCTGGCCTTCTCATCGTCCGATTGAGGCCTTTGAGCCCCGGGCGGATTGGATGTGTCGGACATGGCAGCTGCAGGTTTCCAGAACTTGCGCAGGAAGTGGTGTAGTGTCGCCAGCGCCGGACTTGGGACCTTAGAAGGCCATCAAGTTCGACTGAACGCTCGTTTGTTTTCCAAGGAACAAGGCGGACCCTCCCGTGTGCGGGAGAGCTCTGCCTCACTGTTTGGGCGAAAACTGTAGTTTCTCGAAGGGCTAGGTCAACCAGTGCGCGGAGGAATCTGGAACACTCTTTTGACCTTCCCAGTCCGACCTGCGACCCATAGCCGCAGGACCCCTCACCGGGGCCTCCCAGAGCCCATTTTAAGGCTCTCATTGGCCAGCATTGGCGCTTGCCTCCAGGGCAACTTGCCTCGTATCCTCGTGCGCCGTTTTTCCGGCGAAGGGCCGCCTCCCATTCGAGCCTGCCCTGCCCCACATCCCCTAACCAAACTGGTAACGACCGTGGAAAGAACCCTGGTGCTGTTTAAGCCCGACACCGTCCAACGTGGCTTGATCGGCGAGATCCTGGCCCGCTTCGAGCGCAAGGGCCTCAAGCTCATTGGCCTCAAGATGCGTTGCTTCCCTACGGAGCAATTGAAGGCCCATTACGAGGTCCATAAGGAGCGCCCTTTCTTCAACAATCTGGTCTCCTTCATGACCTCCAGCCCCGTCGTGGCCCTGGTTCTTGAGGGCAAGGACGCCATCGCCGTGGTGCGCCGCATGGTCGGCTCGACCAACAGCCGCGAGGCTGATGCCGGCACCATCCGTGGCGATCTGGGCATGAGTTTCAGCAACAACCTGATCCACGCATCGGACGCCCCGGAGACCGCTGTGACCGAATTGGCACTGTGGTTCCCTGACGCGGACGAACTTTGCGACTGGAGCCCGGTCGCTGAGCCCTGGGCCTACAACGTGGCTGAGGAACTCTCCTGAACCCGCGCCTTGCCGCACGCCATGTGGGCGAGCTCTGCCGCGAGGTAGGTGCTCTGCTCACTGGTGGGCGGGTCAAGGACGTGGCGGCCCTGCCGCCCCGTGATGTGTTGCTCGTGATCGAGCCGCGGGAGGGCCTGGAAGGCGCCCCGCCAGTGCTGCGCCTGCGCCTCTCGGCGCACCCCGAGGCTGCCCGCGTGCACCTCCAGCAAGGCCGCACCTATCGGCACGATGGACCAATAAGTCCCTTCTACGAGGGTCTACAGCAGGAACTACTCGGCGCCGAGGTGCGCTCGGTTAGCCAGGTGCGCGGCGACCGCATCGTCTTTGTGGAGTTCAAAGGCGGCCCCTCCGGCAAGGCCCGCACCCTGGCCCTGGAGCTCTTCGGCCGGCGCGCGAACCTCTTACTGCTGGACCAAAACGAACAGATCCTAGACCTACTGGTCCCGGGCCACGGCAAGAACGCCGAGCGCCTAGCCCCAGGCAGCACCTGGGACGCGCCCGGTGGCGCCGGTGCTCCCAGCGGCCCCGAACCTCCCTCCATCGCCGAGAGCTTCCCCCAACCCGACGAAGTTCCCCCCGGACCTGTTCCGGATCGCGCACCTCTCTCCTGGCGTGTGGAACGCACCCTCGAGCCCCTGGCGCAAGAGGCACACCGCATGGACGCGGGCAAGCGCCTCGCGGCGCGCGCCAAGCGTAAGCATGACCGCGCGAAGGGCCTGGTAGTCGGCCTCGAACAACGCGCCGCCGCCGCCGAAGGCGCGGACCGTGTGCGCGAGGACGGCGAGCTGCTAAAGTCCGCCCTAGGACGTCTAAAGCGTGGAATGGAGTCCATCGAACTTGAGGACTGGTTCACTGAAGGCACGCCCCTGCGCAGCATCGAGCTTGATCCCAAGCGCACGCCACAACAGAACCTGCAACGCACCTTCGATCGCTTCCACAAGCTCGAACGCGCCCGCGAAAGCGTTGCCTCCGAACTGGAGCGCGCACGCGCCAAGGTGCTCGCGCTTGCCGAGCTCCTGGAGGCTGCCGAGAGCGCCGAGGACCCCACCGCCCTGGACCTAGCCGCCGTCAAGCAAGGCCTGCTCGACCCGCTCCAGCAGGCCGATGCGCGCAAGCGCAAAGCCCCCGCCGTGCGCGTCCCCTACCGCGTCTTCACCGTGGCCGACGGCTACGAGGTACGCGTGGGTCGCGCCGCCAAGGACAACGACAAGCTCACCTTCCACCACGCCCGTGGCAACGACTACTGGCTGCACACGGCCGACTGCCCAGGCAGCCACGTGATCCTGCGCGTGGAGAAGAACCGCGAACCCAGCCAGCAGGCCCTGCTGGAAGCCGCCTTCCTAGCGATCCACTTCTCGCCGGCAAAAGAGGCCGACAAGGCCCCCGTGCACGTGGCCCAGCGCAAGTTCGTCCACAAGCCCAGGGGGGCCAAGCCAGGCCTGGTAAATCTCTCCGGCGGAAGAGTCATGCAGGTTCGTATGCAACACGACCGGGTAGCCGAGCTATTGCGCGCTACCAGGGGAGGCCCGGAAGGCCCCAGAGCCCAATAGCCCCCATATCTGGCCGAATCCCCCATCCGCCCCAGCCAGACGCCGCCTCGCGACACCATCTGCCCTATCCTGTGCCCATGATTCGCCCCCGCCTGCTAGGACTCGCCCTCCTAACCCTCCTCATCGCCTGCAGCTCCACCCCTGACGGTGAGCTAACGGATAAGCAGAAGCTCGGCCTCTACCTAGAGAACGCCGGCCGCTACTACGAGCTGGGTGAGATCGAGCGCTGCCTGGACCAGTGCTACCGCGGGCTGGCCATCCAGGAGGACAACGAACGCTTCCTCTTGATCCAAGGCCGCTGCCACCAGCACCTAGGAACCTCACGCGACATCGCCATCGCTGAGCAGATCTTTCGCGATCACCCAGCCCAAGACGACTTCCGCGTGCGCCTCGGCCTGGCCGCAGCCCTGGAGCGCAAGGGCCTTCTGATGTCCGAGTCCGCCGTGGTAATTCGCTCCGGCGAGCGCTACACGGAAGCCGCCGATCCGGAAGCCCGTGCCGACGACCTGCTCAAGCTCTCGATAGAGGCCTGGGAGGAATCCATCGAGGCCTACCTGGACGCCGAAAGGCTGTTTACGGGCAGCTTCGAGGCCCTAAACGGCCTAATGCGTGTGTCGCGCTACCAGGGCAAGAACAACGAATCCCTGGCCTACGCCACAACACTACTAGACTCCATCGAAGGCTCCAACAAGCTCTTCCGCGTGACGCTTACCGAGAACGAGGCCAAGGGCGAGTCAAGCGTTAGCGCACGCCGCACCCTGCTCGACAACCAGGAGCTGGAGACCTTCGTACGCCTGGAGAGCTCCGAACTCCTGCACGGTTTCGGACGCTCCGACGAAGCCCTCGCCCAACTGGACCAGGCCCTCTCCCTGGATCCGAACATGACCAACCTGCACTCGCGGCGCGGTCAGCTGCTGTTCGAGATGAAGCGCTACTCGCGCGCCAAGTCAGCCCTCGAGCGCTTCCTCAGCCTTTCGAACGAACCCTTCGACCACCCCGACATCCGCGGCACCTACGCCCTGATCGCCCAGTGCGACACGGCCCTAGGCCGGCGCTAGAAAATCAGGGTCTGAGGGCATTCCCCTAGAGATAGGGCTTGACCATCCTGGGCCAGGTTCGCATATTTATGCACCTCGAGCGCATAGCTATGCCTGCCCTATCCCACCAACAAACCCGCCGTCAGGCAATCCTGGAGCTCCTGCGCCAGGGAGCCGTCCCCAACCAGGCGCATCTGGCAGCGGCCTTGGCCGACCAGGACCTGGAAGCCAACCAAGCCACTCTCTCCAGGGATTTGAGGGCCTTGGGGGCCATCAAGGGCTCCGCCGGCTACAGCCTGCCTGGACCCGGAGTCGAAGCCCCGAAAGCCCCTCTAGCCCAGCTACGGGTGGCCCTCGGCCAGTGGTGCCTGGGCCTCGAGCCCGCGCAGCAGCTGTTGGTCATGCATACTCCGCCCGGCGGCGCCCAACCCATGGCCCTGGCCTTAGACCACGCCGGCCTAGGCAACCTCTTGGGCTCCATCGCAGGCGATGACACGGTGCTGCTCATCAGCCCGGACCCGGCCGCCGCATTGGCCCTGAGCCTCCGGCTCGAGGAACTGAAGCCGTGAGCGACCAGAAGCTTGAAGCCGCAGTCGTCGGTGCCTCCGGCTATGCAGGACAGGAACTCTGCAAGCTGCTACTGGGCCACCCCAGCATCGAACTAAAGGCCGTGCACTCGGCGCGCCCGGGCGCCGCTGCCGGCGACGCACCAGTCGCCGGAGCGCCCATGCAGAGCGTCTTGCAGGCCGATTCCTTCAAGGGCCTCGACGCGGTCTTCCTGTGCACACCCCACGGCGTCGCCACGCCCCACGTGCGCGCCGCACTGGACGCGGGCGCCCACGTGGTCGACCTCTCCGCCGACCTGCGCCTCAAGAACCAGGTCGCCTGGGAGGCGGCCTACGGCCAGCCCCACCCCGCCACGGACCTGCTCGACGCCGCCGTCTACGGCCTGGTGGAGCACAACCGCGAGAGCATCAAAGGCTCACGCCTGGTGGCCAACCCTGGCTGCTACCCCACCTCAGTGCTGCTGCCCTTGCTGCCCTTGTTCGAGGCCCAGCAGATCAGCTCGACGGGCCCGATCATCGCCGACGCCAAGAGTGGTGTCTCCGGCGCGGGCAAGGCCCCCACCGACACGACCCTCTATCACAACGTGGTCGAGAACTTCCGCGCCTATGGCGTCGGAACACACCGCCACGCACCCGAGATCGCCGAGCATGCGGACTGTGACCGCATCGTCTTCGTTCCGCATCTATTACCCTGTTTCAGGGGTATTCTCACAACCCTCTACCTGCCGCCGGCCGCCGGCGCCACAGAGGATTCGGCACGCGCCGCACTCGCGCAGGCCTACGCAGGCGAGCCCCTAGTCAAGGTGCTCGAGAGCGGCATCCCGGCCCTGCGCGATGTACAGAACAGCCCGCGCTGCCACATGGGTGTGGCCTCCGCCAACGGCAGCCTGGTGGTGGTCAGTGTGATCGACAACCTACTCAAGGGCGCCGCTAGCCAGGCCCTGCAGAACATGAACCTGATGCTCGGACTCGACGAAGTAGAGGGCTTGCTATGAGGATCCTAGTCAAGGTCGGCGGGGCGCCCCTGCTCGAGGAAGCCGGACGTCTGCGTTTCGCGCGCTCCATCCAAAGTGCCCTGAACGCAGGACACGAGCTGATTGTCGTGCATGGCGGCGGCGAGCAAATCCGTCACTGGTGCACGCGCCTCGGCATCGAAGACCATTACGTGCAAGGCCTGCGCGTCACCGACGAGGCCACCTCGGAAGTCGCCCTGGCGGTGCTTGCCGGCAGCGTCAACCGCAGCCTAGTGCACGCCTTGGACCGCGTCGGCGCACCCGCCGTAGGGCTTACTGGCGCCGATGGCCGCTGCTTCGAGGCGCGGCCGCTCGAGATCAGCGGCGCTCAACTGGGCTACGTGGGCGAGGTACAAGCCGTGCACCCCAAGCTGCCCCTCGCCCTGTGCGCCCTGGGCTACGTTCCCGTGATCGCCTCCATGGCGCCACTCGCGGAGGACGCGGCCGGCGACCCCAGCCGGCTCTACAACGTCAACGCCGATCACGCCGCCGCGCCCCTGGCCGCCGGCCTCGAAGCCGACGCCCTGCTGCTGCTCTCCGATGTGGAAGCCGTACGCGACGCCGAGGGTCTGCCCCTGGCCGAACTTGGCCCCGTCAAACACGCCGAGTTACTCAAACAAGGCGCCCTCCAGGGTGGCATGCTGCCCAAGGTGGCCGCAGCAGCCAGCGCCGCCAAGGCGCTCCCGAATGGCCGCGTCGTCATCGCCAGCGCCGAGCTGGAAGACTGCGTCCTGGCCGCCCTCGCCCCCGGCGGCGGCACCCACATCAGCGCACGGGAGGAAGTCCATGGATGAGCATCTGATCAAGACCTACAAGCCTAAGGCCGACGTCTTCACCGGCGGCTCCGGCGTCTACCTGCATGACGCTAATGGACGCCATTGGATGGATCTAATCGGCGGTTTGGCGGTATCTGCCTTGGGCCACGCACACCCGCGCTTGGTGGACGCCTTGCAGACTCAGGCAGCAGAGCTCCTACACGTCTCCAACCTCTATCGCCATCCGCTTACGGAGGCCGTTTCCGAGCTGCTTACCGGCGCCACCGGCATGGCCGGCGTGTTCTTCTCGAACTCCGGCTCCGAGGCTAACGAGTGCGCGCTCAAGCTCGCGCGCAAGGCGCAACTGCAACGCGGCAAGCCCGAGCGCCAACACTTCGTGGCTCTTGACGGCGGCTTCCACGGACGCACCCTCGGCTCCCTCTCGGTAACCGCCAACCCGGCCTACCGCGAGCCCTTCGGCAAGCTGCTGGAGAGCGTCTTCATCGAGCCCGAAAACCTGGACGCGCTGAACACGGCCCTCAGCGCGAACCCCGCCGCCATGATCCTGGAACCGATCCAGGGCGAGGGCGGTCTGCGCACGCTCTCAGACGACTACCTGCGCGCCGTGCGCAAGGCGTGCACGGACAGCGGCACGATCCTGATCCACGACGAGGTCCAATGCGGCGTCGGTCGCACCGGCACCTTCTTGGCCGCCCAGAGCGCCGGCGTTCAGCCCGACATCGTGACCCTGGCCAAGCCCCTCGGCGCCGGCCTGCCCATGGGCGCGACCCTCGCCTGCGAGGAACTGCGCGCTGTACTGCAACCCGGCGACCACGGCTCGACCTTCGGCGGCGGCCCCATGGCCCTGTGCTCAGCCAAGGTCGTGCTCGAAGAACTCCTCCAAAACGGTCTCGCCCAACGCGTGCTCGAGCTCGGCCTTTACCTCACAAAGCGCCTTGAACAGATCGTCGCTACCAACGACTGCGCCACCGAGCACCGCGGCCGCGGCCTGATGCAGGGCCTCGTCCTGCCGGGTATCGCCGCAGACATCGCCAGCGCCCTGCACGCGCGTGGCATCCTGGCCTGCACCGCCGCCGGCGACGTGCTGCGCTTCCTACCCCCGTACATCATCACCGAGAGCCAACTCGACGAGGCCATGACGGTCCTCGAAGAGATTCTTTCCAACTCCACTCTGCCATGCAGCCTGTGACCCTCGGGGGCCTCCCCCAACACAACCTCACCTCCCTCGCTCCCCTCAGCCCGGCCGATCTGCAGCGCATCTTCAGCACTGCCATCGCGCTCAAGGCCGAGCCCAAGCGCTACAACCAGCTGCTCGCCGGGAAGCGCCTAGCGATGATCTTCGAGAAGGAGAGCCTGCGCACGCGCTTCACCTTCGACATCGGCATCCAGGACCTGGGCGGAAGCGCCATCTTCCTGGACCACTCCGCCGCACGCCTAGGCAGCCGCGAGTCCGTGCCCGACATGGCCAAGAACCTGGAGCGTTGGGTCGACGGCATCGTCGCGCGCACCTACCGCCACCGGGCCGTGACCGATCTCGCCAAGCACGCCAGCGTGCCGGTCATCAACGGCCTGTCCGACTTTCTACACCCCTGCCAAGCCCTGGCCGATTGCCTGACGCTGATCGAGCACTGGGGCGACGTGAAGGGCAAGCATCTGGTCTACATGGGCGATGGCAACAACACCTGCCACTCCCTGCTGCACGCCGCGCCCAAGCTCGGCATGCACATCACCATCTGCACGCCGGAGGGCTACGAGCCCAATCTCAAGGTCATGGACCAGGCCCTCAGCGACGCCGCCAAGACCGGCGCGCGGGTGCTCTACACCAACGACTGCGAGGAAGCCGCCAGCGGCGCCGACGCGATCTACACCGACGTCTGGGCCAGCATGGGCCAGGAGGACGAGATATCCGAGCGCGCCGCGATCTTCGCCGACTACCAGGTCAACGAAGCGCTGATGGAGCGCACCAACAACGGCCTCTTCATGCACTGCCTGCCCGCCCACCGCGGACACGAAGTGACGCCTGGCGTGATCGATGGTCCGAACTCCATCGTCTTCGACATCGCCGAGAACCGCCTGCACGTGCAGAAGGCCATCATGGCCCTGCTCATGGCTCCCGTACCAGCCCTGATCGACGCCGAGTTGATCGACTCCGACTCCGATAGCATCGCCACCGCAGAGGTAACGGCATGACCAATCCCAAGCGCGTAGTTCTCGCCTACTCCGGCGGCCTCGACACTTCGATCCTCATCCCGTGGCTCAAGGAGCGCGGCTGGGAGGTGCACTGCCTGGCCGGCGACGTGGGCCAAGGCGCCGACGAGTTGGTGGGCCTCGAAGAGAAGGCCCTAGCCACCGGTGCTGCCTCCTGCAAAATCGCTGACCTGCAGCACGAGTTCGTCACGGAAACCTGCTGGCCCGCCCTGCGCGCGCTGGCGGTCTACGAGGACCGCTATTTGCTCGGCACCAGCCTAGCGCGGCCCGTACTCGCACGCGCCCAAGTCGCCTACGCCCGCGAAGTCGGCGCCACCGCCCTGGCCCACGGCTGCACTGGCAAGGGCAATGACCAGGTGCGCTTCGAGCTAGGTTACATGGCCTTCGCTCCGGATCTGGAGATCATCGCGCCCTGGCGCAACTGGGAGATCAAGAGTCGCGAGGACGCTATCGAATACGCCAATAAGGCCGGTATTCCGATCGTTGCCACCGCCGCCAAAATCTACTCCCGCGACCGCAACCTGTGGCACCTCTCGCACGAG
This sequence comes from Planctomycetota bacterium, assembly GCA_047639615.1. Taxonomy (GTDB): domain Bacteria; phylum Planctomycetota; class UBA1135; order UBA1135; genus CAYWNK01. The sequence continues at coordinate 1,535 of JBLIOL010000036.1, read as the reverse complement.
GGCGGTCCGCTTGAGGATCCCGGCACTCCGCCCCCGGACGACGTCTGGATGCTCACGGCGGATCCCAGGGAAGCGCCGGACAAACCCCAGCGCGTGCGCATCGAATTCGAGCGCGGCATCCCACAGAAGATCGACGGCGTGGCCGTCCAACCGGTCGAGCTGGTCGAGCAACTGAACGCCGTAGCCAGCATCCACGGCGTCGGCCGCATGGACCTGGTCGAGAACCGCCTAGTAGGCATGAAGTCCCGCGGTCTCTACGAAACGCCCGGCGGCACCCTGCTCTACGAAGCCCTCGGCAGCCTGCGCGCCCTGTGCCTCGAGCGCGAGACAGCGCACCTGTGCGGCATTCTCGGCCTGGAGTACGCGCGCCTGGTCTACTTCGGCCAGTGGTTCCACCCGGCCCGCGAGGCCCTGGACGCCTTCTTCGAGAAGGCCATGGTCCCGGTCACGGGCGAAGTAACCCTGGAGCTCTACAAGGGCACCGCGCGCACCGTCGCCAGCACCAGTCCGACTTCGCTCTACAAGGAGGACCTGGCCAGCTTCACCATGGGCGCCGGCTACGACCCCCAGCACTCCGAGGGCTTCGTACGCCTCTTCGGCTTGCCCGGAACCGTCGCGCGACAGGTGGCCGTGGAAGCAGGACTCAGCTCATGAAGAGCGCCACCCACCAACTCTGGGGCGGCCGCTTCCAAGGCGGCCTAGCCCCGGCCTTCGAGGCCTTCAACCAGAGCCTCAGCTTCGACTGCGCGCTCTTGCAGGTGGACCTGCAAGGCAGCGCCGCCTGGGCCCGTGCCCTGGGCGGAGCAGGCGTGCTCGAGGCCGACGAAGTGCGCACCCTCGAACAAGCCCTCGAAGAACTCCAAACCGAGTTCGCCGCCGATAGCAGTGCTCTGGGCGAATCCAACGCCGAGGACATCCACGGCTTCGTAGAAGCGGCTCTAGAGGAACGCGTGGGCAGCCTAGCCCGCAAGCTACACACGGGCCGCAGCCGCAACGATCAGGTAGCCACCGATCTGCGCCTCTACATGAAGACGCGCATCGAGTCCTTACTCATTGCGCAGAAGGCACTGGTCACCGCCCTGGCCGACCTAGCCGAGAAGACCGCCGACCTGGCCCTACCCGGCTACACGCACCTGCAGCGCGCGCAGCCCGTGACCGTCGGGCACCAAGCCCTGGCCTACGCTGAGATGCTGTTGCGCGACGCCAGCCGCCTGCGCGATGCACGCACCCGCTTCGACGTCTGCCCCCTGGGATCAGGCGCACTGGCCGGCACGGCCTGGCCCGTGGACCGCGAGAGCTTGGCCACAGACTTAGGCTTCGCCCGCGCCAGCGCCAACAGCCTCGACGCCGTCTCCTCCCGCGACCACGCCGCCGAAGTTGCCTTCGCCTGCGCACAATCCCTCGTGCACCTCTCGCGCCTAGCCGAGGACTGGATCTTCCACGCCAGCCAAGAGGCCGGCTTCCTGAAGCTGGGCGACTCCGTCTGCACGGGCTCGAGCCTGATGCCGCAGAAGAAGAACCCCGACGCCCTCGAG